>CACZTJ010000020.1 GCA_902784065.1 uncultured Prevotellaceae bacterium | reverse complement strand
CATCTTCGATGAGCAGATGGTTCCTAACGAGGCCGTTAAGGACTTCTTCAAGAATTAATTTAATTTTACATAAAAAAGAGAGGCTGCAAGTTAAATTGCGGCCTCTTTTTTTTGCTATATCGTGGATTTTCATTACCTTTGCACGCGTTATATATAGCATTATGGGAATTTTTGGATTTTTCAATAAAGAAAAGAAAGAAACACTAGACAAAGGTCTGGAAAAAACAAAGACCAGCGTATTTGACAAACTGGCCCGTGCCGTGGCTGGTAAGTCAAAGGTTGATGATGATGTGCTGGATAATCTTGAGGAGGTGCTGATTACCAGTGATGTAGGTGTTGATACAACCTTGAAGATTATTGAGCGTATCGAAGAACGTGTGGCTCGAGATAAGTATGTCAGTACTTCGGAGTTGAATCGTATTCTTCGTGAGGAGATCGCAAATCTTCTGGCAGAGAATAATTCCGAAGATAACGATAACTGGGATCTCCCCAGTGATCATAAGCCTTATGTGATTCTGGTGGTAGGTGTCAATGGTGTTGGTAAAACCACAACCATCGGAAAACTTGCCTGGCAATTCAAACAGGCAGGTAAGAAGGTTTATCTGGGTGCTGCCGATACCTTCCGTGCTGCAGCTGTAGAACAGCTCTGCATCTGGGGGGAGCGTGTCGGGGTGCCTGTAGTGAAGCAGCAGATGGGTAGTGATCCTGCCAGTGTGGCATTCGATACACTTTCGAGTGCTAAGGCTAATGGTGCTGATGTGGTGCTGATTGATACAGCAGGACGTCTGCATAACAAGGTTGGCTTGATGAATGAGCTGAAGAAGATTAAGGAGGTGATGAAGAAGGTACTGCCAGAGGCTCCCGATGAGGTAATGTTGGTGCTTGATGGCTCTACGGGTCAGAATGCCTTTGAACAGGCCAAGCAGTTTGCGGCAGTGACACAGATTACCTCTCTGGCTATCACCAAACTTGACGGTACAGCCAAGGGTGGTGTGGTGATTGGTATCTCTGACCAGCTGAAAGTACCCGTGAAGTATATCGGACTGGGAGAGGGTATGAAAGACTTGCAGCTCTTTGACCGCAAGGAGTTTGTGGACAGCCTGTTTAAGAATTGAAGTTATGAAGAAGACTTTTATTGAAGGTTTGGTTATTGGATTGGCATGCGGTGCTTTTGCTGCGTGTCTGTTCTTCTTGTTGTAATTAATGATGAAGACGATTGACTTTATTTCGCTCGGATGTTCGAAGAATCTCGTTGACAGCGAGATGCTTATGGGTTTGATGGAGGCTAACGGCTATCTGTGTACGCACGATAGCGACAATCCTCAGGGCGAGATAGTAGTTATCAATACCTGCGGCTTTATCAACGACGCCAAAGAGGAGAGTATCAACACCATTCTGGAGTTTGCACAGGCAAAGACGGAAGGCAGGATTGAGAAGCTCTTCGTGATGGGCTGTCTATCGGAACGCTATCTGGCTGATTTAGAGAAAGAGATACCTGAAGTAGATGGCTGGTATGGTAAGTTCAACTATAAGCAGTTGTTGAAGGACTTAGGTACCATTGATAACCTTGAGAACATCAAGCAGGCACCGCGCCACATCACGACACCTCGTCACTATGCCTACATCAAGATTAGTGAGGGCTGTGACCGGCATTGTGCCTATTGTGCGATTCCGCTGATAACGGGTCGTCATCAGAGTCGTCCGATGGATGAGATTCTCGACGAGGTGCGTCAGTTGGTGAAGGATGGTACGAAAGAATTTAATGTAATTGCCCAGGAGTTGACCTACTATGGTATCGATCTGGACGGCAAGCAGCATATTGCTGAACTTATCGAAAAGATGGCTGATATCCCTGGTGTAGAGTGGATCCGTCTGCACTATGCTTACCCTGCTCATTTCCCTTGGGATCTGCTCCGTGTGATGCGTGAGAAGAAGAATGTCTGCAACTATCTGGATATTGCACTCCAACATATTTCAGACCACATGCTGTCTCTGATGCAGCGTCATGTGACAAAGGAGGAGACCTATGAGTTGATCCGAAAGATGCGTGAGGAGGTACCGGGTATCCATATCCGTACTACGCTGATGGTAGGTTTCCCAGGTGAGACCGATGAGGACTTTGAGGAGCTGAAGGCTTTTGTGAAGTGGGCTCGTTTTGAACGTATGGGTGCTTTTGCCTACTCAGAGGAAGAAGGAACTTATTCCGAGATGCATTATGAGGATGATGTGCCTGAGGAGGTGAAACAACAGCGTCTCGACAAGTTGATGCGTATTCAGCAGCATATCAGTGCTGAACTTGAGGCAGAGAAGGTAGGGCAGACGCTGAAAGTGATTATAGATCGTCGTGAAGGTGACTACTATGTAGGACGTACGGCATTCTGTTCCCCCGAAGTGGATCCCGAAGTGCTGATCCCTGTGGCAGAACGCGAGCTGACAATCGGCGAGTTCTATGATGTGAAGATAACCGATTCGGAAGAATTTGATTTATATGGTACAACAATCAAACAGTAGATATGACTAATAAAGACTTTATCGCACAATTGGCGCAACGTACGGGCTTTTCGTCCGA
This sequence comes from uncultured Prevotellaceae bacterium, assembly GCA_902784065.1. Taxonomy (GTDB): domain Bacteria; phylum Bacteroidota; class Bacteroidia; order Bacteroidales; family Bacteroidaceae; genus Prevotella. The sequence goes on along the minus strand of CACZTJ010000020.1, from coordinate 47,750 downwards.
TGACACGCAGAAGATGGTGAACGCTATCGTAGAGGAAATGGGAGATCACTTCCAGGAAGACGATGCAGTGCTCATTCCTTCTTTTGGAACCTTTGAGGTAAAGAAAAAGTTGGAACGTATCATGGTGAACCCTTCTACGGGTCAGCGCATGCTTGTTCCACCCAAACTGGTGTTGAACTTCAAGCCGAATGTCAACTGGAAGGAACGCATAAAGAACGGAGGAACTGAGTAATGGGAAAGATATCAATTCAAGATCTGTCACAGGCACTTGTTGCACGTAACGGCCTCGATAAGCGTAATGCAGCAGCTTTTGTAAGTGCAATGTTCGATATCATCCAGACAAATCTGGAGAAAGATAAGATTGTTAAGGTCAAAGGATTAGGTACGTTTAAGATTATTGATGTTGATGATCGCGAAAGTGTGAATGTCAATACAGGTGAGCGTGTGCTGATCGAAGGTCATAACAAGATTACTTTTACACCAGATGCTCTGATGAAGGAGCTTGTTAATAAGCCATTCTCACAGTTCGAGACTGTTGTACTGAACGAAGGTGTGGATTTCGAGGATATGAAGACCCAAGAAGAGCCTCCTGTTGACAACAATGATTATAATGATCCTTCCAACATGCCGTTGGTGGATTTTGGGAATGGAGAAGATCAAAAGGTCGTTGATATAGTTGAAGAGGATACTCCAGAATGGGTGATTGAGCCTGTGGAGAAGAAATCAGAACCTATTGTAACGGAGAAACCTACGGTGCCAGAGCCTGAACCAGAGCCTGAACCAGAGCCTGAACCAGAGCCCGAACTAGAGCCAGAGCCCGAGCCCGAACCGATTGCTGAAGAGAAACACATTGTTGAGCCAGAGCCTGAAATCGCTTCTGAGCCAGAACCGAAGCCCGAGCCTGTGGTAGAGGTAGCTCCAGCAATAGAAGAGCCTGAAACGGAAGTAGAGGTACCTGAGGTAGAACTCGAGCCTGAAGCAGAAGAGGAAGAACCGTCTTCTAATAGTAATAAGTGGCTTATCGCATTATTTGCCTGTCTGTTAGGTTTAGTAGGTGGCTATGTACTTGGAAATCTCTTCCCATGGTCACAGTCCTCTCAGACACAAAAAGAAAAGGTGGAGAAGGTGATACCTACTCAGAAACCAACACCCGAGGTTCAACCTGTGGATTCTGTAGTACCTGCTGACACAATCAAACCAGCACCTGTAGCTGCACCTGCAGAAATTAAGCCAGCAGAAGTCAAGCCTGCAGAAACGAAACCTGTTGAGAAACCTGCTGAGACTAAGACCGTTCCTGCTGCTAAGCCTGTAGAGCCGAAAGCTGCACCGGTAACAAAACCAGATGCTGCCCCACAGCTTGACAAATATCAGCAAATGGATAATCGCGTGAAGTATGGTGCCTATCGCATTGTCGGTACAGCTCAAGTCGTCAAGGCAAAGCCTGGTGATAATTTGAAGAAGATCTCCCGTCGTTTTCTCGGACCCGATATGGAGTGTTATATCGAGGTTTATAACGGGATGAACAGTAAGACAGAGTTGAAGGAAGGTCAGAGCATTAAGATTCCAAAGCTTGAGTCGAAGAAAAAGAAGTCGAAAAAGAACAATTAAAGCATACAAATAAGAAGTATTATGGCAGAAGCTATTGATATCCGTGAGTTGAATATCCGGATTGAACAACAAAGTGCATTTGTGACAAATCTCGTGGCCGGAATGGACCGCGTTATCGTAGGACAGAAGCATCTGGTAGATTCGCTGTTGATTGGACTACTGAGTGATGGACATATCCTGTTGGAAGGTGTGCCTGGCTTGGCTAAAACCTTGGCAATCAAGACACTCTCGCAGTTGATAGATGCAGATTATAGTCGTATTCAGTTTACGCCAGATCTGTTACCAGCTGATGTGATTGGTACGATGATCTATTCTCAGAAAGATGAGAAGTTCCAAGTGAAGCAAGGTCCTGTGTTTGCTAACTTTGTGCTGGCAGATGAAATCAACCGTGCTCCAGCAAAGGTACAGAGTGCCTTGCTTGAGGCAATGCAGGAGAAGCAGGTAACTATTGGTAGTGAAACTTTCCGTTTGCCGAATCCTTTCCTTGTGATGGCTACCCAGAACCCCATTGAGCAGGAGGGTACTTATCCGTTGCCTGAGGCACAGGTGGACCGTTTCATGCTGAAGGTGGTTATCGACTATCCTTCACTCGATGAGGAGAAGAAGATCATCCGTGAGAACATTGCAGGTGAGATGCCTACTGTAACGCCTGTTACGACAGCAGAAGAGATCCTGAAGGCTCGTAGTGTTGTACGCGAGGTATATCTCGACGAGAAGATCGAACAGTACATTGCCGATATCGTGTTTGCTACCCGTTATCCTGATCGTTACAGTCTGCGCGAGTTGAAGGATATGATTTCCTTCGGTGGTTCTCCACGTGCCAGTATTAATTTGGCTAAGGCAGCTCGTGCATATGCCTTCATCAAACGTCGTGGCTATGTGGTACCTGAGGATGTGCGTGCTGTGGCTCATGATGTACTCCGTCATCGTATCGGACTTACCTATGAGGCTGAAGCCAGCAACATCACCAGTGAGGAGATTGTCTCAAGGATTATCAATAAGGTAGAAGTGCCTTAAAAAGTGAAAAGTGAGAAATAAAAAGTGATGGAAACATCTGAGATCATCAAGAAAGTCCGAAAGATTGAGATCAAGACCCGAGGTCTGAGCTCTAACATCTTCGCAGGTCAGTACCATTCTGCCTTCAAGGGTAGGGGAATGGCCTTCAGTGAGGTGCGTGAGTATCAGTTTGGGGATGATGTACGTGATATCGACTGGAATGTAACAGCCCGCTTCCATCGCCCTTATGTCAAGGTGTTTGAAGAGGAGCGTGAACTCACAGTGATGTTACTCATCGATGTCAGCGGCTCTCTCGACTTTGGTACTCAGCGACAGATGAAACGTGATATGGTGACGGAGATAGCTGCTACCATTGCCTTCTCTGCCATCCAGAATAACGATAAGATTGGCGTGATCTTCTTCTCCGACAAGATCGAGAAGTATATTCCGCCGAAGAAAGGTCGTAAGCACATCCTCTATATCATCCGTGAGATGCTGGACTTCCAACCAGAGTCAAAGCGTACTGATGTGAAGCAGGCGGTAGAGTTTCTCTCCAGTGTTCAGAAGCGTCGTACCACAGCCTTTATTCTGAGCGACTTCTATGTACGAAACGATTTTCAGCAGTCTTTGCAGATCTGCAATCGTAAGCACGATGTGGTAGCTATTCAGGTGTATGACATTCGAGCCAAGGAGTTACCCAATGTCGGTTTGATGAAGGTGGTGGATGCAGAGACAGGTTTCGAGCAGTATGTCGATACAGGCTCCAGTCGGTTGCGCCAAGCCTACCAGAGATACTGGATGGGGCGTCAGGAAGAACTGAGTGAAACCTTCAATAAGAGTAATGTGGATCATGTAAGCATCGCCACTAACGAGGACTTCGTGAAGTCGTTGCTGCTGTTGTTTAAACAAAGAAGTTGATGAAAAGAATAACTATTCTTATCATATTGATAACAAGTGTGTTGCGCCTGTCTGCGCAAGAGTCGGTAGAAATAAGTATCGACTCTATCCAGATGCTTGTCGGTCAGCAGGTGCACGTCACTTTGACAGCTCATGCAAAGGAGAATGCGAAGGTGGAGTTTCCTGTCTTCAAGCCTACACAGTACATCACACCAGGTGTTGAAGTGCTGGGTAGTCAGGAGCAGAAACAGCAACCTGAAGACAATGGTTTCGTGGCTCGCTCTACCATCTATACGCTGACCTCTTTCGATGATACCCTTTATTACCTGCCACCAATGACGGTGAAGATTAATGGTAAGCCATATAAGAGTAAGAGTCTTGCCCTGAAGGTGCTCACCATCGAGGTAGATACTACTCAGGTGGATCAGTTCTTCGGGCCTAAGGATGTGCAGGATAATCCGTTCCTGTGGAGCGACTGGAGCCTGTCGTTCTGGCTTAGTGTGCTGCTGCTTGTATGTCTGGCAGTGACCTATTATCTCTATTTGCGTCTGCGCGACAATAAGCCGATTATCAAGACCATCCGTATTGTGAAGCGCCTATTGCCTCACCAGAAGGCAATGCAGCAGATTGAGCAGATCAAGGCCGATAAGATGGTTTCTGCTGAGAATTCTAAGGAGTACTACACGCGTCTGACGGATACTCTCCGCAAATATATAGAAGAGCGTTACGGCTTCAATGCTATGGAGATGACTAGTAGCGAGATTATTGAGAAACTCACAGCCACTCAGGATGAGAAGGCACTCAGTGAACTGCGCCATCTGTTCTTGACGGCAGACCTTGTGAAGTTCGCCAAATACTCCACACTCATTAATGAGAATGATATGAATCTCGTCAACGCCATTGCATTCATTGATCAGACGAAATTGGAGAATGTACCTGTTGAGGAGACCGTTAAACCTCAGCTGACTGAAGAAGACCAGCGTTCACAGAAGGCTCGTCGCGTGCTGCAAACCGTGATTACCTTACTGGGCATCACTAGTGCTCTGCTCTTGGCTTATGTGGTCTATACGCTGTATCAGTTATTGTATTAAATGAAACGAAATGGAATTTGCCAATAAGGAATATCTGTTGTTGCTTCTGCTCATCATCCCATATCTGATATGGTATGTGATGTACAGAAAGAAGACTGAGCCCACAATGCGGATGAGCGATACCTTTGTATTCCGCTTTGCGCCGCGCAGTTGGAAGGTCGCGCTGATGCCGCTGTCTATGCTGCTTCGGGTGTTGGTCTTCACAATGGTGGTGTTGGTATTGGCTCGTCCTCAGACTCATGACTCCTGGGCCAGCAAGACGGTAGAAGGTATTGATATCATGTTGGCAATGGATGTCTCTACGAGTATGCTGGCAGAGGATTTGCAGCCTAACCGTATCGAAGCTGCCAAACAGGTAGCCTCTGAGTTTGTTATAGGTCGTCCGAACGATAATATCGGACTTACTATCTTTGCAGGTGAGTCGTTCACCCAGTGCCCGATGACTACTGATCATGCCTCTCTGCTTAATATGCTTCAGAATGTTCGTACAGACATAGCAGCCCGTGGTCTTATTGAGGATGGTACCGCTATAGGTATGGGATTGGCCAATGCTGTAAGTCGTCTGAAAGAGTCGAAAGCCAAGAGTAAGGTGGTGATTCTGCTGACTGACGGTAGTAACAACCGAGGTGACATATCGCCAATGACAGCTGCTGAGATTGCTAAGAGTCTGGGTATCCGCGTCTATACCATTGGTGTAGGAACCAACAAGGTGGCGCCTTATCCGATGCCTGTGGCTGGTGGTGTGCAATATGTGAATATCCCTGTGGAGATCGACACCAAGACACTTAGTGAGATTGCTGCAGCGACTGAAGGTGACTTCTATCGTGCCACGAATACGAAGGAACTGCGTAATATCTATAAGGAGATCGACCAGTTGGAGAAGAGCAAGCTCAACGTGAAGAAGTTCAGCAAGCGTTATGAGGCTTATCAGCCTTTTGCCCTCGCTGCCGTTATCGCTTTATTGCTTGAGATCCTGCTGCGCATCACGATCTTCCGTCGGATACCCTAATAAGAAAAGAAAATATGTTCAGATTTGAAGACCCGATATATCTCTATCTGCTAGCGCTAATCCCCGTTTTGGCGCTTATCAGGTTTATTTCCTACCGCAACCAGAAAAAGCGGCTTCGCAAGTTTGGCGATCCAGCCTTGTTAAAGGCGCTGATGCCCGATGTGTCTCGCTTCCGTCCCTCAGTAAAATTCTGGATTCTGCAGGCAGCTCTCGCTTTGCTTATCGTGATGCTGGCGCGTCCGCAGATGGGTACGAAGATCAACCACGAGAAGCGCGTGGGTATTGAGACCATCATAGCAATGGATATCAGTAATTCCATGCGGGCAGAAGATATCGTTCCCAGCCGTCTCGATCGCAGTAAGATGATGATTGAGAACCTGGTGGATCATTTTACAAACGATAAAATTGGTCTGATTGTGTTTGCTGGCGATGCCTTCGTGCAGTTGCCTATCACAAGCGACTATGTTTCAGCTAAGATGTTCCTCTCCAGCATCGATCCCTCGATGATCTCTACTCAGGGCACTGATATTGCCCGTGCCATCGAGATGGCCTCTCACAGCTTTACGCAGGAAGAAGGCATTGGAAAAGCCATTGTGGTAATTACCGATGGTGAAGATCATGAGGGTGGGGCAGTAGAGGCTGCTGAGGCTGCAAAGGATCTCGGCATGCGTGTGTATGTACTTGGTGTCGGCTCTACTCAGGGAGCACCAATCCCCATTGCCGGCACAGGTGAATATATGAAGGACAATACGGGCAATACGGTGATGTCGGCTCTCAATGAAGATATGTGTAAGCAGGTGGCTCAGGCAGGTGGCGGTGCCTATATTCATGTGCAGAACAATAGTGCTGCTCAGGAACAGCTCGATCAGGAGTTAGACAAATTGGCAAAGAAAGAGACTTCTACTGCCGTTTATAGCGAGTTTGATGAGCAGTTCCGCGCCTTTGGCATCCTTGCACTTCTATTGTTAATACTCGAGATATGTATCTTTGATCGCCGCAACCCATTGTTGAAACGTATCTCGCTTTTCGGTAATAAGAAACAGACTGCTGCTATGCTCCTTCTGTTGGTAGCTACTACAGCCTCCGCACAGAGCGATCGCCAGTATATCCGCGAGGGTAACAAACTCTTCCATCGCGGTGATTATCCCAATGCTGAGGTGGCTTATCGTAAGGCGATTGAGAAGAACCCCAAAAACCCGCAGGCACCTTTTAACTTGGGTAACGCCCTGATGGCTCAGAAGAAAGATTCTGCTGCTGTCGAGCAGTTTGAGGCAGCCTCGCGCCTGGAGACCAATCCCCTTCGTAAGTCGAAGTCCTTCCATAACATCGGTGTCATCTGTCAGACACATAAGATGTATGGTGAGGCTATTGAGGCCTATAAGAATGCACTTCGACTGAATCCGTCTGACGATGAGACCCGTTATAACCTTGTGCTCTGCAAGCACCAGAAAAACAAGCAGGATCAACAGCAGCAGAACCAGCAAGGTCAGAATAACGATGATAAGAAAGACAATAAAAAAGACGATAAGAAAGATCAGCAGAATCAGGATCAGAACAAGGATCAGAAGCAGGATCAGCAGAAAGAGCAGCCCAAACCCCAGATGAGTAAGGAGAATGCCGAACAACTGTTGAATGCTGCCATCCAAAACGAGAAACAGACGCAGGAGAAGATGAAGAAAGCCCAACAACAGCCCCAGCGTCGTAATATTCAGAAGAACTGGTAAAGATAAATGAAGAGACTTTTTACGATAGTATGTATGATGCTGGCTGTCATCACAGCCATTGCGCAGACATTGACAGGTTCTGCTCCTTCCCATGTGGCGGTAGGTGAGCAGTTCCGACTCACTTATACGGTTAACACGCAGAACGTGAGCGATTTCCGTGCAGGTGATATCCCAGACGAACTTGAGGTGCTCATAGGACCTAACCGTTCTATGCAGTCGAGCTATCAGATGATCAACGGGCACACCAGCTCCACATCATCCATCACTTATACCTATATCGTCAGTGCCACCAAGAACGGCTCGTTTACCATTCCTCCAGCCCATATTGTGGCAGGTGGTAAGACTATCGCCTCTAATTCGCTCACCATTAAAGTATCAGGCACAGCCTCCAGTTCCCGTCAGCGTCAGCAGCGTGATGACGAAGGAACTGAGTTGCGCGATGCCGGTAGCCATATATCAGGATCTGACCTCTTTATTAAGGTTAGTGCGAACAAGAATCGTGTCCACGAACAGGAGCCAATCTTGCTCACCTATAAGGTCTATACATTGGTGTCACTCACTCAGCTTCGTGGTGATATGCCTGATTTGAAGAGTTTCTATAGCCAAGAAGTTGATTTGCCGCAGCAAAAGAGTTTTTTACTTGAGACCGTTAACGGACGTCCATATCGCACCTGTACTTGGAGCCAGTATGTGATGTTCCCGCAGATGACGGGTAAGCTTCAGATTCCGAGTATCACTTTTGAGGGTATTGTGGTTCAGCAGAATCGTAATATTGATCCCTTCGAAGCTTTTTTCAATGGCGGTTCCGGTTATATAGAGGTGAAGAAGAAGATTGTTGCACCAGGTATCGAGATTCAGGTAGATCCTCTGCCTGAACGCCCCGCTAACTTCTCTGGTGGTGTGGGTAAGTTCACTATCTCTGCCCAGCTCGATAAAACGGAAACTAAAGCCAACGATCCTGTCTCTATGCGAATCATCATCAGCGGTATCGGCAACCTGAAGTTGATGAAGCAGCCTGTGATCAATGTACCTAAGGATTTTGACAAATATGAGCCGAAAGTCACTGATAAGACAAAGCTCACCCATAATGGTATCGAGGGCTCGATGATCTATGATGTGCTGATTGTGCCTCGTCATCAGGGTAAATACGAGATTCCTCCAGTAGAGCTCACCTATTTTGATACGTCGGAGAATGCATATAAAACCATCAAGAGCGAGGGTTTCACTCTCGATGTGGCTAAGGGCTCAGGTGCTGCCTCTGTCAGCGACTTCTCCGGTCAAGATCTGCAGGAACTTTCAAAGGATATCCGTTACATTAAACTGGGGGATACCCGTCAGCGCCCGCTCGACGATTTCTTCTTTGGCTCTACAGCCTACTGGATCAGTCTTGTTATCTTGGCACTGATTTTCATTACGCTCTTTATTGTGTTCCGTCAGCGTGCTATTGACAATGCCAATGTCACGAAGATGCGTGGAAAGAAGGCGAACAAGGTGGCTACCAAGCGCCTCAAGCAGGCAGCGAAACTGATGCAGGCTGGCAAGGCTAGTGCCTTCTATGATGAAGTGCTGCGTGCCCTATGGGGTTATGTGGGTGACAAACTGAATATCCCTGTAGAGCAGCTCTCACATGATAATATCAGTCAGAAGCTCTCAGAACGTTCTGTCGATGACGATACTATAAGTCTATTTATTGGAGCACTTGATGAGTGTGAGTTTGAACGCTATGCTCCTGGCGATCCTAAGGGAAATATGAATAAGGTATATGATAAAGCGATGACCGCCATTGAGCGTATCGAAGATACAATGAAGAAGAAACGATCAGGCAAAACGACTGCTGTTGTTTTGCTGTTGCTACTCTTCCCGCTGGGTGCTGGAGCTGTTACGAAGTCTGAGGCAGACAGTGCCTATGTGCGTGGACAATACCAGCAGGCCATCGCTGACTACGAGGCACTTCTGAAGCAGGGGGGCTCTGCTGAGCTCTATTATAACCTTGGCAACGCCTACTACCGTACGGAGAACGTTACGAAGGCCGTCCTCAACTACGAACGTGCTTTGCAGCTCTCACCAGGTGACCGCGACATTCGTTTCAACCTACAGATAGCCCGAAGCAAAACCATCGATAAGATCGTGCCTGAATCCGAGATGTTTTTCATCACTTGGTATCACGCACTGGTGAACCTCATGAGCGTAGATGCCTGGGCGCGAGTGGCACTCATCTCTCTGGCTTTGGTAATCGTGTTGCTGCTGGTGTATCTCTTTGCCAGTCGCATCTGGTTGCGCAAGGTAGGCTTCTTCTGTGGTTTGGTGTTGCTGGTGCTCTTCGTTCTCAGCAATATCTTTGCTTGGCAGCAGAAGCAGAATCTCTTGTTCCGCAAGGGAGCTATCATTATGGAGCCCTCAGTGACAGTAAAAAGCACACCTGCCAAGAACGGCACCGATCTCTTTATTCTCCATGAGGGAACGAAGGTTAGCATTACTGATAGCTCGATGCGTGGTTGGCTTGAGATACGTATAGCCGATGGTAAGGAAGGATGGGTAGAACGTAATAAATTGGAGGAGATTTAGACGATGGATTATAGTGCATTACTTTTAGCAAGTGAAGGTTTCCTGGATTGGGCGCAGGATGTCGACCGTGTTGCTTTGTTAGCTGTTAACGGCAGTGATTCCCTTTTTCTTGATTCTGTGGTACATATTCTCACCACACCCATCACTTGGGTGCCGTTCTATATCAGCCTATTCTATCTTGTTCTGAAGAACAATAACTCGCTGCAACGTATAGCTTTCATTGTGGGGTGTGCGGGTCTTTGCATACTCTTTGCAGGAGCTGTTGACGATCTCATCGTAAAACCCACCGTAGCCCGATGGCGTCCTACTCACGATCCAGTCATTGGCACCCTTGTCGATGTAGTCAATGGCTATCGAGGCGGTAAATATGGCTTTTTCTCCGCCCACGCTTGTAACACATTCAGCATCGCCATCTTTTTCTGTTGGCTGGTGCGTAGCTGGGCCCTCTCTCTTAACATGATCCTGTGGTCACTCGTTAACTGCTGGACACGACTCTATCTGGGCGTTCACTTCCCAGGCGACATCCTCGTAGGTCTCATCTGGGGGTTCACTGTCGGCACCTCTGTATATTTCTTCTATCGCTATATGACCCGTCATATGCGTGCTGAGGGCAGACGTTATATCTCTACCGATTATACTGATGGCGGTTATGAGCGCCCCAGTTGTGATATCCCCGTTGCGGTATTCTATTTCACACTTATCATCGCCTTGTTAATTGCAACATACCAATGAATCATATTGATCCCCGTCATATTCATATCAGCGATTATAACTATCCGCTGCCTGACGAACGTATCGCAAAATTTCCCATCGCCCAGCGCGACCATTCTAAGCTCCTTATCTACAACAAAGGTGAGGTAAGTTCTGATGTGTTTTATAACTTGCCCCAGTATCTGCCCGCTGCTGCGCTGATGGTGTTTAACAATACAAAGGTAATCCAGGCTCGTATGCATTTTCGCAAAGACACTGGTGCCCTTATCGAGGTGTTCCTACTCGAACCCGCAGCGCCTTCCGACTACGAGCTGATGTTCCAAACCACAGGTCAGTGCGCCTGGTACTGTTTGGTAGGAAATCTGAAAAAATGGAAGGAAGGCACCCTTCACCGAATGATTGAGCTCAATGGGCAGACCATTGACGTGAGTGCCACCCGAGGTCCTGTTCATGGTACCTCTCACCGCATCGACTTTACCTGGACGGGTGATGCCAGCTTTGCCGAGATTATAGACGCAATGGGTGAGCTGCCAATTCCTCCTTATCTCAACCGTGAAACACAGGAGAGCGACAAGACTACCTATCAGACCGTCTATTCCAAGATCAAAGGTTCGGTAGCTGCTCCTACGGCAGGTCTCCATTTTACGCCTGAAGTCTTAGCCGACCTCGATGCTCATGGCATCCAGCGTGAGGAACTCACCCTCCATGTGGGTGCTGGCACTTTTAAACCCGTGAAGAGCGAGGAGATTGAGGGGCACGAGATGCATACCGAGTATGTTAGTGTGCGTCGCGATACCATCCAAAAACTCATTGCTCACGAGGGCTGTGCTATCGCTGTCGGCACCACCAGCGTTCGTACCTTAGAAAGCCTCTATTATATGGGCTTGAAGGTGATGCGTAACTCCTCACTCAATGAAGACCAGCTTCATGTCGCCCAATGGGAACCATATGAATCGAGGAACGAGGAGTGTGAAGTGAGGAGTGTGGAGGCTTTGCAAGCATTAGCTGATTGGATGGATGCCCATGGTCTTACCGTGCTCCACAGCAGCACCCAGATCATCATCGCCCCAGGCTACGACTATCATATCGTGAAGATGCTTGTCACGAACTTCCATCAGCCGCAATCCACGTTGCTGCTGCTGGTAAGCGCCTTTGTAAAAGGCGACTGGCATAAGATCTACGATTATGCGTTAAGTCACGATTTCCGTTTTCTCAGTTACGGCGACTCGTCGCTACTGATACCATAGAATTTCTCAGATCAGTTTGAAGTGACGAAGAGCGTTCAGTACACCGTTCTCGTCAACACTTGTGGTGGTGTAGTCAGCCACCTGTTTCAGCGACTCTAATGCGTTACCCATTGCTACACCGATACCCGCCGTGCGGATCATCGACGTGTCGTTGCCGCCGTCACCAAAGGCCATTGTAAACTTGGGATCGAGTCCTGTCTCTTTAGCAATAGCTAAAAGTCCTTGCCCCTTGTCGGCCTTTTTCGCAGTGATATCGGTAAACTCTGGGTGCCAGCGTCCAGAGGTGCAAGCGGGTAGGCGACTCATCAATTCCGCTTCATAGCTCTCAGGGAAAAAAGGTGTCATCTGCAGTACTCCCTGTTCCAGCACCTGCTCTACGGGCTTTGCCAGCTCCAGATTCTGAACCGCCAGATGCTGTCTGAAGATGCGGTCTACATCGCCCTTCGGATCAAGTACAGCCACATCCTTTTCACCCACCACGATCAATCCGTAGCTCTTCTCCCTCGAGTCTTCCACAATACGCTGGGCATCCGCTTTTGGTATTGCGTGGCAAGCCACAGTCTGTTCCCCAATGAAGCAGAGGGCGCCGTTAGTCGTCACATATCCGTCGATAAGATGCTCTATCGCCCCGAGATTGGTGATGATGATGGGCGGTCGACCTGTGGCAATAAATACCTTGTGACCATTAGCCTTTGCCTGTGTCAGTGCCAGAATGGTAGAAGGCGGTATCTGATGGGTTTCAAAACTCACCAGCGTACCGTCAATATCAAAAAACAGGGCGTACTTATTTGTAGTTAAATCCATGTCCGTTCCACTTCAATGTCTCCGAACTCTTCAAGCCACTGGGCAACCATCTGGTAATCGTGAGGTCCTTGCCTGAGCGTGGCAGAGCGAATGTCACCCATACATCTGAAGCGGTAGCCTCCATCGCTGTATCCACGCCAGCGTCAGAAGTATAGAACATGCTTTTCTTGGCATTGTCGTATTTGCAGAGTGTCAGTCCGTCGTATTGGCCTGCAGAATATTTGCCGTTTTCGAAGCTCATATAATTATAGGCAAAAAGTTTATGCTTCTGATCATCCAGGTTCCAATAGCACATCTCGATCTTAATGAGGTACTCATGCCCATCATATTTTCTTCGATTCTCGTAAACGGCAAATCCATTTTTTACATCTACGTTCAAGGAAACACCCTCTTCCTGCTTCAGCCCTTTCAGATAGCAATTCCATGCATTGCGAATGTGGTTTACAGCCTCACCGTCGCACTCCTCTTCATCGGACGACGGGGCCAGAAACGCCGTAATAAAATCGCTGATAGTAGGCTTGGCACCCTTGTAGTTCACTTGGATACTACCATCCTGTGCTGCCATTGACAGCGAAAAACACGCAAGAATAACTGCAAATAGATACTTTTTCATATTATAGACTTTTTTGTGGAGTGTTATTGTTCTTTTACCTTTGGTGTCACTTTCATGAAGATGGGATAGTGGTCTGAATAGCTCAGTTCTTTCTTGTAGTATGTCAGACCTTCAAGTACATCGTCGTGGAAGATGTAGTCGATACGCACCTGCTTGTTTCCACGGAAAGTGTTCATCCAACCGCTACCGCACTCCTTGAAACCATCGACCTTTTCACCTAGCATCGTGTTATAGACATAGGAGTAGGGCACATCGTTAAAGTCGCCGCAGACAATGACTGGTACTTCTGATTCACGCATATCCATCGCCAGCATGTTGGCCTGACCTGAGCGGGCAATCATACCGACTGCATAATTACCATAGAGGGCTTCCAGTATGGCGTTGTTCTGAACATCCAATCCTTTAACTGTTGCCTTAGCAGCTCTGTGGAGCGTACCGTTGATGCCTGTTGTCTCAAGGTGGGCGTTATACACACGATACGTGTTGTCTCCGATGGTGATCTCTGCCCACATGGCACTATTGTTAGTCATCTCAAAGGGGATATTCTTAGATTTCTTAATCGGATAGCGGCTGTAGATGATCATATCGTCATTACCACGGGCATGATAGGGGAAATAATCTTTGTATGAATCGGAGTTCTTCTTGTCACCTGCAAAGTCGTTGTACTCCTGGAAGCAGACGATATCCACCTTCTGACGTTTCATCTCTGCGAGGATATCTTGAGCCATAAAACCTGTTGTCTCACGTCCAAACATAGCGACATTATAGGAGGCAATCTTAAAGCCTTGTTTCTTTTCCGCTCCTTCATCGAGCGAACGAAACTGATATACTGTGCCTATATAGGGGATACAACATAGAAGGGTGATCAGGGGCATGAGCATCCAGTGGAAACGACGCAGTACCAACCAGTATAGGAGGAAGAAGGCATTGCCGATGATCAGGAGGGGCAGGGCATAGACGAGCATAGCACGTGCCGTGTTTCCAGCAGGCTGTACATCACCACCAAACAGCCCTACAAGCGTAAACACCATCAGTAGGAAGGTGGCAATAAGCATCATGAACGAGAAATATTTCTGAACTGCAAGTTTTCCCATGACAAAATAAGTTTTTAAGTTAAGTATGGTAAATGGATACAAATTACTCATCAAGATACTTCTTGACCATCTCAATCAGGTTCTCTACCTTGAAAGGTTTAGCCATGAAGTCATCACAGCCCGCAGCCTTAGCCTCACGGATGTTCTCCTCGAAGGCATAGGCACTCAAGGCTACGACAGGGGTATCGGAAGACACCTCTTTAATAATACGTGTGGCATCAAGACCATTCATCTCTGGCATACGAATATCCATCAGAATCATGTCGGGATGCTCATCTTCATTCATCGTCACAGCCTCAATACCATTATGGGCACGTATCAATTTATAGCGTTTCTGGAGTACAATCTTCACCAACTCGTAGTTGCTGTCCTCATCCTCAGCAACGAGGATCTTCTTCATATTAATTTCATCAGGACGACCGCTGATGCGAATGGTACGTACATTCGTAGTTGTGGTTTTGTGCTGCTCTTTACCGCCAATTGATCCCTCGAATGGCATGCTGAAGCGGAAGGTTGAACCCTTGCCCTGCTCAGATTCAACAGAGATGTTGCCACCTAGCTTCTCAACGATAATCTTACAAAGGGGCAGACCAAGACCATAACTGTTCTTGTTGGTTTCTGCATCGCGAGAGACATAAGTCTCGAAAATATGCTCCAGATCTTCTTTAGCGATACCTGAACCTGTATCCTTTACAAAGAATTCGATCTTGGAGGCATCGTCAAAAACCTTATAACCATAACTAATGCTTCCATTTGGTGTATGTTTCAGAGCGTTGCTGATCAGATTAGAGAAAACCTGTGTCAGACGGTTTGCATCAGTATTGAAGGTTACACCCATCAGAGGTTTCTCCCAAACCAACTGTACGGAATCAGGACAACGGAACTTAAAGAGGTTCTTGATGCTTGAACAAAGTTCATTCAAATCGATAATGGTTTTCTTCATTACGATTTCTCCAGACTCGACACGCGAAAGATCGAGAATCTCATTCACAAGACTCTGTAGGCGGTTGTTATTGCTCTCGATGATCTCATAGAACTTCATTCGGTCATCCTGTGAGTCGGTCTCCACCAGCACACGCGAGAAACCTTCAATAGCATTCAACGGTGTACGGATCTCATGACTCATGTTTGCAAGGAAAAGAGACTTCATCTTACTGGCCTTCTCAGCCTTCTGCGCCTTCTCCTCGTATTCCTTAAGTTTCTGGTTGGCAATAGCAAGCTGCTCGTTCGCAAGTATCAACCTGCGATTTACGTCAGCATACTTTTGTAACAGAATCTCTTTTTCGTTCTTTTCCATGAGTGTGATATCAAAATGCACTAAATCGCTGCAAAATTAATAAATTAATTTGGAAGAACAAAAGAAATAAAAGATTTTTTTTAACTTCTGCGTGCTTTTTCCCATGCACCGCTTTTCCCATGATTCTTAAGATACACCATTCCCCGGAACACATTAAGATTCATAAATACGAAATAATAGGTAGTATAGAGCAGTTTATTACGATACCCGAAACGGCTGAGCAACCATCCGGCAGCAGCCATAAGATAGAACAGTGTTTGAAGTAGAAGTATCACAGTGTAAAATGTGCCAGCACCAAGTGTAGCCAAGGCGATATTTACAAGTAATAGGAGCACCATTGCCACAGGTGTGATACTCCATCGGAGTACGCGGTGACTGATATATTGGAAAGCAACAATGGGCTGACTAAAGGGATTGAGCATACTGCGTAACCACCATATGCTTTGAAGACCGCCTGCTGCGATACGACGTTTACGCTTGGATTCTTCTGCGAGATCTGCAGAACCATATTCCTGAGCATAGGCATCTGGAGTATAGGCAATACGTTTTCCATCAGCGACAATCAACATCGACATCATGAAATCGTCAAGTAATGCTTCGTTTGGCACCTCTTTGACAAGGGCGGGGTCTATGGCATATAACTCCCCGGCAGCACCCATTGCAGAGTAGAGTTCACTATCCCAGCGTTTCAGTGTGCTCTCATAACACCAGTAAATGCCTTCGCCCTCAGCAGCCATCTCTCCAACTTTCTTCGCAGCAACACGTTTTTCACCAGAGACACAACCTACGGTAGGATCCATAAACAATCGGGCTATCTCCCGCATGGCTGTTGAATTAATCATTGTATTGGCATCAGTGAATGCCACATAACGGGTATTCAGCTCTTGAAGTCCATGTTTCAAAGCTGCAGTCTTTCCTCGACGTTCAGGACTAAAGACCACATCAACCTCCGGGTAGGCGGCAAGCAACTCGTTGGTCCGATCGTTACTTCCGTCGGTAACCCACATGATACGGAATTTATCTTTTGGATAGTCGATTGCCAGCGTGTTTTCCATCTTCTCTGCCACCACGTCTTCCTCATTATAGGCGCAGATCATGAGTGTCATAGTAGGTAACTCATCGTCAGCCGGTAAAACAGCCTTCTGAGGTTTCCCGCAGAAGAGCCGTTTCACTCGGATAATGATGTAGAGTAGTATCCCATAACCTAAATAGGTATAAAATACAATCAGTAAGCAGACCCAGAACAGAATTTTTAGTGTGAGCATAGCGTTAAAATTTTTAGAGGGTCTATTTTGTTTCTATTTCTTCTTGCATGTCAATGAACTGCCTGTCGGCATCATAGAACTCATACTGCAAGAATGCCAGCTTCTGAGAGGGGATCACATGGACGCCAAGTCCATATTTCATTTGCCATTGTAACTTCAAACTGAAGACGCCTTTGTTGATGTAGGCAGCCACGTAAGGATGTACATGTAGGTAGAACTTGCTGATTCCGATTTTATTGACTAGGTTGTCAATTTTATTCTCCAGTGTATCAGTGAAGAGAATGCTTGATTTGATGGTACCCTTTCCAAAACAGGTAGGGCAGACTTCCTCAACATTCACACTCATGGCAGGACGCACGCGCTGACGGGTAATCTGCATCAGTCCAAATTTGGAAAGGGGCAGAATGTTGTGCTTGGCGCGGTCTTTCTGCATGTTCTTACACATCCGTTCGTAAAGCATCTGACGGTCTTCTGGTAGCTTCATGTCAATAAAGTCAACGATGATGATACCACCCATATCTCTGAGACGCAACTGACGAGCCAATTCATCGGCAGCTCCCAGATTGGTTTCGAGAGCATTGGCTTCTTGATTGTTCTCTTTTTTGATACGCGTACCGCTGTTCACATCCACCACATGCATTGCCTCTGTATGTTCAATGATGAGGTAGGCGCCGTGTTTGTAATTGACAGTCTTTCCAAAGCCTGATTTCAGCTGTTTGGTAACACTGAAATTGTCGAAGATAGGTACTGTACCATTATACAACTTAACTATCTCCTTCTTCTCTGGAGCAATAAGCCCCAGGTAATTCTTGATTTCGTCGTAGATACCGCTGTCGTTGACGTGAATGCCGTCATAGGATGGATTAAACAGATCTCGAAGCAGTGCGACAGCCCGACTTTCCTCCTCAAAACATAACTGTGGGCGTGTGGTCGTCTTCTGTACTTTCGAGATAGTGTCTTCCCAGCGTTTCAGCAGGATCTTCAACTCTGCATCGAGTTCTGCAGCCTTCTTGCCTTCTGCCACCGTGCGGACGATGACACCGAAGTTCTTGGGCTTGATGCTTTGGATGAGCTGTTTCAGTCGGCTTCGCTCCTCGCCACGCTTGATCTTGGTAGAGACAGAGACACCGTTCTCAAAGGGTATCAGCACCAGATAACGTCCAGCAAAGCTGAGTTCGCAAGTCAATCGCGGTCCTTTGGTGTTGATGGGCTCCTTTGTGATTTGTACCAGTATTTCCTGTCCTACCTTCAGCATGTTGGCAATACTGCCATCTTTCTTCAGTTCGGGTTGGATGTGAGCCTTCTGAATTGGGTAGAGCTTCTTGCGGTCGCTAACCACCTGTTTCAGATACTTCTCGTAGGAGTTGAATTGATTTCCCAAGTCAAGATAATGCAGGAATGCCACGCGTTCTGCACCGACATCAACGAAGCAGGCATTGAGGCCAGGCATCAGCTTTTTCACCTTTGCCACATAGATGTTTCCCACCGAGAAGGATTCGGTGCGCTGCTCCTGCTGGTACTCTACCAGCTCTTTGTCTTCGAGCAGGGCAATCGAGATGTCTTTCGGCTGAACATCAATGATTACTTCACTTGTCATTTGCTTCTTGCTTTTCTTGTGGGGTTTCTTTTTAACTCAAAAGGGTGTGCCGCTATCCGTGAGGGATTAGCTGGCACACTCCTTTCATTCTTTTCTCATGTCATTAAGCTTACTTGCTCTTATGATCTCTTCTTACGCTTGTGAGTAGCCATCTTGTGGCCCTTCTTTTTCTTTCCGTTTGGCATAATTCTAGAATTTATTTAAGTTGTTAATTACTTCATCTTTTCAATAAAGCTTTTTGAGGGCTTGAATGTTGGATAGTCATGGGCGTCGATAACGATCGTCGTATTCTTCGAGATGTTACGGGCTGTCTTCTGAGCGCGACGCTTCACAACGAAGGTGCCAAAACCACGGAGATATACATTCTCCTTGTTGTCGGCGAGGCTCACGCGAATCTCTTCCATAAAAGCTTCAACAGTGGCAGCCACATCTTTCTTGGCAACACCTGTTTCCTCAGCAATTTTGTTTATGATTTCTGCCTTGGTCATTTTTTTATTTGTCTATATATTAATAATGTGAAAATCTGATTTTTCTCGATTTCGGACTGCAAAGTTACTAATTTTCAGTCGATTACCGAAATATTTCCCGATTTTTTTTCAAAAATTGGCAAAATTAGCCGTTCTTTGGGTGCTTTTTTGTACCTTTGCACCACAAAATCAAAGAAATATTGTATGAAACAGACAAAAATAGTCGCGAGCATCAGTGATCGTCGGTGTGATGTTGAATTCATCCGTCATCTTTTTGAGGCTGGTGTTAATGTGGTGAGAATGAATACTGCTCATGCTGATGAAGAAGGCATCAAAAAGATTATCAAGAATGTACGCTCGGTAAGTCGTCATATTGGTATCCTCATCGACACAAAGGGACCAGAGGTGCGTACCACAGGTTGTGCAGAGCCGATTGTCTATAAGGAGGGTGATGTGGTGAAGATATTCGGTCGTCCTGAGATGGATTCTACACATGATATGATCAACCTCTCTTATACCAATTTCGCAGCTGATGTGCATGAGGGATGTCATATTCTTTTTGATGATGGCGCTCTCGATATGGAGGTGATTGGTATCAATGGTCCTGCGGTGATTGCCCAGGTGAAGAACGATGGTGTGTTGGGTGCCCATAAAAGCGTGAATGTACCTGGCGTGCATATAGCCCTGCCTACACTGACTGAGAAAGACCGCAAGAATATCATGTTAGCCATCGATCAGGATATTGAATTCATAGCCCACAGCTTTGTACGCTCTGCTGCCGATGTACGTGCGGTACAAGCCATTCTTGATGCTTTCAACTCCGACATCAAGATCATCTCGAAGATTGAGAATCAGGAGGGTGTTGACAACATCGATGAGATTATCGAAGCCTCTTATGGTATCATGATCGCACGTGGTGATCTGGGCATCGAGGTACCTATCGAACGTATCCCGGGTATTCAGCGTCAGATCATCCGTAAATGTATCATGGCAAAGAAACCTGTGATTGTGGCGACTCAGATGCTTCACACCATGATAAATAATCCGCGTCCCACGCGTGCAGAGGTAACGGATATTGCCAATGCCATCTATTCACATACTGATGCGCTGATGCTCTCTGGTGAGACTGCCAGTGGCAAATATCCTGTGGAGGCAGTCCGGACAATGGCAGCTATCGCTGAACAGGCCGAGAAGGATCTCAGTTTGCGTGGTGTTATTGATGTGCCCTTGTCCGAGAATTGCGATATTCGTGAGTTTATGGCCTTTGGCGCTATCCAGGCAACAGAGAAGCTTGGTGTTAAAGGTATTATCACTGATAATGTGACAGGTAATACTGCCCGTATGTTGGCAGCTTTCCGAGGCCCTCATCCCGTATTAGCCATCTGCTATAACGATAAGCTCCAGCGCTTGTTGAACCTCAGTTATGGTGTGATTCCTGTCTATCAGAAGGAACATATAGACAACGAGAAACTGTTCCTTGCTGCAGTCAGGATGTTACGTCAGAAGGGGTATGTGGGTCTCGATGATCGTATTGCGTACCTCAGCGGAAACATTGGTGGAGGCGGTGGAACAAAGTTCCTCGAAATCAATACGGTAAAGGAAGTTTTTGATCATAAATACCAGTTCCATCTGCCTAAGGTATAGATGGAACTGGCATTATCTTGATGTTTAGATATTCTTGATAATCAGGGTGGAGTTTGTACCGCCAAACCCGAATGAGTTACTGAGGAACAGATCGAAATGCTGTTCCTTTTTTTCTGGCAGTACGTTAATCACGGCTGTCTCTTCGTCTGGTGTCTCAAAATTCAGGTTACCAGCCATAAAGTTGTTCTTCATCATCAGGATGGAGTAGATCACCTCACTGGCCCCTGCCATCCACATCTCATGCCCCGTCAGACTCTTTGTAGAACTCACTGGCACCTGGTAGTCACCAAAGACCTTTGCTATCACCTGTGCTTCGCGCTGATCACCAATCAGTGAGCTTGTAGCATGGGCATTCACATAGTCGATATCCTGAGGACTGACACCTGCGTTTCTCAAGGCATTCAGCATGCTCTTGACTGGTCCTTCGATATTGGGTGTAGAGATATGGTCGCCATTACCTGAGAAGCCCCATCCCAATACTTCTGCGATGATGGGTGCCCCTCGCTTGATAGCGTGCTCATAGCTTTCTAATATCAATGTGGCACCACCGCCGCTGGGCACAAGTCCGTCTCTGTCCTTATCAAAGGGACGACTGGCTTTCTCTGGGGCATTCTCACGAGTAGAGAACGACTGCAGCCCGTCGAACGACACCACACCTAAGTGGTTCACCTCCTCAGCACCGCCACAGATGATACAGTCCTGTAAACCGTTAGCGATGAGGGTTGCAGCCATACCGATACTCTGGGAACCAGATGCACAGGCTGCAGAAATCGTCTGGTTAATACCTTTCAACTTGAAGATACATGCCAGATTCATGGAGATGGTGGAGTTCAGACACTGAAAGAGGGAGCCGCTGCCACAAGCCAGACTTGTATGCATCTGATGGAATTTATCCACAGCTTTGCTGCTGGCCTCTACGGCTGAGTCGTTGCCATAGACGATACCTACCTCATGCTGCTCCAGATAATCCATATCAATACCAGCTTGTTTGAGAGCCTGTAGGGTAGCCATATAGGCATACTGGCTCTCTTCGTGCATATAACTTCTTGTATTTCGGGGAAGCTGGGCTTTCAGATCTTCTCAATTTGGCTGCGAAATTACAAATAAAATATGAGATATGTATTAGATTTCGTCTTTTTTTTGTATTTTTGCACAAAATCTGAAATTAACTCAAAAGTATGGCAACAGTTGACGACAAGAAAGTGATTTTCTCGATGGTAGGAGTGAGCAAGACCATCCAGCAGAACCAGAAGCAAGTGCTCAAGAACATCTATCTCAGTTTCTTCTATGGGGCAAAGATTGGTATCATCGGTCTGAATGGTGCCGGTAAATCCACACTGATGAAGATTATTGCAGGAATTGATCAGCAGTATCAGGGCAATGTGGTATGGAGCCCAGGTTACTCGGTGGGCTATCTGCCTCAGGATCCGCCACTCGATGAGACGAAAACGGTAAAGGAGAATGTGATGGAGGGTGTGCAACACGTCTATGATGCACTTGCTGAATACGATGAGATCAACGTGAAATTCGGACTCCCGGAATATTATGAGGATGCTGATAAGATGGAGAAGCTGATGGCCCGTCAGGCAGAGCTGCAGGATGTCATCGATGCTACCGATGCCTGGAACATGGATTCCAAACTCGATCGTGCGATGGCTGCTCTGAACTGTCCTCCTGGCGATTGGAGTGTAGCAACACTCTCTGGTGGTGAACGCCGTCGTGTGGCCTTGTGCCGTCTGCTGCTTCAGAAGCCAGACGTGCTCCTGCTCGATGAGCCTACCAACCATCTCGATGCAGAATCCATCGACTGGCTCGAACAGCACCTGCAACAGTATGAAGGAACAGTGATTGCCGTTACCCACGACCGCTATTTCCTCGATGATGTGGCAGAGTGGATTCTCGAACTGGATCGTGGTGAGGGTATTCCCTGGAAGGGAAACTATTCTTCTTGGCTCGAACAGAAGTCACAGCGTCTGGCTCAGGAAGAGAAGTCTGCCTCTAAGCGCCGTAAGACACTTGAACGTGAGTTGGAGTGGGTGCGTATGGCACCAAAAGCACGCCACGCAAAAGGAAAGGCCCGTCTGAACTCCTATGATAAGATGCTCAACGAGGAACAGAAGGAACGTGAGGAGAAGCTCGAGATCTTCATCCCCAACGGTCCACGCCTGGGTAATAAGGTCATCGTTGCAGAGCATGTTGCCAAATCCTTCCCGGAGAAACAACTCTTCACGGATCTCAATTTCATCCTCCCGCCAAATGGTATTGTGGGTGTGATTGGTCCTAACGGAGCTGGAAAGACAACGCTCTTCCGACTCATCATGGGACTTGATACCCCTGATGCCGGTACTTTCGATGTCGGTGAGACCGTCAAGCTTTCTTATGTGGATCAGCAGCATAAGGATATAGATCCAGAGAAGAGTGTCTATCAGGTGGTGAGTGGCGGCAATGAGACCATCCGTATGGGTGGACGTGATGTGAATGTGCGTGCATACCTCTCACGCTTCAACTTCAGTGGCGCAGATCAGGAGAAGAAATGCGGGGTGCTCTCCGGAGGTGAGCGCAACCGTCTGCATCTGGCTATCGCCCTGAAGCAAGAGGGTAATGTTTTACTCCTGGATGAGCCTACTAACGATATAGATGTCAATACGTTACGTGCACTTGAGGAAGGTCTTGAAGCCTTTGCCGGATGTGCTGTTATCATTAGTCACGACCGTTGGTTCCTGGACCGTATCTGTACCCATATCCTTGCCTTCGAGGGTGAGGGAAATGTGTTCTACTTCGAGGGCAACTACTCCGAATATGAGGCTAATAAGGCACAGCGCTTAGGACTGGAAGAGCCCAAACGTGCCCGTTATCGTAAGCTCATGGAAGAGTAATTACCGACACAGTATTTTATAGGGACACGAACGACAGGTCTCGTTGTCCTCTGTTGGAGAGAAAGCGAGGTCTTGACAGAAGATCTCGCTCATCTTTTCTGTCAACAGCGTCATAAACTCATCCGATACTGTGGCAATATCTTTTACGGGGTCCTTACCCAATTTTAGCGTGGGATCATATTCATCGGCACCTGTATATTGTACAAACAGCAGGAGCGGGGAGACGGGGGTCTTTGTCTGCCTTCTGACGATATGGCTATAGAGGAATGCCTGCAGGTAATAGTCACTGTGATCTTTTACGTTTTCAGGATCGAAGATCGCCGCTACATCAGGCAGATCCTTCTGCTTCTTGGCACCTGTCTTATAGTCAATGACACGTATGATGCTGTCGCCTGTCTCCGGTTCTTTAATGCGGTCCAAACGGTCTATGATACCTCTTACAATCGTCCAGCCCAGAGGCATCTCCACCGGTTTCTCTAAGCCTGCGATACTAAAAGGTGTCAATTTCCTGTCGTTCTCTAAGAGCTGACGGATATATTTGATGATCACCTCTCTGTTGATGAGTTGCAACCCGTCAAGGGTAGGCATCTGGCGGTTAGGATCTTTAATCTGGAACAGCTCTGTCTTAAAGGCTTCATCCACCGTTTGTTCTATTTCTACCACACTCTTCAACAGGTCATCGATAGCTCGGGCTGTGATGCGGTTACCCGTCATTGCCTGCAGCCGCTCATAGATCACCTGAGCCGCCTTATGGAAGATGTTGCCGAAAATACGGTTATCCACGAGTTCCTCGTCATTATCATCAGGCTCTTTCAGATTTCCCACATAATGGTAGAAGAACCGCAACTGGCAGCGCAGATACGTGCTGATGGCTGTCGGACTGATGCCTCCGTGCTCCTTCGAAAAGCGCTCTTTCATAATGGCCATTACCTTGTCGGTCTTGACGATTTCCTGAGGACATTTGAGTTGTGTCTGCTGTCCTGCCTGAAGCGTCTGGTACTGGATAGGCTTCGTTCTCTCTACCATCTGCTGTAGCATAAAGCGTGACATCTCACCAGTCTGTCCGTCGTTCGTCGCATTGTTATACACCAGTGTGACATCCTTTGCCCTTTGCAGCAACCGATGGAAATAGTGTTCATAGATAGCCACCTTATGATCCACCGTAGTCAGGCCATACGCCTTTCTGATGCTATAGGGGATAAATGAGGTGTCGCTCACACCACGCGGCATGTTACCTTCGTTACAAGAGAGCATCAGCACGTGATCAAAGTCGAGGTTTCGGGTCTCAAGCACACCCATGATCTGAATACCTTCTGCGGGTTCTCCGTGAAATGGAATCGTGGTGGATTGTATCACCTGTGATACCAGGCGCTGAAGGGTGATGATATCAACTGTCAGCACACCCCTGTCCACGAGGTCGGTGATACGATTCAATACCGTATAGACCCTGAACAGACTCTCTGTTGCCAACTGATCCTTGGGACTCGGATCTTTCGCCACATGACGGATGATACCCAACAGGGCATGCAGCAGTTCGCTGTTGTCGGTATAGTGGGTGCTGGCATAGTCTTCAGGCATCATCTTTGCATAGGGATGCCTGTTCATCAGTTCCAGCCAATGCCTTCTGAACGCACCTGTCTTCAGTGAGAAACCGTTGATCTGAAGATTGAAGAACTGACTCACCAGGGTGGCAGCAGCAGTCTGACTCAGGGGATAACCTGTTGTCACGTTGATCTTCCCGACACCTTCTGGCAGACAATGGATGACGGTCTGCAACAGTTTCTCATCACAGAGCACAATAGCTGTTCTCTTTCCGGCGGCAATCCGTTCGGGGGTGAGCCACTGACTCACGTAGCGAGCCTGAATATTCTCCGTCGGCGCAGAGATATAGGTCAGTTCTTCAGGAGGCAACTCTTCGGTATCCTGATAGAAGATAGCCTTGCCTGCTTGTTCCAACCGTCTGAAGAGTGTCTTTTCCACTTCCTGCAGATGATTGAATCCAACAAAGGCATAGGTGTCGTAACGGAATGCTATGTCAGGGTTTTCTGCCACCTGTCTGTAGAGTGCACCCTCATAACAAAGCTGTTGACTTGCCAGACGTTCGTTGAAGCTGTGATAGATCGTGCCGATCCTACTCCAGAGCTTCAGGAAGCGCTGTTTCAGTTCGCTGTTATGATCCTCTGAGAAATTACTGAAGAACCGTTTGAGCATTTCCCGTTGCTCTTCTGTGAGGTAGGAGATGTCGTCGAGCTCATGGATATCCTTCAGGTTCTTAAACACCTGGTCGGCTGGTCCCATGTTCTTATCCAGATCATCGAAATCAGCCAGGAGCAGCTGCCCCCAACCATAGAAATGATCCAGCGTCTCATCCATCTCTGTCGCTTCGGTAAAACACTTGTGCAACTCACATACCAACAGGATAGGGTCAGCCACCTTCCATTCCGAGTGACTGCGGAACAGGTCGCTGATGGTGATATAGGCAGGACTCCATAAGGGCTTGCCAGCCTGACGTGCCAGATGCTCATTGAGAAAAAGCGATGCACGTTTATTGGGGAACACGACGGCAACACGGGAGAGATCGTTATCAAACCTCTTCAGCAAATCTGCAGCTACCTTTTCGAGAAAATTGCTCATACCATTTCTTCTATGACGTTACTATATACAAACCAGAGATAGCCGCTCACCTCTGCCTTTGGCTGCATGGTCCTGATGAGTTGCATATACTCACGCACCTGATCCAGGTATTCTGGTTTCTGACTACCGAACTTAAAATCTACTACCACCCATTTCTTGCCATCTGTCATCACGCGGTCTGGTCTCTTCTCTTTTACCGCTCCGTTTTCAGTACAGAGGATGGTACACTCGTTGAAAAGTGTCCAGTGGGGCGAGAACCAATCGGCTACTCGTTGATCCTGCAGGCGCTTTCTCAACATCTTGGTGATGCGTTCCGGTGTGATCTGCTCATCGTAGAGCACCCCTTCAAACTGCAACTGTTTCAGAGCGTCCTCTATATCATCTGTCGTACGGATTGTGGAGAAGATCTGATGCAGCACGCTACCCGTCTGGATATAGTTCAGTCGCTCTGTCTCGTCACTCTCATCTGTCTCGATAAAAGCCTGACTGCGGTTGCTCTGACGGAAATCCACCCGACTCTCCATAAAGTGGAAATCTACATCCACAGGCTTCGCTGGCTGTAGGAACGGATTCTTGTTAGATGCCTTCTGCTTGTTCTTTACTGTTATCTGAGAGCCCTGTGCCTTTGCCTCAAACACCAGCATCCCTTTCTCATCCTCCAGCCCTGAGATGACGGCTTCAGGCATCTCTTGTGCTACTAAGGGAAGACATTGCTCTATCAGAACAGAACGCGAATTCTTGGCGCCACGCTTACCGATGACATACAGCCCTTTCTTAGCACGTGTAAAGGCTACATACAACAGGTTGAGGTTATCCACCGTGTTCTGCAGATGCTCGTGCAGGTAGTCGCGCTCATAGATGGTGCCCATCATCTGTTTTGAACTATAGTCTATCGGCGCGATGGGCAGATCGCTGAACGGTTCCTCCTCAGGCCGGCACCACAGGATTTGGCCGTTGGGCTTCTCCAGTTGCCAGTCGCAGAAGGGACAGATCACATAGTCGTACTCCAGTCCCTTCGACTTATGGATCGAGAGGATTCTCACACCGTTACTCTCTTTACTTTGGATGGTCTTACCGCAGAGACTCTCTTCCCACGTCGAGAGGAATGAATCGATGTCGGCGGTATTCTCACTTACATAGCTTGCCAGCTGATCGTAGAAGGCAAACACATAGGCACTCTGCTCATTCAGCCTCTCCAGTTCAAAGATGGCATGCAGCCGCTCCGTCAGTTCGTAGAGGGGCATTGTGAGCAACTGCTCCCTCTGACTCAGGAAAGCCTCCGGCAAGAGCTGGTCAAGATCGTTCGTACTCAGCAACAGCTCATTGTCTTCCGTCTGCTCCTTCAGCACATCGATATGATAGAGCTTGATGATGGCAGCCTTCGTCAGTTGATCGTCAGGGTGGGTGAGTAGCCTGAGGGCTGCTACCAACAGGTTGACTGCTGCCGATGCATCGAGCCTGAATGCCTCGTCGGATACGATATTCACCTCCGGCATCTCATTCTGGAAGTATTGTGCTATCGTCGGTATCTGGGAGTTGACACGCACCAGGATGGCGATAGCCTGCTGGGGCACACCTCGTGCCGTCAGTTCGCTGATCATGTCAGCTAACCGTCGGAGGGTCTGATTCTGGTAATCTGACAATGGCAGCAGTGTCACCCTCACTTCTCCGGCATCCTCCCGCTGTTCCGGTATCTCCTGCACCACGTCGTCATAAGCTTTTTTCAGCTGTTCTGCCTCTAAGACATTCATCTCTCTCTGTGCAAGATATTCCAGTTCTGTCGCATGCTGGAAGAAATGGTTGTTGAAGCTGATCACCTTCCGTTCTGAGCGATAGTTGGTCTTCAGGGGTAGAGTGGTGATCTGTTGCTCATGAAACTGCTGTTCGATATCGTTCAGCAGGCGCCAGTCGCCGGAACGCCAGCGGTAGATGCTCTGTTTGACATCACCCACAATCAGGTTCGAGCTTCCTTCATGACTCATAGCCTCGTCGAGCAGCACGCGGAAGTTCTGCCACTGAACGGTACTGGTGTCTTGAAACTCATCAATCATCACATGCTCCAGCTGGGTACCAATCTTCTCAAAGATGAAAGGCGAGTCGCTTCCTTCTATCAGCGCATGCAGCAACTGTTGTGTGTCGCTCAGCAGGAAACGGTTGTTGTTCTCATTCAGCTCCCTCACTTTCTTCTCGATGCTGCCTAGCAGTCTCAGCTGGTTCAGATGGCGCAGGGTGAGGTCAGCCGATTTATAGAGATACCATTGTCGCGAACGTTCCTCTACGGCAAAGCGCAGGATATTGCCTAAGACACTCTCTGCCAGCGATACGATGAAGTCGCGCTGGGGGTGCCCGTTGGCGCACCATTTGCCAGGATTGCCTAAGCAGTTGGCAACGCTTGCATTCTCAATCGAGGGGTCGAACACGCCCTTCTGCAATTTCAGGAAGAAGCCTGCTATACCTCTGCTCTTATTGGACAGATCGTCGATGCTGAGGCCTTCGCCTTCCAATGTGTCGAAGAAGCTCTCTCCGATCTCCTTCATCCGTTCCTCAGCGGCTTTCTTGATCTCTCGCAGTTGGGTGGTATATCGCTCGAAGAAGCCTTGCTCTTCCATCTTCTGCTCCAATGCCTGACTCACGTTTTTGTATTCGTCCTTGAAGATGGTGCACCCAAAGCGTTTGATCTTGGAGATCACGTTCCACGACTTTTCGTCAGAGATGCTCTCCATGATATACTTGAGGATCCATTGCAGCAGCACGTCAGTAGCGCTCAGGTCGGCTATCAACTGATCTACCGCCAGTTCTTCCACCTGCTGGTCGTTGAGGCCTATCTTCAGATTTGTCGTCAGGTCGAGCTCCCGTGCCATGTTCCTCAGCACACTCTGGAAGAAGGTGTCGATGGTCTCCACGCGGAAGTAGTTGTAGTTGTGCAACAGGTTGTAGAGCCCTTGTCCGGCCCGTTCCCTGATGGTCTGCGTGGGATAGCCCGTCTTTTCTTCTATGACCTTCAGGTAGCTGTCCGATTCGGGCAGCGCCTTCCAGATACCGTATAGCTGACTCAGGATACGCATCTTCATCTCCTCTGTGGCTTTGTTGGTGAAAGTCACAGCCAGGATGCTTCTGTAGCTGGTGGGATTCTCCACAAGCAGTCGGATGTATTCGGTGGCGAGGGTAAACGTTTTTCCGCTTCCAGCACTCGCCTTATAGACAGTCAGGGGTTTTACCATCGTTTAAAGAGTTCAAAGTCGAAAGTGATACCAGCCTTCTGGAAACTGGTGTTCAGGAAGCTGGCGAAAAAGCCTAGGGATACATAGCGGTTGGTGAAGCCGTAGCCGATCTCGAAATAGGGACGTGTGTGCTGCACGATCACATTACTGAAATACAGGCGCTCCTTCTCGATATATTTACCTACATAGGGCAACCAGGTGGCAAAGAGCAGCGGTGACTCGTACGACGCGTTATTGCGGAAGTAGAAGTTCGATTCGTTATAGATCCTTCCATCCAGCAACTGGAAATTGCCGCTCCAGCGATCTTCCCAGCCTTCAGGCAGGTTGTTGTCGCAGAAGTTGGCGTAGTCCATGAAGAAATTGTCGCTCCTGTTGGTATAGAAACCGTAACCCGTTCTCATGTTCATGAAACGCAGTCCTGCAATCTTCAACTTCCACTGACCGTCAAACTCCCAGCGCTCATATTGGATATTCGATTTCCAGATGTTCTTGATACTCCGCTCGTAATCCACGGTGAATGTCGGTCCCTTGTCAAGCCAAGGGTGGAACTTCAGTTCAATAGCCGGTGCAAAACTCCTGTATCGCGTCGGCATGTTGTATTGGATCATCAGGTCTTTGTTCAAAGGGGTACGCTGGTGGTAAACCAGACGCGTCTCAAGGTCGAACCATTCGTAGAGCATGATGTTGTTCTTCAGCTCCACATAGTTGTCGATAAACTGGTCGGCATCCTTCTGCGTGAAGTTAATGGTGTCGCCGTGCTCATGGTTGATCTGATCCAGTACCGTGGAGTTACTGATACGGTTGTTACCCACCGTCAACTGTACATAACCGTTACGTTTCGGGTTATAAGTCATTCTCAGGGGCGCGTTGAAGTAGAACTGCTTCTGTTTGAAGTTATAACCGAACATGGGCTCCAGCGACAGATAACGGTGCTCATTGAACTTATACCTAAAGGAGAGTTTCATCTTATACGAAATACCCTTGCTGCCGCTATATCTCACGTTCAGGGGGTTGATGATGGGTGACAGACGGAACTCGGCACCTTGGTCTTTCGACTCTGCCGCTATCGGCGTCACGAGGTTGTCGCCCACGATGTCCCACCAGAAGTGCTTCCACTTGTCCCCCTTATGCTCGATGGTGTCAGCGGCGGCAGCTGCTTCTGCCTCCCGCTGCCGTTGTGCCGCTGCCTCGTAGATACGCTTGTCGCTCTCTGCCAGCGGTTGCGGGCGCAACGAGTCCATCAGTTCCATGCTCCGTTGCTCGTCGATGCTGTCTGGCAGCGACTTGGTCTGCTGGTATTGTGAGTTGAATACCGTCGATACCCTGTTACCCATAAACTTGAATGTGGCTGCAGTGGTACAGATGGATGGCATCAGCGAGAGGGTGTCGGTGTCCTCGTATTTCACCTCCGTGCAGAACGACAGCATATCAAACTCACCGTTCATAATCGTACGGATAATACGTCCCGTCTCAGTCTCCACGATGGCGTAGCCGTTTACAAGCTGGGTGTTATAGTACTTTGGTCTGAACTCCAGTCGGGTGGTGCCGTCGCTCTGGAGGTACTGCCTGTAACGATAGAACATCCTGTTGATGCGGTTGAAGGGCGACAGCATATGTTCGTCATAGAGGGCGATATCATAGATACGGGGGGAGTTGAAGTCCACGATGACAGGCATCGCCTTGCGGTTCTTGCGGATCGTACCTGTCAGCACCTGGCGGTTCACAATGAAGTCGTGTTCGTTCAGAAAGGTTACATCGTTATAGGATTCACGGATATACTCCCTTGGGTCTTTGGCGAGTACATACATCGAGGGGATGAGCCAGAGGATAGAGTTACGCTTCTCTACATTGAAGCGGAACTTCGCATATACGTTGTCCTTCAGATTGTGGATCTCATTGATGTGTGTCTGATGGTATTCGTAGATCTTCCCTAAGATCAGTGAGTCGCTTTTGGCACCAGACATAGCTGTCGGCATGCTGATGAACAGCAGGCTGATGAGTAATGATCTGATGAATAGTTGATACTGTTTCACGGTCTTATGGACTTAATTTCGCTTTCAGATATTTACCTGTGAGACTTTCCGGACATCGTGCCACCTCCTCAGGTGTGCCCTTCGCTACCAGCGCTCCACCCTTGTCGCCACCGTCAGGACCTAAGT
This sequence comes from uncultured Prevotellaceae bacterium, assembly GCA_902784065.1. Taxonomy (GTDB): domain Bacteria; phylum Bacteroidota; class Bacteroidia; order Bacteroidales; family Bacteroidaceae; genus Prevotella. The sequence goes on along the minus strand of CACZTJ010000020.1, from coordinate 16,231 downwards.
CTATCACGTAGTCGGCACATTTGATGATCTCCATGTTGTGCTCAATGATCAGGATGGTGTGCCCTCTTGCGATCAGGGCGTTGAAGGCCTCCAGCAGCTTGTGGATATCGTGGAAATGCAGACCCGTCGTCGGCTCGTCGAAGATGAAGAGGGTAGGCTCCTGCTTCTCCTGTCCGATGAAGTATGCCAACTTCACACGCTGGTTCTCACCGCCTGAGAGCGTAGAAGAATTCTGCCCGAGTTTGATATAGCCCAGTCCCACGTCCTCCAGACTCTGCAGTCGCTTCACGATGGTGTCCTGTCGATGCTTCCTGAAGAACTCGATGGCCTCTGAGATCGTCATGTTCAGCACGTCGTCGATATTCTTATCCTTAAACTTCACGTCGAGGATATCGTGCTTGAAGCGATGCCCATGACATGCCTCACACTCCAGCACGATGTCTGCCATAAACTGCATCTCAACGGTGATCACACCCGCACCCTTACACTCCTCACAGCGTCCGCCGTCGGTGTTGAACGAGAAATACTGGGGTGTGAATCCCATCTGCTGCGACAGTGGCTGCTCGGCAAAGAGGTCACGGATGGCATCATAGGCCTTCACATAGGTGGCGGGATTCGAGCGCGTGGACTTACCGATGGGGTTCTGGTCCACAAACTCCACATGCTTCAGGGCATTGATGTCGCCGCTGATTCCCAGATACTCGCCTGGGGCGTCGCACACCTCACCGAGATGACGTTTCAGCGAAGGGTAGAGGATACCCTTCACCAGACTCGACTTACCTGAGCCCGAGACACCCGTCACCACTGTCATCACATTCAGTGGGAACTCTACGTCGATGCCCCTCAGGTTGTTCATCCTGGCACCCTTGATGTCGATATGCAGGTTCCAGGGGCGCCGGCTCTTGGGCACTTCGATGGTCTCTTCGCCTAACAGATATCTGACGGTATAGCTTTTCGAGCCCTTCGAGCTGGTGATGTCCTTCGCATTCCCGTGGAACACCACTTCGCCTCCCAGGCGCCCTGCATCGGGCCCGATGTCTATCAGATAGTCGGCAGCACGCATGATCTCCTCATCGTGCTCCACCACCACCACCGTGTTGCCCAGATCCTGCAGATCCTTCAGCACGTGTATCAGTCGGTCGGTATCCCTGGCATGCAGTCCGATACTCGGTTCATCGAGGATATAGAGTGAGCCCACGAGTGAGCTTCCCAGACTTGTACAGAGGTTGATGCGCTGACTCTCGCCACCCGACAGCGAGTTCGAAAGGCGGTTGAGTGTCAGGTAACCGAGTCCTACGTTCAGCAGGAACTGAAGTCGGTTCTTGATCTCCGTCAGCAGGCGTTTTCCCACCTCCTGATCGTGCTCGTTGAGCTCCAGACGGTCGAACCACTCCTTCAGTCTGACGACAGGCATCTGCACAAGGTCGTTGATGCTTCTGCCACCAATCTTCACATATTCAGCCTCAGGCTTCAGACGCGTGCCGTGACAGGTAGGACAGGTGGTTCTGCCACGATAGCGTGCCAGCATCACGCGGTACTGGATCTTATACTGACTGGCCTCCACCATTTTGAAGAACTCGTCGATACAAGGTTTCTCCGTGGCGTCCTTGTCAGAGGGCAGTCCGTGCCACAGCCAGTCTTTCTGCTGCTGCGTCAGGTTCATATACGGCTCAAAGATGGGGAAATCGTCGATGGCGGCGTGACGTATAAACCACTGTTGCCACTCCTTCATCTTCTCACCGTGCCAGCATACCACGCAGCCGTCATAAACCGACAGCGTGGTGTTGGGGATCACCAGTTTCTCATCGATGCCGATGATACGTCCGAAGCCCTGACACGTGGGACAGGCACCAGCGGGCGAGTTGAACGAGAACAGCTGGTCGGAAGGCTCCTCAAACGTCATCCCGTCGGCCTCAAAGCGCATCGAGAAACTGTAGGTGATATTCGAGGGCAGGAACATCAGCTGCATCTCGCCGCCGCCCTCATAGAAGGCCGTCTCTGCCGAATCCACCAATCGGGCGATCACATCCTTCGAGTCATCCACACTCATGCGGTCGATTACGAGGAAGATCTCTTCCTGCTCACAGTCGCCCGCAGCCAGGAAATCGTCGATGCGCTGGAAGTCGCCTTTCACGAAGATCCTCACGAAGCCCTCCAGCAGATAAGCCTTCAGCTGCTGCTCCATGGTGCGGCCCTCGGATACGTGGATAGGCGCCAGCACCACGAACTTCGTACCTTTCGAGTAGGTCATCACCTGCTTCACCACATCCTCTGTGGAGTGCTTCTTCACCTCGCAGCCGCTGATGGGCGAGAAGGTGTGGCCGATGCGGGCATACAGCAGTCGCAGATACTCGTAGATCTCCGTGGTGGTACCCACGGTAGAGCGTGGATTCCTTGATATGACTTTCTGTTCGATAGCAATGGCAGGGGGTATTCCACGGATGTAGTCGCACTCGGGTTTGTTCATTCTTCCCAAGAACTGACGGGCATAGCTCGACAGGCTCTCTACATAACGCCGCTGACCTTCGGCATACAATGTGTCGAAGGCCAGAGATGATTTACCGGAGCCGCTAACGCCGGCAATCACTGTGAATGTATTCCGGGGGATTTTGACGTTAATGTTCTTAAGATTATTAACTCTCGCCCCCTTAATTTCTATCGAATCGCTCATTTACAAAATTGACTTCACGGCTTCCAGCATGCCAAGGCTCTGGATGAGGTCGAGATCCTGCTTCACCATTTCGTTCAGACCAGGAATCTTGTTCAGGTTCTCCTGCCAGATGAACTCAGCACCGAGCACACCGTCGGTCACCTTCTGCGTGTCGCCGGTAGCCCAGAGCTCCTTCAGCAGATCCATGATCTTCTGGTCGTCGTTGGGCACGATCTCCACGCCGTCCTTACGCTTGCCACCTTTATAATATGTGATGATGGCAGCCAGACCGAATACCAGACCCTTAGGCAGCTCGCCCTTGCGCTCCAGGTAAGTCTTCACTCCAGGAAGGTCGCGTGCCTGGAACTTCGGGAATGAGTTCAGCATGATGCTCGTCACCTGATGGTCCACATACGGATTGTCGAAGCGCTCCAGCACGTCGCCGGCAAACTTCTCCAGCTCCTCTATCGGCAGGTCGAGTGTCTGCATCAGCTCGTCGAACTGCACCTTGTGGATATACTTTGAAATCACCTTATGGTTGCAGGCGTCTCTTACAATGTTCACACCGCTCAGGAAGGCTACCGGACTCAGCACGGTGTGCGGGCCGTTCAGCAGCGTCACCTTACGCTTGTGGTAGGGCTCCTCAGAAGGCACGAACAGCACGTGCAGACCAGCCTTGTCGGCAGGGAACTCCTTAGCCACTTCCTTCGGAGCCTCGATCACCCAGAGGTGGAAGGTCTCAGCCTGTACCACGAGGTTGTCGCGATAGCAGATCTTCTCCTGAATCTCCTTGATCTCATTGCGTGGGAATCCCGGCACGATACGGTCCACGAGGGTGGCATATACGCCGCAAGCCTCCTCGAACCACTTCTTGAAGTCGTCGCCCAGGTTCCACAGCTCGATATATTTATAGATGCAATCCTTCAGCACGTGACCGTTCAGGAAGATCAGCTCACAGGGGAAGATGATCAGTCCCTTCGTGGGATCGCCGTTGAAGGTCTGGTAGCGACGATACAACAGCTGTACCAGCTTACCGGGGTAGCTGCTGGCGGGAGCATCCTCCAGTTTGCAGCTGGGGTCGAATGCGATACCGGCCTCCGTGGTGTTAGAGATCACGAAGCGGATCTCGGGCTGGTCGGCCAGCGCCATGAAGGCGGCATTCTGAGTATAGGGGTTCAGCGCGCGGCTGATCACATCGATACGCTCTAAGGTGTTTACGGGCTTGCCGTTCTCGCGACCCTGCAGGTTCACGTGATACAGGCAGTCCTGGGCATTGAGCCAGTCAACCATACCTCTCTCGATAGGCTGTACAACGACAACAGAGCCGTTGGAGGAAGTTACCTTCACCGAACTGAATCACCTTTTCAGGCATCACGCTCTTAGGAGCAAATTGTTTGTTTAGTGGTTTCATCTTTAAATATTGTTTTTAGTAATTATAAAATTTTCAATTGCGACTGCAAAGATAAGGCAAAAATCCGAAATCACCAAATTTGAAATGTCATATAACGTTAAAAAAACACGAAAACCTTTGCGCTCGTTTGCAAGTTTCCACCTTATTTATTATTTTTGCACAATATGAAGAAATTGATAATCAGAAATAACTAACTTAAAATAGATAAGGAATATGAGAAAAATGATGCAATGGGTGATTGCCGCCACCCTTCTTTGCGGCACAACGACCCTGATGACGAGTTGCAAAACCACTAAGTCGGCAAGCGACGGTGCCGCACAGGTCGTCAAAGAAGAACTGATCCGTACCTCTCAGAGCTGGGACGGCGTAGAGCTGCCCGACTATCTGCAGGGTCGTCCCGAACTGGTGGCTGTGAAGTACGTGTTCCCTGCCGGACAGAAGCTGGGCTGGCACCACCATCCCGTGATGAACTATGGCGTGCTGGTGCAGGGCGAGCTCACCATCATCGGCCAGGACGGTAAGGAGAAAGTGGTACATGAGGGCGAGGCTGTCGTAGAGATGGTAAACACCATCCACCACGGTCAGAACCGCGGCAAGAAGCCCGTCATCCTCTACATGTTCTACCTCGCCAAGGAAGGCATGCCCCTCGCCGTTCAGCACCCCGAAATCCCCCTGGAATAAAGGCCAAGGGTTTTCTTGCATAGAAATAGGTCCGCATCATTGCGGACCTATTTTGCAATTATCAAAACCCCATACACGAGGTTGCTCCCAGTGCCGTGAGCACAGCACTCGCAATCGATACGATGATCTGCGCTATGAACTTAATTGTCTCTTTTTTAGTCATAATCCAAATGTTTTTAAGTTAGACATGTTTTCCTGTCATTTCGACGCCTTTTATCTGTCACCTCGAGCGGAGTCGAGCGCTCGAGCTCTGCTCGCTTGCTACCGGAGGGACGCAAGAAATCTCCTGAGATCTCTCCATGCGCTCCGCTTAGTCGAGATGACGTTCTTAGACTTTAGTCGTCATCGATGGGACTGTCATCGTTACCGCCGCCACCGCCTCCGGTGTTACCGCCCTGATTGGTGTTGCCACCGCTCTGAGTACCGCCCTGGTTGGTGTTACCACCGTTCTGGTTCTCATCGCCCTGATTCTCAGCCTCAGGATCCTCGATGTTGCCTTCGTCGCTGGAGTTCACACGCTTCACCTCCTTACCGGTGCGGTCGATACAGGTGATCTGGATCGTGGTATTCTTCAGCTCGTCCTTCAGGTCCACACTCGGGGTGAAGATGATGCGACGGGTCTCGATGAGGCCGGTCTTCACGTCCTCAACCTTCTCCACAGCCTTGGAGCGCAGTCCGAATCGCATCGTGCCGAGTCCGGGCAGAGCCACAGAGTGGCCTTCAGTTGCCCAAGCCTTGATCACCTCACCGGCTGCATCCCAGCAGGCCTGCATCACGCCGCGGCTCACACCGCTTCGGAGGGCAGCCTCCTTGATGACCTTTGCCTGAGAGAGGCTGGTGTAGAGGTCGGGTTTCAACACATAGCGATAAACGCCAGGGTCATTCTCGTTGTTTGAAAACTTCAGCAGTCTTTCTACTGCCTTTACTTTAAGTGCCATAAATGTTTAAAATTTTAAGGGTGTAAATGTTTTTTTCCTTGATCCTTGATTTTGCGGTGTGGCTGAGGAGTTTTTTCTGGTAGGCCTACAAAAAATTTCTCTTTGGCTTAGCCGCAAATTTTGTAGCGTTTTAACTACGATGCAAAGGTACGAAAAATAATTGAAACTACCAAATATTTATCAAACTTTTTTCGAATAATTTTAAAGATAATATTACTCCTGACATTTAGGTTTTCAACCTTACAATTTAGTGAACTATAGATTTATATATTATTATATATAATATATATATTATATATAATAATATATAAATTAATAAATGCTAGTGTTCAAATTCAAAATTGTAAATGTCAGGAGTGAATAAGTTATAAGTGAATAACTTTGCTTAGTGTAACGAGTTTTGTTACACCTAGAAATGGACTCTTTCTAAAAATAACGTAAAATCTGACCAAAAAAGATGTTTTCTCAAAGATATTATGTATCTTTGCAGGGTAAAAGTTTACTGATGGAAGATATCTATTCATTGTCAGAGGAAGACATCAAGTTGCGATACATCACGCCGTCTATTTTAGGCAAAGGATGGTCAGTAGATGATATCACGATGGAAACTAAGGTGAAGCTTACTGATGGTAAGATCAACCTTAGGGGAAACCTCGTGGCACGTGGCAAGGCTAAGTATGCTGATTATATGCTTTACTATAATCGCGCTACGCCTATCGCCATTGTTGAAGCCAAAGATGCCAACCACTCTGTAAGCTATGGTATGCAGCAGGCAAAGGAATATGCCTCGATGATGGATATACCTTTCGCATTCAGTTCCAATGGCTTTGGTTTTCATGAATATGATTTCCTGACAGGTAGGGAACGTTCGTTCTCAATGGATGAATTCCCCACGAAAGAAGAGCTTTATGCCCGATTCCTTTCTGAGAGTCATGATGGCGCTGGCCTGTCTGACGAAGAACTGAAGGTTATCAAGCAGCCTTATTGCACAGGATTGGATATCTATCCACCTCGCTATTATCAGCGCAATGCCGTTAACCGCACGGTAGGAGCTGTGGCTCAGGGTACTAAACGTATGCTGTTGGTGATGGCTACTGGTACAGGTAAGACCTATACAGCTTTCCAGATTGTCTATCGCCTGATCAATGCAGGACTGGTGAAGAAAGTGCTATATCTGGCTGATCGAAATATCTTGGTAGATCAGTCTATCGAACAGGATTTTAAGCCGCTCACCAATGTGACGCATAAGGTGAATTATTCACAGGATAAGAATAGCAAGCCAACGGCTCATGTGGTTTATTTCTCCTTATACCAGCAGCTGATAGGCGAAGATGGTAAGCAGAATTATAAAGAGCTGTTCAAACCAGAGTTTTTCGATTTGGTGATTGTTGACGAGTGTCATCGTGGTAGTGCGAAAGATGATAGCAACTGGCGCGAGATACTTGAATATTTTAGCGGAGCTATCCAGATTGGTATGACAGCCACACCTAAGGAAACACGCTACCAGTCGAACATTACCTATTTTGGCGAACCACTTTATTCCTATAGCCTGAAAGAGGGTATCGATGATGGCTTCTTGGCACCATACAAGGTGATTAACATCACGACAAACATTGGTGACGAGTGGCGACCCACAAAGGGGCAATTGGATATCAATGGACATCTGATTGAAGATAGAATCTACAATAATCAGGATTACGACTACAACATCATCATAGCGGATAGAATCCGGGAAGTGGCTCATGAGATCTCGTGTTATTTGAAAGCTACCGATCCGATGGCGAAGACCATTGTGTTCTGTGCAGATGAGGATCATGCAGAACGTATGCGTATTGCCTTAGTCAATGAGAACGCTGAGATGTGTAAAAAATATCCCGATTATGTGGTGCGCATCACGGGCAGCGATGCCTATGGCCAGTCTAAACTCGATTATTTTATCTCAGTATCGTCAAAGTTCCCTGTTATTGCTACCACCAGCAAACTGCTTTCTACTGGCGTAGATTGTAAGATGGTGAAGCTGATAGCACTCGATCAGCGCATCAACTCTATGACGGAGTTCAAGCAGATTGTAGGTCGAGGCACCCGTATCCGTGAGAAGGAAGGTAAGACACACTTTACCATCATGGACTTCCGCAATATCACTCGACTCTTTGCCGATCCTGACTGGGATGGTCCGTTAGAGGTGGATAAAGGTTATCTGCCTGACAGGGCAAAACCTTATGAGCTACCCAAGGAAAAACCAGATGATGGAGGCACGAAGGTACAGGAAGAAAGGCCTATTGTCGATAGAGATGGTTGTGAGGTAAGGATCATCAATAAGGTGGTTTCTGTGTATGATTCGAATGGCAAGCTGCTCCGTACGGAGAGCATCACCGATTATACCAGAAAGAATATCAACGACACCTACGCCAACCTCGACGACTTTATCAACCATTGGAATGAGGTAGAGCGCAAGGCGGAAATCACAGAGCTGATGCGCGAGGGTGGTATCGACCTGCAAGCCTTGAAAGAGGATCAAGGGATGTCAGATGTCGATGACTTTGATTTTATTTGCCACATTGCCTATGGCAAGAAACCACTCACTCGTAAGGAGCGTGCTGAGAACGTGAAGAAACGCGATGTGTTCCATAAGTATGGCCCCGAGGCTCAGAAGGTGTTGGAGGCATTGCTTGATAAATATATGAACGAAGGTATCAGTCAGTTGGAGAACCGCAAGGTGCTCACCCTTGATCCCTTCCGCCAGATGGGCTCACCCTCTGGTATCGCCAAATTGTTTGGTGGTAACCAGCAATATATGGCAGCCGTCAAAGAACTTGAAGATAGTATTTACAACGATATAGCTTAACATCAGAAATGGCACTTACTAACTTTGTTAAGAACATCAGAAACATCATGCGCAACGACGCAGGTATCAATGGTGATGCCCAGCGAATAGAACAGATTGCCTGGATGTTGTTTCTGAAAGTATATGATGAGAAAGAAAACGATTGGGAGTTTAACGAAGATAACTACAAGTCATTTATTCCAGAAGATTGCCGTTGGCGCAACTGGGCTAAGGACAATGGCGATGGCGAAGCCTTAACGGCTAGCGAACTGCTCGATTTTGTAGATAACACCCTGTTCCCTACATTAAAGAATCTGGAGGTAACGCCCGCTACACCGATGCGTAGCGCTATCGTAAAAGCCACCTTCCTGAATGCTAACCAATACATGAAGGATGGTGTGCTGCTTCGACAGGTGATTAATGTCATCGATGATCTCGACCTGAGCAGCTATGAAGAGAGTCACGCCTTTGGTGAGATCTACGAAACCATCCTGAAAGAGATGCAGTCGGCTGGTACGGCAGGTGAATTCTATACCCCTCGTGCCTTGACTGATTTTATGGCAGAGATCATTGCGCCACAAGTTGGGGAGCAAATGGCAGACTTCGCATGTGGTACTGGCGGCTTCCTCACATCATGGCTGAAAGCCCTTGATAAGCAGGTTAAGACGGCAGAGGATAGAGAGGCCTATGCCCATTCCATCTATGGCATTGAGAAGAAGCAGTTCCCTTATATGCTCTGCGTCACCAATATGCTGTTGCATGACATCGACTCGCCTCAGGTGAACTATGGCAACTCGCTCACGAAGGATGTGCTGAACTATACCGATGATGATAAGTTTAATGTGATCCTGATGAATCCCCCTTATGGTGGTAACGAGAAAAATGAGGTCAAGCGTCATTTCCCAGCTGATCTGAGTTCCAGCGAGACAGCCGACCTGTTTATGGTGGTGATCCAATATAGATTGAAGGAGAAGGGTAGGGCCGCTGTGATTCTGCCTGATGGATTCCTCTTTGGTACTGATAATGCCAAGCTGGCTATCAAGGAAAAGCTGCTGCGTGAGTTTAATCTGCATACCATAATCCGTCTGCCAGGTAGCATCTTTGCGCCATATACAAGCATTGCAACAAACATTCTGTTCTTCAACAACGAGAAGGCCGAAGGCGCTGCTGAGGGCTTTAGCACAAAGGATACATGGTTCTATCGTCTGGATATGCCAGAGGGTTATAAGCATTTCTCAAAGACCAAGCCCATGCTGGCAGCGCATTGTCAACCCATCAAAGACTGGTGGCAGAATCGTGTAGAGATAATCGACGAAGAATCAGGCGACGAGAAATCACGCCGTTTCTCAGCCCAGGAACTGATGGACTTAGGTTTGAACTTCGATCAATGTAAGTTCCCCAAGGAGGAAGAAGAGGTGTTGCGCCCTGAAGAACTCCTGAAGCAGTATCACGAGAAGCGTACCGCCCTCGATGCCAAGATCGACAAGACGCTATCAGAGATTCAGCAAATATTGGGGATTGAAATCAATTAAGGTCGTATGAGCAAGAAATCAATAAGGTTTTTCAACGATCGCGAGGTGCGGGCCGTTTGGGACGAGGAAAACTCTAAATGGTGGTTCTCGGCAACAGACATTGTGCGTGCCATTAACGACGAAGAAGACTACAAGAAATGTCGCAACTATTGGAAGTACCTGAAGGGTAAAATGGTAAAAGACGGCATTCAACTGGTTAGTGTCACTAACCACTTCAAATTCCAAGCTCCTGACGGTAAGCAGCGTTTTGCTGATGCGCTGGATGCAGAGTGTGTGCAGACCCTTGCCAAGAACTATCCCAATAATCGTGCTAACGCTTTCCTCAATTGGTTTACCTATAGTGACAACAGTATCGACGGGCAAAGCAAGAAGAAAGCCTATACTCTTATTGAGAGTGGCTTGCTCGATAGCATGAATCCAGGAACCATTGAGTGTCTTCAACAGATACATGCCTACCTCTTTGGAGGACTTTACGACTTCGCTGGTCAGATAAGAACCAAGACGATTTGGAAAGACGGCACACTTTTTTGTCGTGCTGAGTATCTGATGAAAAACCTGAGTATCATCGAGAATATGCCAGAGACAACTTTCGATGAGATCGTGAATAAATATGTGGAGATGAACGTGGCTCATCCCTTTATGGAAGGCAATGGTCGCAGTACACGTATTTGGCTTGACCTTATATTCAAGAAACGCCTGAAACTTTGTGTTGATTGGAGTAAAATAGACAAGAAAGCGTATTTAGCGGCAATGAAGCAGAGTACGACAGATACCCGTTCCATCAAGTCGTTGCTTCAAGGGGCAATGACAGACCGAATTGACGATCGCGAAATCTTCATGAAGGGTATTGATTATTCTTATTATTATGAACAATCCGAGTAAGTGAGGATTGTCGAACGTAGTTCAACAGAGGACAGAAAAATGAACGCACAGCAGTTAAAGAACGCTATATTACAAGAAGCCATTGAGGGCCGCTTGGTACCCCAAGACCCCAACGACGAACCAGCCTCCATCTTGCTGAAGCGCATCCGTGCGGAGAAAGAAAGATTAGTCAAGGAAGGGAAACTCAAAAAGAAAGACCTCGAAGTAAAACCCATCTCCGAGGACGAAATCCCCTTTGAGATTCCCGATAGTTGGGAGTGGGTGAGATTGAAATCACTTGTTTCTATACTTGGTGATGGTATTCATGGAACACCAGAATATGATATAACAGGAGGTTATTATTTTATTAATGGTAATAATTTGTCTAAGAATAAAATTGTTATTAAGGCAGATACAAAGAAAGTAAATGAAAAGGAATATCAAACATACAAGAAAGAACTAAATGATAAAACGATTCTTGTATCAATTAATGGTACTATCGGTAATGTAGGTCACTATAATGGTGAGCCTGTTATTTTAGGTAAAAGTGCTTGCTATTACAATTTGATAGACATTAGTTTAAAACCTTACATTACAATGTTGATGTACACGGACTATTTCCTCAAATATGCAGTTGAGAATGCAACTGGTTCAACAATAAAGAATGTTTCATTGGCAGTAATGAACGATTTCTTGGTACCATTCCCCACAGTTTCCGAACAACATCGTATAGTGGCAAAGATTGAAGAACTATTGCCAAAAGTGGAGCAATACGGCAAGGCACAAGAAGAACTAAATAAGCTGAACGAGGAACTTCCAGAACGCTTAAAGAAAAGCATTCTGCAAGAAGCGATCGAAGGCCGTTTAGTCCCCCAGGACCCCAACGACGAACCTGCATCCGTTTTGCTGCAAAAGATTCGCGAAGAAAAACAGCAACTCGTAAAAGAGGGCAAACTCAAAAAGAAAGACCTCGAAGAATCACCCATCTCAGAGGACGAAATCCCCTTTGCTATTCCTGAAAGTTGGGAATGGGTGAGATTGAGTTCACTTCTACAGTTAATCAGTGATGGAACTCATAAAACGCCAAATTATGTACCTATCGGTATACCTTTTTTATCGGTTCAAAATATCTCTTCTGGTAAACTAACGATGGATAAAATAAAGTATATTTCAGAAGAGGAGCATAATTTACTGATTAAGAGAGTTAAGCCTGCATTGGGTGACATTTTAATATGCCGTATTGGGACTTTAGGAAAAGCACTCAAAATCTATTGGGATTTTGAGTTTAGTATTTTCGTAAGTTTAGGCTTGTTAAGACCAGTTAATGAAAGGCTTACTGATTATATAGTTTTTTGTATAAACTCACCTCTTGGATTCAATTGGATACAGAATCATAAGGTTGGTGGTGGAACCCATACATATAAAATTAATTTGGGAGATATGCCTAATATGCTGATTCCCATACCACCATTCCCTGAACAAAAAAGGATAAAACTAAAAATAGAGCAAATATTTGCTGAGATTGACAAACTAAAGAAGTAATAATGGCAGAATTGGCAATTGTCATAGGTAATGGATTTGATTTAGATTTGGGCCTACCATCTAAGTATTCAGACTTTATAAAAAGCCGAGAATGGGAAAATGTAGTAAAACGGATTGCCCCGTTTCTTAATTCCGATAGTTACCGCAGACATTCATTGGTAGCCCAATTACAATTGGCTTCACAAAATTCTTTATGGTTTGATGTTGAAGAGGAGATACACAAATTTGTGTTGTCACACTCAGAGAATTCTAATCAAGAAATAGGTGAAATCAAAAATGAGTTTGATCTGATTAAGAGTGCTCTTACTGATTATCTAAAAAGAGTATCAAAGGAATTAAAACATAAGGCAGATAAAACAAAACTTGCATATATTCTCTTAAATAGTACGCAAGTTATTCCGATGAGCAAAGTATTCATTTATTTTAATTATACAACTCCAGAATTGTTTCTTGAAGTTCCAACATATCATGAACCAGGTAAAGCGTTATTTACTTACGTACATGGAAGCCTGAGAGATAATGATATTGTATTAGGGTGTGATTTACAAGAGGGAGAAAAAGTAAATCGGCAGTTGTCGTTTATGTATAAATATAATATGCTTAACAGGGCTAATCATGTGGCTAGAAATATTCTTGAAGCTAAAGAAATTATCTTCTTCGGACACTCTGTCAATGAAATGGATTTTGGTTATTTCAGAGAATTTTTCAAAGTAGCAAGTGCTTCGCCTCAACCAACTAGACATCTTACCTTTATTACGCTTAATGAGAAATCTGAGCGTGATATAAAAGATAATATTCGTAATCAAGGAATATCTGTAACTGATTTATACAACAATCTTGAGTCTTTTACTTTTATTCATACTGAGAAACTTTATAAACAAGACGCAAAAGAAGTCCAGAAATGGGATGATATGTTTAAGAGAGTTTCAACAAAAACTACACGTGGTGTAAAAAGAAGAAACTAAATATATAAAGAGATGGTATATATGGAATAGCAAAAGGGCTCGCATCCCTGCGAACCCCGTATGCTAAATAACTAACCAAAAGCGACAGAGGGGGATGATGAGGTTAGATCGTGTCGTAAAAGAGCAAAGAATAAAAGGAGCGCGCATCACTGCGAACTCCCTTTTGCCAACAATCTATGAATAACTAAAAACCTAAATCTTCTCTATGAGGTGACATATTGACACCTCATGATTCCTCCTCATAAAACCTCTAACTTTCCGTCCATAGTATAATGGATTTAATGCTAGTTTTTATAATTGCGTTGCAAAGATAAGGTATTTATTTGGTCCAACCAAATTTTTAAGTGTAAAATTTGCACGTATTAGAAAAATGATGTATATTTGTGCCCCGATATTCAAACTAAATTTTTATGAACTTAAACTCAAAACTATTGAAGTACCTTGATGGTATGAGGATCTTTGAGTCGTTGTATGACGACGAAAGAGCCATTTTCCCACTTTTCGCATTGTGTTTCGACGTTACCAGTGATGCTGTTCTTGAGCAGCAGGCAGAATTTAAAAGAGATCTCCAAGAGGGGAGGCTCCAAGAGTTGCCAGACTACAATGTCGATGAAGTGTCGAATGTAAGAAACTATACTGGAACAGGCAAATTGAAGTATGAAATGTGTAGATTTGGTGATAGAAAAATCATCGATGTGTTGAAGGAACTGATTGGTGAAGAGAAGTTGAATAGCCCTTTCAGCGAGCTTTACGATGATTATATCTTGGCGAAAACGAAGCAGATCGCAGAGAAGTCAAGGGAAATTGTAGAGATGGTGAACGATGCCGACCCAGAGCTTTTCGAAGACAACTTTCCAATACTTTTAAAGCGCTACGACTGGACAGAGGTGGAAAGGGAATACCTGAAGGAAAAAAAGATGAATACTGTATCAATTAATTGGCTTCAGGAAAAGCAGGAACGAGAATTGCAGAAGGTGCTGGAAATGGATATTATGCAGTATGCCGGTGATCCTTCGACTCAAGCTATTGAGGACTCAGACTATCCATACCACCGACGTTCCCTATCGCATAAGTTTAAGGATACCCCCGGTTACCAGGAAGCTTATACCAAATTTATGAAATTCGCCACAAGGCAAGAAGGAATGATAATCCCCAAATTGGGTGATTATGGTAAGTATATTGCCGTAAATATTAATAAGTTCCGTCCGGAGCAGAAGATTGCCCTCTTTTCCATCATCAGGAAATTCGAACTGATACATGAGGACATGGTGAAGCTGAAGCCTGAACTGGCTCATTATTTAAATAAAAGGGAGGAGACTAACACTTTCGGCATCGTGAATAGTCTGACCAGACTGATACAGCAGCCTTGGTTTAAGGAGTTCCGTACGGATCCGAAGTATGATGATGCCTGGATTGAGCAATTCTTAGACAATCTTATAAAGTCTGAATGGAGGCATGGGATTCTTCAGGAATGGGAGAATGCAAGAAGACGCTCCAAATTGAAATGCAAGATTATAGGAGCAATGAGGGATGCAGGAATTCTTAAATCAGACTATCAGACTATCGCCGAGAAAATAAATATGGGTAATGAACTTCCTGCAGAAACCCATGCTAATTATATGGGCTATGGCAAAGCTCAGCCATATTTTGAATGGATTTGTGATTATGTAAAGGGCTAAATTCCTTCCTGTTTACCGATTTTGATGTCCGATTGTAGCAATTTGCACAATCGGACATTTTTTTTTCGAATTTTTTTTTGCCTTTGTACAAAGGAGTTTCGAGCGTTTTTTGTCACCGATAGAAAACCGATTTTTGAAATATGCGCCAATCGGAAAATCGGTATCTACTTTTGCACTGTAATCCAATCCCAGGAGGGTGAGATTGCGGTGATCTTTGAGGCATCGCCTCGAAAATCGGCTTCACCTCAGCAAAGTTTGAAAGCGAACTTTCACTTTGCGTTCGGTTTGCGCGATCTTTGAAATGCTGACACATTGAGGAAATTTTTTTTCATAAAAAGATTATTTTACGTTGACTCCTTTAGGCGGACAGCGGTCTGCCACGACCTTGCCCTGCTGTGACAGCACGGCAATTTTTCTAATAGATGTTTCACGTACGCATATACGCGTACATTATTTAATCTTATAAAGAAAATGAAATCGGAAAATCAGAATAAAGATTTGATGCAACGTGCCGTACGCCATCTGCTGGTGACGGACGATGATGTGATGAATGAGGCGGAGCGCATCGTAGGACATACCCTGCAGCGCGAAAACCAAGGTGACAACGAATGCCTGACGGTGACGGAAATTGCCAAAGACCTGGACATGGAAGCCAGAGACCTGAACAGTTTTCTTTGCGACAAAGGTATTCAAAAATGGAAGCAAGGTCAATATCGACTTTCGCCCCAATATGAGGGGCGGGGGCTGACTCACGACAGGCTTTTCATCTACTACTCGAAGGACGGGAAAAAGAAACGTCAGACCTATCTCGTCTGGACTCCCAAAGGTTTGGAATTTATAAGGAATTTGATTGAAGGAAGTGGTAAATGAAACTAAAAATTTAAAATTTAAACATTATGAAAAAAGCATTTTTCTATGACACGCTTTGCGGAATGGTTTATCGCTGTATGTTTGCAGGACTCAATGAGTCCGGACATGCCCAATGGATCAACATCACCCCGGGTGAAGAATCCAAGACTCTCGAAGACGTGGTGATTGACGAGGAACTCGAAGGCACACGGTTCATCCTGATCTGTATGGATGACGAGCCGGCTCAGCCCGAAATCATTGCCAAGGTACTTTGTAAAGTGATGGAGTGTCCTGTCGAT
>CACZTJ010000019.1 GCA_902784065.1 uncultured Prevotellaceae bacterium | reverse complement strand
GGAAATTGCAAACTTAATCGCTGAATAATTTCAAGTGCCTTCGAATATCTGCCTTGTTTGATGTAAATTCTGGCCAAAGTTTCAGTAAAATACTCCTCACCCACCCCTTCAGAGGCTATTTCGTCGATTTCGACGGATAGTGAGGGTGCAGCAGGGGTATCACTGAGCACGAACTTAGGCTTGTCATTTTTTATGAACGTATCAATCAGTTGCTGACCAGGCATCTCAGGCACGTCGTCGGAGATCTCGTCTTCACCCTCCGTATCCAGCAGATAAGCCACGTAGTCGATGGCAGCATCGGCTGGTGTAGGCTTGCGCTTCTTGGTGGCGGGCTCCTCAGCATCCTTGGGTATCGAATCGAGGAAGTTATCGATGAGCGACATGGTGCGACCAGCCGTCTGAGGCGCTGCCAGGCGGGAGGACTGATCTGACTGGGAACGATGCTTGAGCTGATAGTGGGAAGCCTCAATCAGGTTGAAGAGCACACGGCGATCGGTGATATAGATAGCCGCACGGCGCAGCTCCTCGTCGAAGGTCGGATCGTGGAGCAGATAGAGATTCTGAAGCATCAGCAGACGAGCCGTCTGAAAATAAGGATACAAGGCACACATGGAGCGCAGCTCGTAGAGCGTATCGCGATCCAGGCGTTCTGGATGTTGTATCAGTTCTGTTATCCGTTCCATTTTACCGTTTAGTTTTTGTTTCCCGTTACCAGTTGGCCACGCAGGCATTGAATATCTGTTCGCAGATGTCGGTTACCATCTTTCCCACCAGCTCGTTCTGCACAGAATTGAGCGAGAGTGAAGAGTCGTAGGTCTGCATAGCGGTGAACTGCTGTTCGAAGTCCTCGCTGTGGTTCACGTTGTTGGTGAATCTCACATTAACGGTCATCGAGAGTTCCGTCTGAGCAGAATAACCCTCACTCGATACTGACTTGTTGCGCTGATCGTAGCGGGTGATCTCACCCTCAAGCTTCAGGTCGCCGTTACGACGTACCTGTGCCAGACGGGTATGACTGGCAAACATATCCTTGAGCTCGTTGTTGAACAGCGGACCCATCGGACCCCACACGTAAGCACTGCGGATGGGGAAATCGGCGATCTGGATACTCTTGGTCTTCGAATAGTCGATGCTGGCACCGTTGAACTTATAGCTCACGGAACAAGCACTCACGATAGCCACAAGTGTAACCATCAGTGCCACCTTGATATATTTATTTATCGAGTCCATATTGTTTCAATCTGCGATATAGGGTGCGGTCGCTGATACCCAACTCCTGTGCTGCACGCTTACGGTTGCCGTGATTGCGCTCCAGTGCCTTTTCGAGCATCTGCTTGCTCAGGTCGTTGAGGTTCAAGTTCTCTTGTTCTTTCTCTGGCTCCACATATTCCTCAGCCACTGCATCTTCTGCCGTATAAGGCTGTACGCTATAGGGAGCTGCAGGCGCAGGCGTGCTGATAGGTGCCAGATGAGTGGTAGGCAACGGTGAGGTTACGGTTGCAGCACCACCCTGCACATCGTTGAGTTGCTTCTTCAGCGCACTCATCTCTCGACGCATGTCGTTCACATTGCCGCGCAGTTCGAAAAGTATCTTATAGAGTATCTCGCGTTCGTTTTCAAAGCTGTGGTCGCCGCCCTCACGAGGAATGGTAGCCAACTGGGTGGTCTCATGATCCTCAGGGATAAACTTACGCAGGATATCGGCGGTGATCAGGCGTTCTGGTGAGAGCACGCTGATCTGCTCGGTGATATTCTTCAGCTGGCGCACATTACCAGGCCACTTGTATTTCAGCAACAGCTGCTTGGCGCCATCATCGAGGGTGATGCGGTCCATCTTGTATTTCTCTGCCATCTGCATGGCGAACAAGCGGAACAGCAGCACGATGTCCTCGCCACGCTCACGCAGCGAAGGCATCTGGATAGGGATGGAATTCAGACGGTAGTAGAGGTCTTCGCGGAAGCGGCCCTCACTGATGGCCTGACGGATATTGACATTCGTAGCGGCTACGATACGCACATCGGTCTTGCGGATCTCCGTACCACCTACGGGGATGTATTCACCCGTTTCGAGCACACGCAGCAGACGGGCTTGTGTAGCCATCGGCAACTCTCCCACCTCATCGAGGAACAGCGTGCCTTTGTTGGCGACACCGAAATAACCAGGCGAGTCGTTGATGGCACCCGTATAGGAGCCTTTTACATGTCCGAAGAGCTCTGAATCGATGGTGCCCTCAGGAATCGAACCGCAGTTGATGGCAAAGTACTTCTCGCGTCGGCGCGGTGAGTTGTCATGGATCACCCGCGGGATGATCTCCTTACCCACACCACTCTCTCCGACAATGAGCACAGACAAGTCGGTTGGCGCCACCTGTAGTGCGACGTCAAGCACATGGTTCAATGCCTCGCAGTTGCCCACGATATTGTACCGCTGTTTGATAGCCTGTAATTCTGTTGTCTTCATTGAGCTGACAAAATTACATATTATTTTTCATATAACTGCAATTATGGCAGAATTTTAACGGAAAATCACTTTTCAGGGGGTGTTTTGAACTGATCCTTGGCCTTAATGGCGAATCTTGCCTTATCTCCATCCTCTCGTTTCTCGTGGTAGAGTTTAGGCAGCGGATTGCTCAACGGCTCATCGTAATCCGCACGATGACGGAACATATCGATGGCGGTATAGATGGCATGACGCATCGACTGCTCATCGGCCTCGCCCTTGCCTGCGATATCGAAAGCAGGACCATGATCGGGTGTCACCACTACAGCAGAGATGCCAGCCTTCAGCTTCACAGCATATTCAGGTGCAAGCGTCTTGAAAGGCACCACACCCTGATCGTCGTACATAGCCAGCACACCATCGAAATCATAATACAAGCCGCTACCGAAGAACTCGTCGGCCACATAGGGGCCGTAGGCCTGGATACCTTTTGCCTCCAGAGCCTCAACAGCAGGCTTGATAACCTGCTCTTCCTCAGTGCCTTGCTGTGGATTGAGCGCCAGCACTGCAATACGCGGACTAGAGATGCGGAAGTCACGACGCAAACTGGTGTGGAAGATGGTTCCCTTATCTACAATTTTCTCAACAGTGATGGCCTGTGCCACCTCCTTGATAGGCAAATGCGTGGTAACCAATCCGATACGCACCATGTCGCTGGCCATCATCGTCAGGGCACGGTCTTCACGCGGCGGGTTGGGGTTTGACTTCACAGGGCCAGTGATGAGCACGTCGAAGAGACCTTTCTGCAAATCCTCCTTCGCACGAGCCATCGCCTTACGAGCAGCCTCAGCCGACTCATCGGTAGGCTGTCCGAAATCCACCTTCACCTCCTCATCGAACGTTACCAAGAGGTTCACCTTGTCAGGGTTGGCGTCTTCGGCATTGTTGATGGTATAGAACTGTGTCTCCAGCTCCATCGCCTTACGATGGTAGGAGGCCACCTTGGGTGAGCCGTAGATGATTGGCGTGCAGAGCTCGAGCATCATCGGATCCTCAAGTGCCTTTAATATCACCTCATAGCCTATGCCGTTCGTGTCTCCATGCGTGATTGCCACGCGAATCTTTCTATCTTCCATATGTTATTCTGTTACTCTGTCTTTATAAATTTACTCTGTCTTTGAGTTGACAGCAGGCCGCAGGCAGCAAAGATATCCTGTCCGCGACTGGCTCGGATAGTGGTAAATACACCATGCTTCGTCAGGTAGTCGCGCAGACTCTCCATCCGCTTCTCGTCGGCACCAGGCAGGTCCACATCGGGTATCTCGTGGAAACGGATCAGGTTCACACGGCACTCCAGACCCTGCAACAGCTTGACAATCTCACGGGCATGCGTCATCGTGTCGTTAAGGCCTGCGAAACAGATATATTCGAACGAGCAACGGCGCTGATGGGTGAAGTCGTACTGCTTCAGCAACGCTACCACCTCTGTTATCGACATCTGGCGCTCTGCCGGCATCAGCTGCTGGCGCTGCTCAGGCAGGGGTGAGTGCATCGAGATGGCCACATGACACTCGCTCTCATCGAGGAAGCGCTTCAGCTTGCCCTTGATTCCCACACTGCTCACTGTGATGCGACGGGGACTCCAGGCGTAACCCCAGTCCTGCGTCAGCACCTCTGTGGCCCTGAGCACGTTGTCGAGATTGTCCATCGGCTCTCCCTGTCCCATAAACACGATGTTGGTCAGGTTCTCCCGCTCCGGCAGGGCATAAATCTGATTCAGGATATCACCAGCGGAGAGACTACCCTCAAAGCCCTGCTTACCCGTCTGACAGAACAGACAATTCATCTTACAGCCCACCTGGCACGATACACAAAGCGTAGCGCGATCACCATCAGGGATATAAACCGTCTCCACAAACTTGCCCGAAGCGACAGGAAAGAGATACTTGATGGTGCCGTCGCTGGAGCGCTGACAATCAATCGGCTCCATCACACCCACCACGAATTGCTCAGCCAGCCGCTCGCGATTGGCCTTCGAGATGTTAGTCATCTCGTCGATCGTCTTCACGTGCTGCTGATAAAGCCACTTGGCGATCTGAGCAGCCGTAAACTGGGGCATCCCCAATTCCTTAACGGCAGCTTTCAGTTCATCGAGCGACATACCAAGCAAAACCTTCTTATCCTGTAGCATCTGTTTCTTTTTTGGGTGCAAAGGTAGTGCAAACTGAGCGAAAAACCAAATTAATTTGGATTTTTCCGAGGTGCAGCCTACTTTCGCGCTATTTTACTGCGCAAAGGTATAAAAAAAACTCGATTTATTTGGTATTCTCAATATTTTTTGCGAATTTTGCGCCTAATTATTTCACAAATCAAATCCCAATGAGAGAAAAAATTGATTGTTTTTTGCCTTGCGGTTCTATTGAGGTCACACAGCAGATTGTGGCACAGCTCAGGGGCAGCAAGTCAATACAACGCATATTCCTTTTAGTATCAGAGCCTTTGACGGGCCCTGACGCAGAGAGTTTCAAGGACTGCCAACAGGTGGAGGCAGGTAATCTGACAAGCAGTAAGACATTGGTGAGCATTGCCGAGCAGGCAAAAGCCGACTACGTGCTGTTGCAGACCAAACCCACACAGCTGCTGATTGGTCAGGGAGCCCTTGACAGAATGGTACGCGTAGCCTTTGATGCCGATGCAGCGATGGTATATGCCGACCACTTCGACATCATCGAGGGGGAACGCAGGCCCCACCCCGTGATCGACTATCAGCTGGGTAGTATCCGCGACGACTTCGACTTCGGTTCGCTGATACTCATAAAGACTGCACTACTACAGGACTTTGCCCAGCGAGCCGAGGAATATGCCTATCAGCATGCGGGCCTCTACGCCCTGAGGCTCTTCCTGAGTCGTAAGGGACGTATCTTCCACATCAACGAGAAGCTTTATACGGAGGAGGAGACCGACACCCGTGCCTCAGGCGTAAAGCAGTTCGACTACGTGAACCCACGCAACCGTGAGGTGCAGATCGAGATGGAGCAGGCCGCTACGGCACATCTGGACAAGATCGGTGCTAAGATCGACCCTTCCTACTATCGTCGGCCAGACTTCAACGAACAGGAGTTTGATATCGAGGCCTCTGTGGTGATTCCCGTCTTCAACCGTGAGAAGACCATCTGTGATGCCGTGAACAGCGCCCTGTCGCAGAAAGCCAACTTCAAGTTCAACGTCATCGTGGTGGACAATCACTCTACGGATCGCACCACAGAGCTGCTGAAGGGATTCCACGATGAGCGACTGGTACATATCATCCCAGAGCGTACTGATCTCGGAATCGGCGGCTGCTGGAACATGGCAATCAACGATGATCGTTGCGGACGCTTTGCCGTACAGCTCGACTCCGACGACCTCTATTCCTCACCCAAGACGCTGCAACAGGTGGTGGATGCTTTCCACAAGCAGAATGCAGCGATGGTGATAGGTAGCTACCGCATGTGCGACTTCGAGTTGAACACCCTGCCGCCAGGACTCATCGATCATGCAGAGTGGACTGACGAAAACGGACCTAACAACGCCCTGCGCATCAATGGTCTGGGTGCACCCCGTGCTTTCTTCACGCCTCTGTTGCGTCAGATTGGATTCCCTAACACCTCTTATGGTGAGGACTATGCCTTAGGACTGATTTTCTCGCGTCACTACCGCATCGGACGTATCTTTACAGAGCTCTATCTCTGTCGCCGATGGGGCGGTAACAGTGATGCAGCCCTTAGCATTGACAAGATTAACGCGAACAACCTCTATAAAGACCAGCTGCGCACCCTTGAGATCCTGGCACGCCAGCAGATGCTGCAAGGACACAGGGAGCTGGTGGTGGATTCGCCGTTGCTGCGATTCTTCAACCGACAGCTGGAGAAGTGGGATGAAGCCCGTCGCCGCTATCGTGAGCTGCGCAACGTGAAGACACGCGAGTTGACGGTAGGTGCCTCTACCATGCAGGTACAGTGGAATCCGGCCCGTATGGTCTCTACCGGTGCCAGCATCGACAAGAAAGCGGTAGCTGCACGCCCCTGTTTCCTCTGCGAACAGAACCGCCCCCAGGAACAGGTGAAGAAGAACATCGGCAATCAGTATGACTTGCTGGTGAACCCCTTCCCCATCCTACCGATCCACTTCACCATTCCCAGCGTGAAGCACGAGCCCCAGCAGATTCACGACAACTACGGACAGATACACAAACTGCTTGAGGAGTATCCTGAGATGCTGGTCTTCTATAACGGACCTAAGTGTGGTGCCTCAGCTCCTGACCATGCCCATTTCCAGGCAGGCACCAGTGGGGTGCTCCCCATCCAGATGTCGTGGCAGCGCCTAAGTCGTAACATGACAACCATCGTGAGCCTCAACGAGCACGAGGACATCTCGATTATCGAGGAGTATCCTTGTCCCGCTCTGCTCATCCGCAGTCGTTCCCAATATGGCGACGAACAGCTGTTCCTGCGCCTTTATGAAGCCCTGCCGATGCAGGACGACGATACAGAGCCCATGATGAACATCGTGAGCTGGCGACGCAATGACGACTTCCTCTCTGTGGTGTTCCCGCGAAGGAAGCATCGTCCTGACTGTTATTACGCCTCAGGCAGCGGCCAGTATATCATCAGTCCGGGTGCCCTCGACATGTCTGGTTTGATCATCACCCCGCGTCAGGAAGACTTTGAGCGCCTGACACCTGAGACGGCACTTGGCATTCTCAATGAGGTGTCGCTCACCAAGGAGCAGTTCCAGGAGGTGGTTCAGAAGCTCAAGGAGTCGAGTGCCGTCAAGGCTTTCAACGCCCCCTTCGCCACACGCCATTCGAAAGAGCCCAATGTGAATGTGGGTATCGTCACAGCAGAGAAAATCTCATTCACACTCAACAGTCCCTATATCGCAAAGGGCGAGGTGATCACAGGCGACCAGACGGTAGAATTCTCCGAGGGTGGTATCCTGTGGCGAGGCACCCAATACCGTGAGTTGAACTTCACGCCTCAAGCCGATGATGCCTCCTTCTCACTCCATGATGTCACCATCGGTGTGAACTTCCATTGGGAGCGTAAGGAGACACAGGTGTTTGAGGGTACGCTCCACCTGGTGGTAGAGGCCGATAAGATTGTGGCTATCAATGAACTGCCGGTAGAGAAATATCTCACCAGCGTCATCTCCAGTGAGATGTCGGCCACCTCTTCGTTAGAGTTCCTCAAGGCACATGCCGTCATCTCCCGTTCCTGGCTCCTGGCTCAGATGGAGAAGCGCCAGCAGCGTGAAAACGGCAGCGACAGTTTCTTCTCATTTATTAAGAAAGACGATGAGATCATCCGTTGGTATGATCGTGAGGATCACACTATCTTTGATGTCTGTGCCGATGATCATTGTCAGCGCTATCAGGGTATCACGAAGGCAAGCAACGCCCATGTGGTGGAAGCCATCAGTGCCACCCGAGGACAGATCCTGACTTATGGCGACGAGATCTGCGATGCACGCTTCTCGAAATGCTGTGGTGGACAGACGGAGGAGTTCCAGTATTGCTGGGAAGATACGCCCAAGCCTTATCTCGTGAGCTTCCACGATCCCTACTGCAACACCAGCGACAAGCATATCCTCTCGCAGGTGCTCAACGACTTCGATCAGGAGACACCCGATTTCTACCGTTGGAAGGTGGAATACACGCAGGCACAGCTCTCTGAGCTTGTGAACCGCAAGCTGAAGGACGACTTCGGCGAGATCACCGATCTCATTCCTATAGCACGTGGCAAGAGTGGCCGCATCTGGAAGTTGAAGATTGTTGGTACCAAGAAGACCCTCACCATCGGTAAGGAACTGGAGATCCGTCGCGCCCTCAGCGAGACCCACCTCTACAGCTCTGCCTTTGATGTTGTGAAGGAGGGTGACAAGTTTATCCTGAACGGTAAGGGATGGGGCCACGGCGTAGGTATGTGCCAGATTGGTGCTGCCGTGATGGGTGAGCAAGGCAAGACCTACGACGAGATTCTACTCTTCTATTATCGTAACGCACAAATCGAACGACTATATGAATAAGAAATCACCCTGGGCTTGGGTGCCCACACTTTACTTTGCTGAAGGTCTGCCCTATGTGGCCGTCATGACCATCTCGTTGATTATGTATAAACGTCTTGGCCTCAGCAACACCGACATCACGCTCTACACCTCATGGCTCTATCTGCCATGGGTCATCAAACCGCTGTGGAGCCCGTTTATCGACATCATCAAGACCAAGCGCTGGTGGATTGTTTCCATGCAGCTGCTCATCGGTGCCTCCTTGGGTGGTGTGGCTTTCACCATTCCAGCCCCCTATTGGCTACAAGGCTCGCTGGCCTTCTTCTGGCTGATGGCCTTCTCAAGCGCCACCCACGACATTGCTGCCGACGGTTTCTATATGCTCGGACTTGAGGAGCACGACCAGGCCTACTTTGTGGGTATCCGCTCCACCTTCTATCGCATTGCCACCATCGTGGGTCAGGGACTGCTGGTGATGCTGGCAGGTAATCTGGAGGTCGTCACCCGCAACATCAAATACTCCTGGAGCATCATGTTCTACGGCATGGCAGGTCTCTTCATCGCCTTCTGGCTCTGGCATCACTATATCCTGCCGCGCCCCTCAGAGGACAAGGGTTTGGAAACGATGAACGGTCAGCAGATCCTGCAGGAGTTCTGGCACACGCTGAAGACTTTTTTCCAGAAACCGCAGGTGTGGGCAGGCATCTGTTTCATGCTGTTCTACCGCATGCCTGAGGGACTGCTCGCCAAGGTGAGTGCCCTCTTCCTGATTGACAACACCTCACAGGGTGGACTGGGTCTCTCACCAGCAGAATATGGTCTTGTACAGGGCACCGTGGGTGTCATCGGCCTGACCTTAGGTGGTATCCTTGGTGGTATCGTGGCCAGTCGTGACGGACTGAAACGCTGGCTCTGGCCCATGGTGATGGCTATCACCCTGCCCGACCTCGTGTATGTCTATCTGTCGTACGCCCTGCCCACCGATCTCCTCATCGTCAATGTCTGTGTCTTCATCGAGCAGTTTGGCTACGGCTTTGGCTTCTCTGCCTATATGCTCTACCTTATATATTATAGTCAGGGTGAGCACAAGACGGCCCATTATGCCCTCTGCACGGCTTTCATGGCCCTCTCGATGATGATTCCAGGCCTCTTCGCTGGTGCGCTGCAGGAGAGTGTCGGTTACCCCGTCTTCTTCCTCATCGTGGTAGCGGCTTGTAGCATGACCTACCTCGTAACCGCCCTGCTGAAGATCGACCCGGAGTTCGGAAAAAAGAAAGAAGAATAGGGAAAATCCTACGCACGAATAGGAGAATTCTCTTGCCAAGGTGGAGAATTCTCCTTATCTTTGCACCAGAAATCAATTAAAATGTTACGATTATGAAGAAGTTTATTTTTTCCGCACTCGCAATGATGACCACACTGTTCACACTGACTAGCTGTGATGACCAGAGAATCGCCAACACACTTGAAGGAACCTGGAGTGGTAATATGTATATCTCGTCTCGTTATGACGGCAGAGTCTATGATGCCACCTATTCAGAAGTGACATTCCTGAAGGATCCCTATGCTTATTCAAGTGGAGCTGGCTATTGGGTGGACTATTACAGCAATGCCCCTTGGGATTATATCGCTAATCACATTGAGTGGACGGTTGACTATGGAACCATCAAGGTGTATTTCGTAGAAGAAGACACCTACATCACAATTCGAGACTATCACTTGGATAATCTGTACTTCTATGGTACCATCAATGATAGCGGCAGACCTGTTGATTTCCAGCTCTCGCATGTGAGTGGCCGCAACTGGAGCTCTTACAGATGGGGTTACGACAGCTGGTACGTAGGCACACGAAGTGGAGATTCTACTGACACCACAAAGGTTGAGAAACCCGTTCGCTTCGTCAGAGAGAAATAAGTAACAGAAACAAACATCCCCGCCAACTTGGCGGGGATTATTGTTTTCAGATACCTGCACCGTCTGTGAATCCGGCATCTATCGCCTTCGACTGCAGGATCCTTGAGTTGGGAGGCACGCTATGCGTCAACCAGATGTTACCACCGATGGTGGAGTGATGACCTATCGTGATACGTCCTAAGATCGAGGCATTCGAATAGACTGTCACATAATCCTCTATAATCGGGTGACGCGGCACGTTCAGCATATTACCCTGCTCATCATACTTGAAGCTCTTGGCACCCAGCGTCACACCCTGATACAGCGTCACATGGTTGCCGATAATCGTGGTCTCACCAATCACCACACCCGTACCGTGGTCAATTGCGAAGTATTCGCCGATCTGGGCACCAGGATGGATATCGATACCCGTCTTCGAGTGAGCCTGCTCCGTGATGATACGGGGGATCACAGGCACCTTCAACTCGTGCAGCTTGTGGGCAATGCGATAATGCGTCATGGCATTCATACAGGGATAGCAGAAGATCACCTCACCATAGTTAGGTGCCGCAGGATCGTTATCAAACATCGCCTGCACATCGGTATAGAGCAGACGCTTGATCTCTGGCAGCTCGCCGACAAACTCAAGGGCCAGTCGCTCCGCCTCCGTATAGACCTGCTCCTTCGTGCGGATCGCCTCGCAGTCCTCACAGAACTGCAGTCCGTGGGCTATCTGTTTGGTCAACAAGTTAACCAACTCCTCCATATGCACACCGATATAATAAGCGCGGATCGCCTCATCCGACTGACGCTTATTGAAATAGTCGGGGAAGATGATACGCTTTGCCAGCGTCACGATCTGCTTCACCATATCCACTGAGGGCAACGGGGCCTCTGTAGCAGGCATCATACCCACCTCCTGATTAGTCATTTTCGACAGGAGCCCCACATTATGGCGCAGCACGTCATTCACCTGTTTTTTGTCCATCATAACAGTCACATATTAGTTTTCTCGGGTGCAAAGTTACGAATATAATTTGAAAACGTCATCTTTCTTGGTTAAATATTTGCTTATGTCGCGCTAAATGCTTATATTTGCAAACGAAAAGACTTAAAATGATGATAAAGAGACTACACCTATGGATTCTGGCCGTTGTGCTGACATCGTGTACAGACTATATAGATAATCCGGTTGTGACGGATGACAAGCCGTTCAGCTACGACCTGTATATGGATAAATCGGTTCGCCCTGGCGACGACTTCTTCCGCTATGCCTGCGGCAAGTGGATTGACGACACCTCCATTCCCTCCCTATATGATCAGGCTACACAGAAGATGATGGAAGTGACGGATCAGCTTCTTGTCAAATCCCAAGACCCTACAGTGTCGGCTATGCGCCAATTAGTGTTGGCAGCCAGAGCCGACGACTCTGCCGATTTTCTGGTGTTGAAATCGCGCATTGACTACCTGTCGGCCATTTCCACACAGGAGGAACTGCTAGCCGCCTTCACCCAGTTACAACAGTGGGGGTACACACCTTTGGTTCGCCTGAGTACCGCTGATAATGATGGCGTCATCATCCCCCTAATAACAAGTGAGCGTCCATCGATGTATCTCCACTACGCTATGGCATATAATGATCTTGACATGTTGACTAATTATGCATGGGATCTCTGCGAGAACTTGCGAAACTTTGGCTTTACTGAAGAGCGTATCACAGAAATCCATAAGAATGCCATGGTTATAGAGGAAAAGGAGATGTACATATACGATGATTCCAATGCAAATCAAATCACGAGACCGAGACCGCAACCGTTACCCCTTACCCGAAGCGATGACGATGCATATTATCGGAAAATCTTTCGCGAACTGATGGGTATTGGCGACCTAGCCGATCAGGCAATGATATCTAACGGTGAAATTTTGTCATTCTTTGACTATCTGCTTGATGGTTCCGATGAGGCCATTGCCGTGCTACGCGACTACATGATCTTCTACGTCTTGGGGCAAGACTTTGTGTTCGTCCGCAGGATGGAACCGGATTATGGGGAGCTTACGCGACTGACTGAGGCCATGAAATTTGCGACATACCACATGTACCGCCTTCTGGTGGAAGCCAGGGGGGAAGAGATCCATAAAGAGCGGTGCAGGGAGATCATGGAAGACATCCGCACCATTCTCATCGAGCGCATTGACCGACTCGACTGGATGAGCAGTGCCACAAAACAAGAGGCTAAGAAGAAGGCACGACAGATGAAATTCCTTATAGGCTATCCCGACCAGTGGAGCGACGAGTTCACCCCCGTCATCAAGGAAACGACACTGTTAGAGGCCGTCACCAGCCTGCGGAGACAGTCGGTTGAATGGATACACAAGATTGCTGGCCAATCCACTCAGACTCGTGCTTGGGACTATTATTGTATGAACCATCGTTTTTCGTTAGTCAACGCCTGGTACGAGAAAGCGTATAATCAACTCTGGATAACACCAGCATATATCATGGCCCCTCTTTTCGACCAAGAGCAGAACGAGGCAACTCTCTATGCCACTGCATATGTCTTTGCCCACGAAATAAGTCATGGTTTTGACGCCGGTGGTAGCTACTATGACGAGGTTGGAAACTATCGCGATTGGTGGACTGCCGAGGATCGTACCGCCTTCGAACAGAAGCAGCAACAGATGATTACCCTTTATAACCAGCTGGAGGCATACCCGGGACAACCTGCCAATGGCGAGAAGACGCTCAATGAGAATATGGCTGATCTGGGAGGTGTTACGCTGGCATTAGAGGCCTACAAGCGGCGGCTGAAAAAGCAGGGCTTTAGCGGTGAGCAATTAGACGAGCAACTCAGGAAGTTCTGGCTTTCGTATGTAATGGTTATAGGAGCTGATATTTATGAGCGCAACCTCGATATGCTGAAGTGGAACTATTTGCACGACTCGCACTCAGCAGGCCACAACCGCATTAATGGCATCGCACGCCTGATAGACGACTGGTATCGCCTCTATGATGTGAAGCCTACAGACAAACTCTACCTGGCTCCCGAGGATCGCGTCAAAATCTGGTAAGTCAGAACCTAAACTCGATTCCCTCGTCGTCCCAAGTGGAGAGATCTCATGAGATCCCTCGACTACGCTCGGGATGACATGGAGAGATCTCATCGTTTACTGATCACGGCACAGCCCCCAGCCTCGCAGCATGGCAAAGTTCTCTCCAAGAAGGAGAGCGACCAAGGTCGAGCGATCTAACGAGTCTGTTCCGTTCTCCTGAATAGCCATGGCTATGCCAAGTGCCATCCAACGGGCAGGCTGATCCGACGGAATACCGATGGGTTCATCAGGCGCAATCCCCGTCAATCGACACACATTCTCAATATACTTCGAAGTCTGATTCTCATTGGGCGGTGCCCACTTGTTGATAATCATCCTGATGGTATAGAGCCGATACTTATGATAATAGGTACGTGTGAGCAGGTAAAAGGCAGCGCGCCAACCATACTCAAGGGTTTCAAATTGGCAAAAGGCCGAATCTGTCTGCTGGGCTCGTAAGCCCATCCACAGGTCTTTCGACCTGCGGATGTTCAATGGATTATTATTCCTAATTCCTCTTGGTAGCATAACTTATAGTTTTTCGAATTTCCAAATGGTACGATGGTACATTACAGCATCATGGTGCCTGTCTTGCGATATGTGGATAGCTCTCCAGCCTTGCTTCTGGCGTCATTCAACTTCTCTATCAGATGGTCACTCACCAGTCGCTTGATCTTCATGCGAGTAGCACCCACGCTCGACAGGTTAAAACAGCGCATCACGTCCTCACTCGTAAATTCTTCCGGCAGTCGTGCAAACGCCTCAATAGTCTTTTGTTGGCGCTGCACATTCACAGAGGCGTCACGTAGCTTATTCTCGAAATAGGCTTCAGCCATAGCCCCGAAGTAGTGGCGCTGACAAGCATACTGGATGTTCGTCATCAACTCTGTTAATTGCCAATCCACCTCGTCTGTCTCAAACTCACCACACCAATAATTACCCTCCTGATGCATCTTTTCCCAATGGCGCATCACGATAAAGGGTGCAGCAAAATTCAATCCATGATAGGCGCAGCGCTTCAACAGCATCTCGTCAGCTTTCGATTCATTCTCTGCGGCATCAGCCATACGACGAGCCGTCCAGTCATAGAGCTCATCCACAATCTTCTGAACAGAGAGTTCGCCTTTCATCCTATCCAGCTTCTCAGCCCATTCCTTCAGACGATTGTCGCTGTCGTAATCCACTGTCGATTCACGGCTCATCATCTCAAAGTTGGTGGCAGGCAGAGGGATGCAGGTCAAGCGAGTGGCGAGACCACTACCAAAATTCTGCTCGTTCACCTTCTTCTTCAGGGCAATGGGCGTGCCAGTGTAGATGAAATTCCACGTCACGTAGAAGTCTTGCAGAATCGAATCGTTATTCGAATACGCCTGACCGTCTTCCTCATTGTGGAAAGCCTTCAATTCCAGACTCTGCTTGTCAATCCACGAACCGCCTTTCTGCACCGTCACAGTGTTGTCCAACTCCGTGTCGAAGGTCAGCATGTGTAGCTGCATGGGCACTCCGTCCACCTCTTCTACAGAGTTCACCATATCCTGAATAAACTGGGCATTTGATGTACGAGCCGGATGCACGCGTACTATCACCTTTGGCTTCTTGGGTTTCTCTTTGTTGGCTCCCTTAGTACGCATCTGCTCACGATAGGCATTAATCGCATCCTTGCCGATCTTATCAGCCGCCACAATAGGCGCAGCAAGCAACTTGAACAGGCGCGTTGCGAAGCTCTTACCTGAAGCTGGATCGCCAATAATCAGCGTCGAGTTATTAAGCCTGCGCAGCTCCTCAGGACGATGATAAAACCTGTAAGTACACCTTGTCATCAAGGTCATCATCAGTCCACCACCCACAAACATCGCTGCAGGGTATTGGTTGCGTTTCAAACCCTTGCAAATGTCTTTCAGAATGGGATAATTCTCCTTCAATCCCTCAATCTTCTCGCCCCAATCCCAAAGTAGCGGATCGATATTATCACCACCATTTGTCATCCCGAGCGTAGCCGAGGGATCTCCAGAGATCTCTCCATGCGCTCCGCTTAGTCGAGATGACAGTATGCCCTGCATAATCTTGCTAATACCTTTTGGCGGCTCCTTACATGCCGATTCCACAATCGCGCGCAACTCCTGTTCATCCAATCCCAGACGAGGCATCACCTGCATCAGCAACTGACGATTATTATCACAGATCGCTCGCAGATTCACTGCCAACTGGTACAGCTTCACATTCCGCTCGCCCTCCTGTGGCACACCCCCATTCTGCTTCCACCATTCATCAATGATCTCACTATAAGGGCGCCCTTTAAAAGATGGCTGATGGTTGATGTCTGATGGCTGATTTGTCATGTCGAGCGAAGTCGAGACATCTCCAGAGATCTCTCCACTCACTTCGTTCTCGCGTCCCTTCGGTAGCGAGCGAGCAAAGCTCGAGCGCGGTCGAGATGACGACCCATCATCCTCATTCGTAGCCTGTGAATGACCGTCTCGATATAGAGCAGTATATCGATCGCTAAATTCTTTGTTCTCATAAGTAAATAGTTCTTTGTCAATGAATAAAATATCACTCTCCTTACAGATAAAGCTCATGCGAGATGCATCTTTGCAGCTCTCATCCACTTCTACGCCCAAGACTTTCGCCATCGCGTGCTGGTTGTCGATCAGGTTGCCCTTCGTCACATCAGCCTTAAACACCACTTTCAGGCCTTTACCACTGGGGGTAATATAGACTAAAAGGATCCGACTTAAGCCTTCTGTCTCCTCGAGCGCTCTCTTTTCTGTCATGTCGAGCGGAGTCGAGACATCTCCAGAGATCTCTCCATGCGCTCCGCTTAGTCGAGATGACAAGCCCCACTTGTCAAACACCCCTTTTGGGTCTTCGACATGGTCAATATCCATCACCACAAGCCCCGTCAGTCGTGTCGCAGCTTGCTTACGCCAGGCACCCACCTTTCCTGCCTTTGACGTCGTTTCATCAAACGTCGCCTGAAAGATAAAGGCAGGCAACTTACGTTTCAGCGAAGCCTCACCAGTTTGGCGATACTGATCTATTGCCTCATTCCACTTGCCCGCCCTGACGAGCGCATAAAACTGCGCTTCGTCAACAGGCAATGTAGGATTACTAAAATTCTTCTGATAACAAAATCCCATCTCTTAGTCTTTTATATCAATCTTTACGCCCTGAGTCAGACCTGCCAACTCATCCACGATCTCACCTCGGCACTGCAGGCGTGCTTGCACCTTCACCCCATGCTTCATAAAGAAGTCAATGTAGATTCTCACCTTCTCCCATGCCTGCTTGGCACTGTCGAAACTGTCGAGTTCAAAGAACCGCATCCAGTCGTTATCGCCATCGTCGCAGCTCACGGAGTAGCCATCCGCCTTTAACTTCACATTCAACACCAGATTCAAAGTCTGAGGCAGAGCCTGGAACTTCACACCCAGCGCATTCAGGTCCTTCAGGCGATTCTTCAGCACCTCCTTGGTGTCGATCTCTCCACACTCCATCGCGCAGCCCATCATACCAGCCAGATCCTTGATCAGAATCAGCGCACCTTTTTCGCACAGGAAACGGTAATCGCTCTGGTCGTAAGGCTTACCACTATACAGCGGCTCCAAGCGCTCGTCCTTAGATGTGATCCACCACTGGTTGCCAAAGAACGTTGCGGTGGTGGCAACGCCCGAGTTCTTACCATAAACAACAATCATACTCAAATTCTTCATAACTCTTATCTCCTTCTGTTCTTATGTCTAAAACTAACAAAACTCTATCAACTCACGATCAATCAGGGCGTCCTTCGCATCGCTGGTGTGATCTTCCAGCAGCCCCATCATCCGTGCCGGACCCACATCTTTTGGGAAACTGCCAAACACCTTGATGCGCTGCATCGACTCCTTCACCCAGCCCCAAGGCAGCTTCTTCACAAGCTTATCCCTCACATGGATGCGCGACAGGCGGTTATAAGCCCTGAAACAAATCTTCCCCGACCGCTTGTCGCGATGCAGCGAACCTTCTACACACTTACCTAACAGGAGGCGCTCAAACACCTCATACTCAATCTCGATATACTTCTTCATAGTCTAAGGATTAGTTATTAACGTAATAAAAATGGTGAGAGACCAGTTTCTTTTTCAAACCGTCTTCTGAGCGTGTCGAGTGTGTCTTCACACCCCTGCATCCTGAGCTCAAACACAAACAGCAGATACTCACGGCGCTTCACCTTGCCCCCGCTATAGCCTGCATGCCGCATGCCGTCGCTCATCAGCCATTTCTCGCAAACGTGCTGTTGCTCTAACCTCAGCTGGGTCAACAAGCAGCTGCGCGCTCCTTCATTATCCACTGTCTTGTAATGGCACGAGGCGCACATCTTTCTGATTCTGATGCCACTCTCGTTTTTCTTGCTCATGATCCTGTTTTTCTTCATGTCGCATATCTTATTTTTTGCTTGCCGCGTTGTTTGAACGGGCTTCTATAAGACTGCTGCACTCCCAGTCAGCGTTATCTCAATTATCGCTGACTTTCAATCATCATTCTGATGTCGTCGAGCGTATATTTCTGGTCGAGCAAATCCACCAGATAAGCGATCGTTTGCCCCTGATTATAAGGGATATGCGTGTTTCTCAGCCGTTCAGTTCCAAACTCCTGATTTTTTAGTTTATCCCAGAAGTGTCCGTTAACCGTTACCCACAGACTGTGTTTCTCAGGAAGGGCCACCAGGCTGCGCTCTTTCACCAATCTGCGAAACAGCTCTGCCAACACATTTGCCTGACCAGTCCACACGATATGCCGTCTGAACTCGCCACCAGAAAACAGGTCGATAAACGCCTGGCAGTCTGTCTCTCCATCAATCCACCCCAGCGCTTTGAGTGCTTTACATAGCATCATCAGGCGTGCCGCCATGTTCTTTGCATGATAGCTAAAAGCTTTCACCACAGGTTTGCCAGCGCGTCGTGGCCTGCCACCTCTGCCCCTTGCAGTCACTGAGCAAGCACTTACCACCTCCACCTGTTTCAGCAGGCTGATGGTACCCATAAACTGCTCGAAAATCGATTCCTCGACTCTCAGCGTCACTTCTCTATACATGATTCCCAAGACTTTGTGAGATGTGTGTTAGGCGTTGCAACTTTCCTCTAGAGACCTCACAAACCTCGGATTCTACATCTTTCTACTCTACTATTGCGCCCTCGTAGAATGCCACCTCGCTTTCAAACAAACTCTCCACCTCTACGCACTCGCACGTGGCAACATCCTTCAGCGTGGCCCAAGCCATGGCCAGCGCACTTGTAGCTGCGCCTATACCTCTTGGAGTGGTTGCTACCTGAGATAGCAGATTCAACAACTGTTCGCCCAGCGCATTCCCCATAAGGAGCAACTCCTCAGCCTCACGATTCACGCTTACATTCACCTTGCCAGCCTTGCTGGACTTCCTTACATTTTTCTTTACCATAATTATTAACACATTAAAGGGTTAGTACTTTGTAAAAAGCACTGCAAAGTTACAGAGAGGAGCACAAAAAAAGCCCCTATCTAGGGGCTATAATAGGGGTTATAATAGTGGTTATGGTATTTGATTATCAGCAGGTTAGGTTAATGTTCGAAAACATGGTCTATCTCTTGATATCTGGCAGGCATCGCGCCAGTCTGTTGACAAGCCCACTTCTCTTGTGCAAGGTTCCTGATACCCCAGAAGTCTTCAAAATCCTTCCATTTGGTTTTCAAGCCTAATACCTCTGAGAAAGGCTCAGCGATATACATGGCCTGCTGGCGAGAGGTGCCAGGCTTCAGTTTACAGTTCTCGTCCACAAATCCCAGTTCCATCAGTCTATGCCAGTATATCATGGCAGCTTCAGAGGTCAGTTCAGAAGTCTGCGCTACGCCCAGTTCTGCGCACTGCTCCAGCGCCATCAGCTTTCTCATATCCTCATGAATCTGATTCATCTGAACTTGATACTTATACAATTCGATATGCTGGTCATGCGACAATTTCCCAAAATTCAAATACATATATTTTCTCAGTCGATGATTGTCGATGATAAACAGGTCGTCCTCCCAATGAGTATATCTGCGAATCTTGGCGCACTCCTCCTTGAACCACGCTGGAAGAACTTTATCGTGTTTGAGTTTCTTCTGGAGTTTTTCAAGGTCCACTTTCCGCATCTCGTCATCCGATGGCGCTCTGTCGTATTTCAAAACACCTAAAATCAGTATATCAGCAGTGATCTCAGCCTGATATTCTGACAACACATCCATATTAAAATCAGCTAAATCCGCTTTCCATAGCTCATAATCAGTGATATGCTCCTTATAGTATCTGTTTTTCAGTTTCCCAAAGAATTGGCCTGCATAGTCTGGATCCACATCCTTGATCCTCAGCATCAGCGCTTTCAGCAGCTCTACCATCTCCTCGATCTTCTCTCTCAGCACCAGGCTTTCGTTCTTAGGTAAAACATGAAAAAGTTTGCTTTTCAGCCAGTGGTCAGGCTTGGTCATGGTCTCAAAATTAGCTGTAAGCACATTTCTGCAACTCAATTTGGTCTTGCTGGTCAACAGTCTGTTGAGCTTGTCGTTAACTTTTTCCACCTGTGTTTCTACACAAGCCCTAAAGCTGTCTGTCATAAAAGAGTCCTTGACTTTCAGGCCGTCATACGACTCCAGCAAGCCTTCAATGTCAAGGAGTAGATCTAGCTTCGCCATAGAACACACCCTCCTTTCTCAGATTGAAGAGTTACAAACTCAACGAAAATGCGGAAACGCTGGCTGTTTAAAGCGCAGGTTTCCTGGCGACAGGCCAAACTGGCCAAGATCTTTTTGTTGTGCATATTTAATGGTTTTAAGTTTTTAAATATGTGAAACTATAAAGCTCACGAGTTGCAAAGATACATGAAATAATTGAAATAACCAAATTAAATAAATGTTAAAAACCACATTTTGCCAACGAACTTAAATAACACTTAAGACTTTAACATCTATAAACTAAAATTCTACCATATTAGTTTGCATTTACACCTATTTCAATATCAATACGAAACGAATTTTTAAAACAGTTCAAAGATTCAAAATAAATACAAATAAATTTTGTTGTCTGACAAATTTTCTTTACTCGCGCGCACGTGTACTATATATATCTTTTATCGTTTAACGTTTTTTAACTGGGGGGGGTAATTTTGCCAAAATACAAATTATTTCTCTTTAAAAAACCTTATGACACAAAGCAAAGGCACTTAATCCAGGTAACAATTGTTTTTGATTAACATAATTTAAGTCGAAAATGGGTAGTCGTATCAAAAAAACAACGTATATTTGTAGCCAGGATTTCTTATGTATACGTACGTAGAACGAGAAGGTATTAAATCAAAATGAGAGTTCATGGCATATTGTGGTAAATGTGGAAAGTATGTTCCCAATGACGTTTTCAAATGTCCTAATTGCGGTGCCATTTCGCGACGAGGGGCAAAAAAGAGTGTCATTCCTCTTCTAAAACAGATAGGCTGGTCACTGGTAATATTGGGGATGTTAGCTCTTGTTTCATGGTTTATCACATCGTGCCAATTGGGTTCTTCATGATGGTCCTAAAAGTTTATAATTGAATAGTAATAATCGGATTCCACTCGTATCTTCTAATAGCCTGCTGAGAAGCCCGCTCATCGTTCTACTTAATATCCTAAACAAGATAAAACAAACACCGAAATCATATTACAAAGTTCGCATCTATCGCGAGATACGTGTTGAAATAATTAGTTTTTGTGTTAATATTAATCATTTGTGCCCCCTCAAGGGGGCCTTTTTATGCCCCTATACGACACGATTCAACCTCTTTTGCCATTTATTATACAATCTTCTCTAAAATCAACCCTAGATGATATTCCACAATGCCCTCATTATAGGTAATGTCCGTTACCTGAACCAAGGCGCTTTCTCTATCTTTGTTATAGCCTACAAACAGGCGTAATGCATCATAACGGCGCAGATAGCGCTTACCATCTGTCTCATCGAGATAGGTGTATTTGTTGAGTGTAGTTTGTTTCAGTTCTCTATACTCTATCAAAAAAGTGTAAAAAACAAATTTTATCCCCAAAAATTTTGGTTAGTTATTTTGCAAAAAAGGTTTTGCTGCGAGCCCTTTTTACTGTATCCGACGGGCTTTTAACCTCCTCAGACGTTCTTTTTCATCCAACGAAGCTAAATAATGGTATGCAGCAAGGTTTTCATTCAAAGACGGAATATCATCAACACTAACGCTTTCCCTATCTATCACATTAAGCGCCTCATTTATTTCATGTCGAACTATACCCCTTACAAATTTATACTTTGCAACTCTTTTCACATACTGCAAAAGACCCTCGCCGTTTTTTCTCTCAAAAAGCTTTAAAACGTTATATACATCCTCAGGGAAGCCCTGTTTCTTTGCTTCCGCTGAACTTATGCCTACCTTATAGAACATATAGGTGACTTTTTCCTCGAATCCCCAACAAATCCAATCGAAACGATCATTTTCTTTTTTGTTAGCTAAGACTATCTTGAGAGCTTTTTCATAGAGTGGCCAGTACTCTTCATCGACACCACTGTATTTGAAAATAATCTCAGGTTTTTTACCTGTTGCCTTGTATATTTCCTTTGTGACCTGCTTTTTGACTTTCTCAAGATCTGAACCATCTATTTCTATTAGGCAGCTGGTGTTTAAAGCTAGAACTTTACCATAGTCTGTAAAATTGAGTTCAACAGTCTGCTTGTCATCAATCTTAGATTCATAGTCACTTGGATCAACTTCCAGGGCAACTGCATGATTATCGAATATATATGAATGCTCATCTAAGAAATTCTCCCAAAGCGCTTCTAATTTCTCAGCGAGGTGAGCATCGATCAGTCTTCCTGAATGACCTCCCGTCCAGTCGAATTCAGGGATAGCAGAAACCAACTCTGCAGTTGTCAAAATAGGAAGATATTCCGGATTGATCATAATGTCTGGTTCCAAATTCACGTAATAAGTGTCTCTCTCTTTGCCAGACCAATCTTCGTCCTGATATGGATCTGAAGAGAAATATCCACTCATGCAGATACCCGTATTTCCATCACCACAACGAACCAAGAAGAAACGATCTCCTGCACTTGCATTCTTGTGTTCCCATATACTCCAGGTCATATCACCATAATATCCTGTATCTTCAATCTCATTCTGAAAGTTCTCCAGTTTATAGCTTGAGACAGCAGGGTTCCAAAACAAAATATAAGTCTTCATTTTGTGTGTATTTTTTAAGTTCTACATTCAATTTTTTGGTTGCAAAGATAATTATAAAAATTCAATCCGCCAAAATTCTATGCTAAAAAAAGTAAAATTCTTTGTGAGTATCGATAATTTACAGTAATTTTGCATTCGATATACTAGACGCACAAGCGTACTATGATTAATTTAAAAAG
The DNA here is from genome assembly GCA_902784065.1 of uncultured Prevotellaceae bacterium. Taxonomy (GTDB): domain Bacteria; phylum Bacteroidota; class Bacteroidia; order Bacteroidales; family Bacteroidaceae; genus Prevotella. Next base: position 679 of record CACZTJ010000019.1, on the reverse strand, counting down.
ATTGTTTTATGAAAAAAGAAGATGAAGGACTGATTGATAAGCAGGTAGATGAATTTGAAGCTGCATTATCCCAAGCTGTTAAGGATATATCAATGCAACAAGTTAAGCGCTATGGCCAAGTAAATGCAATGGCGATCGCTGTTTCATTAGCTCGCTCGTTTGCTGCAAGTTTGGCTGTATTGACAAGTAAATTCTCTAAAAAAGAAGAGGAAAAAGTCCATAAATGGTTTTTCAATTGTATTGAAGAGGAAGCTCATCGTTTAAAGGAAGAAACATTCCCCTCTGACCCTTTTGAGGATCTCGACACTAACAAGAAACCATCCTGATGTACCCCTTGTCTTGCCCTGAAAAAGGTTGAACGTACCAACGTACCATCGTACCATTTGGTATTTTCATTTTTGATTATTGATAGGGAAAATTGGGCTTATTATATTTATATATATTATTATATATATTATAATATATATAATAATATATATAAATCAATAATAATATATTTAGGTGTAAAATCGATTTTCGAGATGGTACGATGGTACGATGGTACGAAATCGATTTTGCGGATTTTAAGCGTCGAGGTTAGAATCTGGCTCAAAGATTACGAGAATCTGGTAGATTGAAATAAGGAATCGGTGGGATTGCGCCGTTCGAGCGTAATATTGTCATCTCGAGCAAGGTCGAG
>CACZTJ010000018.1 GCA_902784065.1 uncultured Prevotellaceae bacterium | reverse complement strand
TACACGAAATTCCTTAAATGTGTTCCATTGCCCACAGGATGGACATTTCCCAATCCACTTTGCCGACTCTTGTCCGCAGTTGGAACATACGTATGCGATTTTATCTTTTGCCATAATTGAATACAAAAGTACTAAATATTTTCGGTATTCCAAAATAATTGCGTAATTTTGCACACAATTATGGTGAACAATATGAAATATATCAGGATATTTACCTTTGTTGTGGCTGGCCTGCTGATACTTGCAGGTTGTGGACAGTCTTATGAGGAGACAAAGCGATTGACAAGAGCCCAACGAATGAAACTGGCTCGTGAAGATTCTGCAGCTCTTAAAATTGCCGTGATGCCTACGTTGGACTGTCTGCCTCTTTATATAGCAAAAGATCACCAATTGTTTGATACGGTTGTAGATATACGGCTGAAGCGCTATACAGCGCAGATGGACTGTGATACAGCCATGATGAGAGGTAGGGTAGAGGGTATCGTAACAGATTTGGTGCGAGCAGAACGGATGATTCAATTGGGTACACCTTTGAGATATGTTGCCTCTACTAATGCCTATTGGTTATTGATCAGTAATCGTAATCAGCGTATCACCCAGCTGAAACATCTGGACGATAAGATGTTGGCGATGACTCGTTACTCTGTGACGGATTTTCTTGGTGATCTTGCAGTAGATAGTGCAAAGTTGAAAACAGAACGTGTATTCCGTATACAGGTGAATGATGTATATGTCCGTCTGAAGATGTTGGAAAACAATGAGATGGATGCTTTATTGCTGACAGAACCTCAAGCAACTCAGGCTTTGTTGAAGAAACATAAAGTGTTGCTGGATACTCGTCAGGAAGATATTCATATGGGTGTTATCGCTTTCCGTGCCAAAGGTATGGATGATAAGAACCGTAAAAAACAAATGGAGGTTTTCCTCAAAGGTTATAATGATGCTTGTGACTCTATTAATAAATTTGGAGTGCGTCATTATAAGGATGTGATTAGGAAATACTATACGATATCGGAATCTGCACTCAAGAACTTACCAGACACTCTCAAGTATAATCATGCAGAAGCTCCTCGACAGAAAGATGTGGAGCTTGCACAGCAATGGCTTTCAAAGAAATAATCTATGGATACACATCAGAGTTTGAAAGATGTATTTGCCCATTTGGAGGCACATAATTTAAGTGGAGCGATCAATGGATTGGAGACCTTCCTATCTATTCATCCGCATCAAGTTAATTCTGATCGTTTGCACGCTGTTCGTACAGACTATCAGCTAATGGCAGATTATTGGAAGCGTGGCTTTAAGGATCCACAGCTGCCCGCACTTTACCAGTCGCTTTTACAAAGGATGTATGTGCTGTGCTCCAATATCAGTCGCAGTTATGGAATTGGGCATTCGTCTTTCTTGTCTTCAATATATCTTCGACAACATATGTCAGCTCGCGACTGGGCTCCGCAGAACATCCGAGAGGAGTTGGAGGCTTTTGTTTCAGATGCAGCTGTCATAGAGTTAGAGCCCCCACATATACGTGAGACAAAGCAACGTGAGTTGTATAGTCAACATGAGCATGAAATGAACGTGCTTTTCGACTATATATTAACATCAGAAACATGGACAGATAGTATCTCTACGGCGATGGAAGAGATACTCCTATCGCCTACAATAGATACGAACGACCAGCAGTTGATAGTTAGTGCAGTGATGCTCTCTGCCTTAGAACAATTCGATATGGCGAAGTTTCGTACGTTGGTTCATGTCTATGAAAAATCAACTGACGAACGAGTGCGCCAAAGAGCACTCGTTGGCTGGGTATTATCATTTGATAGTCATCTTGCTTCTTCAATCTACCCAGAACAAATAGATTTGATACATTCATTGCTGGAAGATGAAAACCATTGTAAGGAATTGGTTGAACTGCAGGAGCAGATAGTATTCTGTATGAATGCAGAGCAGGATACGCAGACAATCCAACGGGAGATTATGCCAGATCTGCTTAAGAATCAGTCTTTCCGTATGACGCGTAATGGAATTGAGGAGACTGAAGAAGATCCTATGGAAGATATTCTGCATCCAGGTGAACAGGAACGTAAACTGGAACAGATGGAAGCAAGCTTTCAGCGGATGGTCAACATGCAGAAACAGGGCTCAGATATCTATTTCGGAGGTTTTTCTCAGATGAAGCGCTTTGTTTTCTTCAACGAACTGAGCAATTGGTTTATGCCGTTCTATCTTAACCATTCGGCAGTGATGGATGTTCTTGGAAAGACGGGTATGGATCATTTCTTCCATGTGATGGTGGAGAAAGGGCCATTCTGTAATAGTGATAAGTATTCCTTTGTCTTTGCCTTTCAGCAAGTAATCAGTCAGATTCCTCAAAATATGAGAGGGATGCTTGAAAGGGGCGAAGCAACGATGAATGAACTTGCTTTTGAGGAACTGGAAAGTGCAGCATATATCCGTCGCACCTATCTGCAGGATCTCTATCGTTTCTTTCGCCTGTTTCCACAGCATACTACATTTGTTAATCCTTTCGATATTGATGAGATCAGATATCTGTTTTGCGCAGATCCGATCTTCTCAAAAACGCACTTGGAACCATTCTTTAATGAAATTGCAGCTTTCCTTTTGAAACAGAAGCGTATGCACGAAGTTGCTAAGCTGCTCGCTAATTATGGAGAGGCACGTCGCGATTTCCAATTCTGGATGATGTCTGGTTATCTGGCACAACATCATGTTAAAGGAACGTTGGTAGAGGCTAATGATCTCCAATGTTATGCCAAGGCCCTAACTCTACAGCCTGATAATGAAAGAGCTTTGGCTGGCTATGCTCGTGCATTATTCTCACGGAGTAAGTTTCAGGAGGCTTTGGAGACTTATGATAAGTTACTCGCCATTAATCCGGATAAAAAGAGCTATCGTCTGAATCGGGCTATTAGTCTTACGAATCTTGGTCAATACGATGAGGCACTGAAGGATTTGTATCGCCTGAACTATGAATCACCTGATGATCAGAATGTTAATCGGGTATTGGCGTGGGCACTTGTCTGTGAAGGGAAATACGAGGCAGCAGATAAAATCTATACACAGTTGTTGTCGGGTGGTGATGCACATCCGGATGATCTGCTGAACTATGGCTATGCTTTATGGTTCAGTGGTAATATTGATGAGGCTGCCGATTGTTTCCACCGCTTTTTGAAAGAGACAGGTTGTGAGGTACAATACATCCTTGATAATGAGGCAGACTTATTGCGAGAGAAGGGGATTACTGAGGCTGAGCAGCAGATGATGCTTTATATTCTTTGATTTTATTGGTGATGTGTTCTTGCAACCAGTAGAGCGCAAGTGGAATTCCTACACCAGCAATAGTGTAGGCCACCCAGAACCAGTCTTGCTGTGAGTATTCATGGATAACCATGTGGCAGCCTATCTGGCGGATATCAAGTCCATAGTACCAGATCTTTAGCAAACTTACAACTTTATAGGCGCAGATGTGGAAAATGAAAATATAGAGTGTATGGTCACCGATGTATCCCAACGATTGCTTCAACCAGCCCTGATGCCTATCAATCCATTGGCTGATATTATAAGTCATTAAGAATCCAAGTAGAGCTGGAATTGGCAGCGAAAGGAATTGGGTATATGTTGAGCGCCAATTCATGTTGGCAGTCAGATATTTCGAGAAAAGGAATACGATGGCGCCAAAGAGAATTGCTGTCCAAAGAAAGATGTAGTTACGTGAGATAAGTGCATGGTATCTGTCAACATATTGGCGGAAGATAAAACCGCATCCAAAGAAGAAACATCCCATCATGTCACGGTAGCCACCCTGAACCAGTGTGACTATTTTTAGCCCCTCGTACGTCTTCCAGCCGCAGAGCAGTAACATTAGCAGACAGATAAGGTAGGGGATAGCATTTTTTGAGATTTTTGGTAATCTGGAAACGCATGCATCCATCACCTTATATATAATAAGGTATAGGATACTAGCCACGAATAATCCTCTGAAAAACCAGAATGCGCCACAGAGAAACTGATCATATCCTCCCATTGCGGTAACAATATTCCATAGATTCTGTTGTATCTGATGCCAGGAATATGGATGAGTCACACCTCCCATCTCATTGCCGTACCGTTCATTCAAAATCCCGAGATCGAACATCCAGTTGTGGATAATCAAAAAGAACACCGCCCATTTCACAAATGGCCAATAAAGACCTTTAATTCGTTTCTTGACAAATGTTGCCTCGTCATTTAGGTATTTAAGCGAGAAGAAATAACCTGCCGTGATAAAGAAAAGAGGCATGTGGAACTCGAATATGAATTTGCACAACCATCCAGGTGCTTCTGCATGGGCAATCACCATTAGGATGATAGCGATGCCTTTGCAAATGGATATGGTCGTTTCACGTTTCATTGGCTATAGTACAAAAGTAAGTAAATGTCCAAACCAACCTCGGAATTTCTTCCATGTAGTAAGAGTATTCTTCCATTCTTCTTCAGTCATGAATTCGCACTTCTGAGTATCCTCTAAGAACTTGTTCTCAAGTTGGTGTGTAGTCTCAGGGTCGATGATGACAGCATTGATCTCATAGTCATATCGCAGGCTGCGGGCATCCAGGTTTGTACTGCCTATGGTGCAGTATTTTCCATCTACCATCATGATCTTCGAGTGATGGAATCCTGGACGATAGCGCCAGACATTTACCCCACGTTTAGCCAACTTGCGTGTATAATAGAGCACAACTTCTGGCATCAAGGGTTCGTCATATCTTGAAGATATGAGAATATCCATCTTCACCCCTCGGTCAGCACAGCGTTTCAAGGCTTTTATGACGGAATGCGTAGGGGCAAAGTATGGATTGACAATTTTTACAGAGTCTTTGGCACGGTCGAGGGCATGGATATAGAAACGGCGCATGATCTTGTTTGTGGTATGTGGTTCTCGGTTGGCGATGCCGATCATCTTGTCTCCTGCTGGTTTCCCTTGGAAATACTTTGGATCATTAAGCTCTTCCTTGGTGACCTTTTTCCACATCCGTAAGAAGATACGCTGCAGCTCATTGACAACTGGCCCTTCAAGCCGACAGTGCATATCGCGCCATTCGCCTACCTGTTCAGTACCAACAATATAATAGTCGGCCACATTCATACCTCCAGTATAGCCGATCTCTCCGTCGATGACAACAATCTTTCGGTGATCGCGAGGCCAGATATGATTGACCCAGGGAAATCGGATGGGGTCGAATTCGTAGATTTCGATACTGTCGGCATGGAGCTTTTCGAGATGCTCCTTCTTCAGTGGTTTGTTATTGGAGTCATTGCCAAAACCGTCAAATAGGGCACGTACTTCCACACCTTCCTTCCGTTTCTCGCGCAGAATATCAAACAGCAATCCTGCAATAGAGTCGTTACGGAAATTAAAATATTCCAGATGTACACTGCTCTTGGCCTGACGGATGGCCTCAAACATGTCGGCAAACTTCTCTCTGCCAGACATGAGCAATTTGATGCTGTTTTGATTGGTAAATTGGATGCCTTCCTGTCGCATGTCCTCCACAAATAGGGAGTCACTACTCTGGGCATGTCCATAGAGAGATATCAGCAGGAATAGAATCGTGACTATTCCTGCTGATCGTCGATTTTCTGTTATCATTTTCGATGTTTTAATCTGTATTCGAGTGGTGTCATACCAAACTTTTCCCTAAAGATATTAATAAAGTTCTCTGCTGTCATGAATCCAACGTTGATGGCTAACTCACTCATGTTAATATTTGTACGTTTCAGCAGAATACAGGCATGCTTCAGTCGCATGTCACGTACAAGTTCTGCAGGGGTCTTGGCGGTCAAGTTGCGTATTCTATGGAAGAAAGGTACACGTCCCATTCCCATTGCCGTAGCCAGTTCTTCAAGGCTGATCTGTCCACGACTCATGTTCTGCATCACATACTGTTCTATGTTCTTGATCAATTGTTGATCCATTGCGTCAAGCATCGAGAAGTCAGACATGTTCATTGCAGTCAAAGTCGTCTCTGTTTCAGAATCTTCCTTTTCAATGTTTGCCAGTTGATTGTCGCGTTTGATAATTTTGGTATCAACACGGTTCATCGGATCGTCAGCATCAGGCTCGCCATTATCTGTTGGATCGTATTCTGCTAATCCATAGGACTCCGTAGCTGTGGTCATGCTGGAATTGTGACCTTCGAGCATACGTGTCTCAGCACCTTCAATCAGACCACTATCGACTTGAATTGGTCCCAGTCCAAGTAGTTTGTTGAAGCGCATGGTTGCTTCTTGTAAATTAAACGGCTTTGCCAGATAGTCATCAGCTGATAAGGTGATGTTATTATTACGCATGTCTTGTGGGGTTAGCATGCCTTCTGTCATCAGAACGAATTTTATATTTTGTGTGGCGATGTTTGTCTTTAACTGATTACACAGGTCACTACCAGTCATCTCTGGCATATCCTGTTTACAGATGACGATATCACAACGCATCTCTTCTAAATCGGCTGCTGCTTTTTCAATATCGTTGTATGCATGGAAATCGTATACAAACTTCAATCGGGCCGTGGCAAACTGCAAGAAATCTGTATTGTCGTCAATCATTACCACAGTGAATTTCATCGTAGGAACATCCATGGCAGCTCTAGAGGGCCTAGCAGTTTCTGAGGTCAACGTGTGGTTGGCAATCTCTGGCATTTCGATTTCACCGCGTCCGTTCAGTTCCAGACGATCGTGGACAACAGTTTTTGCTTTCTCTTCCGGATTCTCTAGATTCATCTGCATATCGCTCACACGAGTAATAATCTGCAGCATCTGTGAATGGAGGGCATTCAATTGCTCGCGCTCTTCCAAAGATTTCTCCTTTTCTGAAAGATTACTGATAATTGACGTCATGCGAGCCATCGGCTGTCGTAAGTCATCGCTGGCTGCTTTAATCTCCTCACGCTGCAAAGCGAGTTGATCAATCACGGCCTTCTTTCTGGCCTTGATAACTTTGAGTTGTTTAAGACCGATACGCCAGAAATAAATAACAACAACAGCTATAATGATATATGCCAGTATCATCCACCAAGACAACAGCCAGTGGCGATCAATATGAATTTCAAGTGTTCGTTCCTGATTGCTGACGGCGCCTTCTGCACTGATGGCTTTAACATGCAGTGTATAATTACCGCTTGGCAAATCTTTGAATGTCACACCGTGTGTCAGCGCATTACCATTGCGCCAATCCTCGTCCTTTCCTTCCATCCAGTACATGAACTGTAAACGCTCACTCTGGTTATAGTTACCAGCACCAAACTTGATCGTAAAAGTATTCTGATCATGCCCTAAGTCCAGATGATTTGTCTCGTTGAGTGCCTGTGTCAATACTACACGGTCTTGATACTCATGACCTGTAAGAATCTCTTCTTCACCAATAAAGAGTTGTGTCAGCATCACACGGGGAAGAGCATCGTTTGCATCATTAGCTTTTTGTACCACCCAGTTTACACCAAACAATCCTCCCAATAATACGTTACCATCCTGACGTGTCAGAATAGCACCAGGGTTAAACTCATTACTTTGCAGACCGTCGGCAGTCGTGTAATTGTAAAGACCATAGTTGTTGGTTCCGTCCTCATGATTACGCTGTACAACGATACGACTCACACCACTACTGGTGGTTATCCACATATTATGATTTTTGTCTTCTGCAATACCACATACATTGTTGTTGCATAAACCTTGTTTCTCTGTCAAATAATTCAAACTATCATTCTCTAAATTCAAGATGTTCAGACCTTCGCGTGTTCCAATCCATATCAGGCCTCTGGAATCTTGAACGACCTGAGTAATGAAATTATTGGTAAACGACTTGATGTTCGAGGTGTTGCCAGTCAGTACTTGTTTCTCCGTTGAAGAGAGATTTAAGATCACAAGTCCCTCTGCTGTACCAATATAGAGGTCATTGCTCTTGCCATCCTTATTGAAGAAAATGCTTGTAATATTATTCGTGTGCAGTTTCCCATTTTCACGAGTGTAGGATGAGAAAGTGTTCATCTTAGGGTTAAACACCTGCAGACCACCATTCGTGGCTATCCAAAGGTTTCCAACCTTATCTGTGCAGAGAGCATTTATGTGGTCATCAATAAGGGTTGCCATACTATCTTTGGCTAATGAGTAGATAGTTGCACTACCATTTTTGATACGTGTCAGTCCATTGCGCTTGGAACCTACCCAAAGACTGCCGTCGCTGGTAGTCGCCATAGCCGAAACCTTTAGGCTGGACAGTGGTCCGTCGTAGTTTATGACACCCTTGTCGCTGGTACCATACCAGATAGTACCATTATCATCTTGCGCGATAGCTGTGATGTCACCAATGTGGTCAGAACCGAAACGGTAAATATATTGTCCAGTATAAGCAATGCCAGATTTCTCTGTACCAACCCAAATCAGATCTGTGTCATCTACATATACACTCTGGATACTTATCTTCTCTGTTATCCACTGACTATCGTTGATGTTTCGCGGTTGTACCGACGTAACCTCATGGGTGTTTAGATCCATCTTAAGTAGGCCAAGTTGATCAGAGCCAATCCATATGTCACCATTGCGATCACCAGCCATGCCATTTACATTGCGATCCACTCCAATACCCGTTAATCCTAACTTGTCACCAATGGTAGTATCCCAAGTGTTGTTATTCTTATCATACATGAACAGGGTACCCTGACCATATAGCCAAATATTGTCCAATTGGTCGGCAAAGGCTCTCAGCGACTTATTCTTCCTATTCCCTAAAGACGGAATTCTTTCTGTTGTCCAAACGGTATGTTGTTGGTGCATCACATCACAGCATACGATACGTCCGTCATCATAAACAATCAATGCACCCTCTCGACATTCGCTAATAGAAGACACAACGCCTTGTGGAACACCATGTGAATCATCGGTATAGCCAAATTCAAAGAGAAGTTGCTGCTGTTGGTTATAACATACCACACCTTTGTTAGGAATGGCTCCCCAGAGATTCTTGTGGTGATCAATATACACCACGCTGGGAATCGTTTCAATTCCCATTCTGGAGAAAGTCTGCTTCATTTCACGCTCAAAACTTTCTGTCTGAGGATGATAGATGCAATATCCTGATGAGGTCTCAACAAGAAGATTACCATCAAGCATCTCTTGGATTGATACAATGTAACTGTCGTTTAAAGAGGAACCGTCTTGAGAGTCACTCTGGAAGTTCCTGAATGTATAGCCATCGAAACGGTATAATCCTGCTGGTGTTCCAAACCACATATATCCTCTTGAGTCTTTCAAGATGCAGTTCACCTGGCTTGAGGTTAGTCCTTCGCGTGCATCGAGTGTCTTAAATAAGTAATCTGCTATCACTACCATTGGCAGGGCTAACACTATCACGATCAACAGTTTCTTTATTATTTTCATACAGACCTTGTTTTCCTATTTATATCATACATGAATAGTGGTCAACAACTCCGAGCAAGTGATTCTTTTCGTCTGTGACCAATACTGAATGTACCTTATATTTATTCATAATTCTCTGTATCTCGGTGATCTTTGTATCTAACTTCACCGTTTTGGGTGTACGTGTCATGATGTCACTGACAGTATGGTCGAAGAATTCTGCTTGCCATTTCTCCATAGCGCGACGGATATCACCATCAGTTATGAGACCTACAATCTCATCGTTTACTTCTGCGATGCCAAGCCCCAGTTTACCTTTGCTTACAAGGATGATGGCTTCACCCAAATGCATCTCTGGTGGTAATATGGGCATATCATCTGAACGCATCACATCCTGAGCTGTGGTCAGCAGTCTTTTCCCAAGCTCTCCACCAGGATGGAATTGTGCAAAATCACGTGGTTTAAAGTTACGCTTCTGAATAAGGGCTACCGCAATGGCATCTCCCATAGCTAACTGTGCCATCGTAGAACTGGTTGGGGCCAGATTTAATGGACAGGCTTCTTTTTCCACGCTGACATTCAGGTGATAGGTTGAATATTTGGCTAACAACGATTCTGGGTTACCGCTCATGCCAATGATGGGAATCTGCATATGGAGAACCATGGGGATGAAACGCAGCAATTCGTCGGTCTGGCCAGAGTTTGAAATGGCAAGTACAACATCATCAGTTGTCATTACACCCAGATCGCCATGGAAAACATCGAGTGGATTGATGAAAAAAGAAGGAGTACCAGTGCTTGATAAGGTAGCTGCGATCTTAGCACCAATATGCCCACTTTTACCTACACCTGTTACAATAATCTTCCCTTTGCAATCATACATTAAATTGACAGCTTTTTCGAAGTTGTCATCAAGCTGAGGAATAAGCCCTAATACCGCCTCCGCCTCATCTTTTATGCATTGTATTGCGTATTCTTTCGATGTCATTTCTTTCTGAACCTCAATCTTTAATTAACTTTTTAACCAGTTCTTCCAATTTATTGAGCTCTAACATGTTGGCTGCGTCGCTAAGTCCTTCGTCTGGGGTGGGGTGAACCTCAAAGAAATAGCCTGTAGCTCCAAAAGCTTTTGCCGCCAATGCCATCTGGGGCACAAAACGGCGGTCACCTCCTGTTTTCCCATCACTTCCGCCAGGGCGTTGGACACTATGTGTACAGTCCATGATGACTGTCGGCACAATATCCAGCATATCCGGTATGTTACGGAAATCCACTACTAGATTGTTGTACCCCATCATATTTCCACGTTCTGTTAACCAGACCTCCTTGGCACCTGCATCACGCGCCTTCTCCACAGGATATTTCATATCGTGCCCACTTAAGAATTGGGCTTTCTTGATATTCACAACGCATCCAGTCTTAGCAGCAGCAACCAGCAGGTCGGTCTGACGACAGAGAAAAGCAGGAATCTGGATAACGTCACAAACCTCGCCAATGGCTTCAGCCTGCTGACTCTCATGGATGTCTGTCAGAATACGTAGGCCAAATCGCTCTTTAATATCAGCTAGCATCTGCAAACCACGTGTCAGACCTGGGCCACGGAATGAATGAATTGAAGTGCGATTAGCTTTGTCAAACGAGGCCTTGAAGATGATATTTGTCCCCAAATTGGTGTTGATTTCCACCAACTTACGTGCTACGGTGTCGAGCAACTCTGCCGACTCGATGACGCACGGTCCGGCTATAATCGTTATATTGTTACTCATATTGATGTTGCAAAAATACACATTTTATTCAAATCCACCAAATTAATCTTAAAAAACTTCATTCTTTGTAACTTTTGATATGTACATCCTGCTGCGGGAATGGAATTTCGATATTGTTCTGATTTAGCGTGTTATAAACACATTTCAGCACATCGCTTACCACATATGATTTCTTTGGTGCATCAGCCCATACAAACAGATTGAAATTTACACTTGAGTCACCCATTTCTGATACAACACACTTTACCTGTTTGTCAGGATCCATCCACTGGTGTTTCATTGCGTTTAATGCATCTTCTACAAGAGTAGTAACTTGCTTCAGATTTGATCCATAAGCAACGCCAAAAGGTACTACAGCCAGTACGTAACCGTGGTTGCGTGTCAGATTCTTATAGTTTTTACTAAAAAGTTGCGCGTTTTGGAAAGTAATAACTTCACCATACAGTGATTCTACCACAGTGGAAGTATAGCTGATAGAAGCAACTTTTCCCATTGTACCATCAACCTGAATCCAGTCTCCCACCTTGATGCGACCAGCCATCAGCGAGGCGCCATAGTAGATGTTCTCGATAATGTCTTTCGAGGCGAAGCCGATACCTGTTGACAGACCGCCAGAGATGGCCACCAGCCAAGTCACGCTAATATGGAACACCGATAGCGAGATCATCAGCCAGATACCCCAAATCAGCACTTGGATCACATTCTTACTCATCACCTCCTTCGAGGCGGCAGTCGTTGGGTCTGTATCCTGATAATGTTGGCGCAACATGGCCAGGACGGTATGCACAATCCAGCGGAACAGGAACCAGATGGTGATGACCATTGAGAGCTTCAGAATCGATACCTGCAGGTTTTCCAAGTCGATGAAATTATACTTGAAGATCTGCCAACAGAGTTCACTGAGGTTAAACACCTTCGCGGCCCAGTAGATACTCAGCATGATGGAGTTGATGCTCAGTGTAGGCATTACCACCTTCTCTACCAGCGAGTGAGCCCATGTCTGGGTGATGGGCTTCTGCTCGAAATGCTTCCGTTTGGCGTATAGTTTGAGATACTGACTGATACAGGTGATGGTCAGGATGCAGGTCAGTTGCATGATCCACCAGATCAGTAACTGTACGGCCATGAGCGTATAACCTGACCATGAACTGATCACCGATGCGATAAACACTATCAGCGACACATAGATGTAGAAAATGTCCGACTTTGGAATATTCTGGTTGTGCTTCTTGATGACGACCCATTGCCAAATGGTACAAAGCAACAGAATAGGCGGCAGTATCAGGGTTACCAATTCATTTGGAATCAGTATGATCCGACAGCCTATCACGATGAATCCGATGCCGATCAACGGGGCGTAGATACGGAAAGCACTGCCAATCTGATTACCCTTCATACGCAACAGGAGCGAGATCAGGATCACACCGAGCAGCCACGCATACTCTACCAGCAGGGTCGAAGCCATAATCACGAAGTTCTGTTCCGATCGGTTGATCAGCAGTCCCTGGATGATGGCGAAGGTGATGGTAGTTGTCGCCATGATGATAGCCGTCTGCTTGTCCTTGAATTCCTGAGTCTTGAAACGTTTGGGCAACAGGAAACGGAAAAAAAGCTGGTTGAGCACGATGGCGATGATGACATAGAAGGCGATGGCGATAAACAGACCGAAGACCCATTGTGAACTCCATTGCGACAGGTCGTTGTCGTCGATGGTGTATTTCTTCTTCACCGCCTCAACCATTGTATTCCAGCGTCGGTCGATGTGACTCAGCAGGACGGGGTAGCTTTCGCCACCATTGATAAAAATGCTCTGTTGTATGTCGGTGTAGCGCTTCTGTGCATAGTCGTTCAACTCACTCAGACGCTGCTTCGTCATGTTGTAAAAGCGAATGTTCCGTCGCAATTGCTGATCGCCCTCAGCCAGCATATTTCGGATGTTCTTGGCGAGTACCAGACAGGAGTCACGCCGCTGGATACCGTATTTCGTAGTCATCATGTCGGGCATTGACTCTAAGCGTTTCACCAGACTGTCATAACGTGCCAGTTCCTTGGAGTTTTTATCTAAGAATTCCGTAAAGGGAATCTGTCTGCTGTTAAACTCACGATAGAGTTTGGTGGCTTCTTTACAGGCGTAGGTCATGTCAAACGGGTGGGTCTGTTCCTGCGAATAGAGCATCAGTGCGTTCTGATCCGCCTGCTTCATCGTCAGCAGCAGGTTGGTGATCAACTGTTTCGCACGTTCCTTTCTCACGGCACTGCGCAAGGTCAGTTCATTGTTGTATTGCTCCAGCTCGGTCTGCAGGATAGCCAGCGTCTGCTCCAGGTCTTTCTCCTTCAGTACGGCACCAACCTCTGAGATGAAACCCAGCATCAGCGCAAATATCAGTAAAAAGCGTTTCATTTTATTTCTGTACTTATTTATTTTTGTCCTGCAAAGGTACATAAAAAAAACTATTTAAACGAAAAAAACTGTGATAAACTGATGGTTTTAAATCTTTTTTGATTACTTTTGCAGCGTAAACCATCAAAATTATAGAAAATGATACTAATCGCAGATAGTGGAAGCACCAAAACAGACTGGGCCATTGTTACTGGCGCATCTCAACCCGTAGTCCTTAATACACAGGGAATTAACCCTGTTCATCAGTCGCGTGAGGAAATCGTTCAGATTGTCCGTGAGGAATTTGTAGGAGCCATGGGTTCTAATCCAGAAGTTCAGAAACTACGGAGTTCGGCCATCTTGACACCAGAGTTCCCGCTTGCAGTGTATTTCTATGGTAGTGGCATCCGTCCAGAATTGGAGTCACAGATGACTTCTTTGTTGCAGGAGACCTTCCCACAGGCGAGTGTCATCGAGGCTCATAGCGATTTGTTGGGAGCCGCCCGTGCTCTTTGTGGGCATAATTATGGTATTGCGGGCATTTTGGGTACAGGAGCAAATTCTTGCCTCTACGATGGAAATGATATCGTACAACATACACCTGCACTGGGTTATATTCTTGGCGATGAGGGTAGTGGAGCCGTACTTGGTAAGCGCTTTATCCATGATTTGTATGGCGGAAAATTATCAGAACAGATCAAGGATATTTTTGAAAAGGAAACTCGTTTGAACTTAGCTGAAATTATCAAGCGCGTTTACCGTCAGCCCTTGGCTAACCGCTTCCTGGCATCTTTCTCCGAGTTTATTAGTCGTCATCTTGATGATGCAGGTGTGAGAGCTGTTGTGGTTGATAATTTTGCTGATTTCTTGCGTTACCATGTCCAGCCTTATCGCCGTCCTGATTTACCCGTTTCATTCGTGGGCAGTGTGGCTTGGCATTATCAGGATGAACTCCGCGAGGCAGCTGAGCGTCTTAATTTCCATATTGGTTCAATTCTCAAGACGCCTTTGGCTGGTCTGGTTCGCTATCATAAGTTTTGAGTTTTTTACTAATTAACTAACGACCTATAACAAAATGACGCTAAAACTGATTATCTCTCTCCTGATGACCATAATAACCCTCCCTCTGGTAGGGCAAACACAGTTTATATCTGTAAAGGATGGTCGTTTTATGAAAGATGGTAAACCTTATTATTATGTAGGTACGAATTTCTGGTACGGTGCGATCCTGGGTTCAGAAGGGCAAGGCGGTGACCGACAACGTCTCTGTAAGGAGCTTGATCTGATGAAAGAGATGGGCATCGATAACCTGCGTATTTTGGTGGGTTCTGATGGCGAACGGGGTGTAACAACAAAAGTTGAGCCGACTTTGCAGGTGCGACCAGGAGAATATAATGATACAATCCTGGCGGGACTTGATTTCTTGATGCAGGAGATGGGTAAGCGACAGATGGTGGCTGTACTCTATCTGAATAACTCATGGGAATGGAGCGGCGGCTATGGTTTCTATCTGCAGTATGCCGGAGCAGGAAAGGCACCGCGTCCCAATGAAGACGGTTACCCGGCATTCATGAATTTCGTATCTCAGTATGCTACAAATCAAAAGGCGCATGAATTGTTCTATGATTATGTGCGATTCATTCTGACACGTACGAATCGATATACAGGTTTGCCTTATAAAGATGATCCTGCAATCATGTCATGGCAGATTGGTAATGAACCTCGCGCTTTCTCGAAAGAGGCATTACCTGCCTTTGAGAAGTGGTTGGCAGAAGCTTCGGCATTGATGCGTGAACTTGACCCCAATCATCTGATTTCTATCGGTAGTGAAGGCGCATGGGGCTGTGAAGGGGATTATGATTGTTGGGAGCGTATCTGCTCTGATAAGAATATTGATTATTGCAATATCCATTTATGGCCATATAACTGGAGTTGGGCTCGTCAGGATCATCTGATCGAGGATTTGCCTCAGTCAAAGAAGAATACAAAGGATTATATTGACCGTCATCTGGCTATTTGCGAAAAGATCAAAAAACCGTTGGTGATGGAAGAATTCGGTTTCCCGAGAGATAACTTTGAGTTTGCGTTGGGAACTCCGACCAAGGGCCGTGATAGTTTCTATGAGTATGTGTTCTCACTCGTGGGTGACAATGCTGAAAACGGCGGCTATTTTGCTGGCTGTAATTTCTGGGGTTGGGGCGGATTGGCTCAGCCAAAGCATGTTGAGCAATGGAAGGTCGGCGATGACTATACAGGCGATCCTGCTCAGGAAGCCCAGGGACTGAATTCCGTGTTTGTCGGAGATACCTCAACACTGCAAATTATTAAATCTCAGGTGGAGCGTATGAATCGATTACGTTAAAAAAGGAGCGTAAATAAAGATAGAATATGAAAAAGTTTGTAACGATAGTAATTGCGACAGCTGCAATGGTTGCCTGCACGACAACAAAGAAAGCCGAGTCAACACAGACTGGGGCTCAGCTGTTACTGGAACGTCTGGATACTTTACGCCAGAAGGGTATTATGTACGGACATCAAGATGACCCGTTCTACGGTTTGACTTGGGAGTATCAACAGGACTCAAGCGACGTGAAAAATGTGTGTGGTGACTGGCCTGCCGTGATGGGTTTCGAACTGGGTGGTATCGAGATGGGTGATGCAAAGAGCCTCGACAGTGTGCCTTTCACAAAAATCACCGAGGAAGTGATCAAACATTATAACCGTGGTGGAATTATCACCATTAGTTGGCATCCGCGCAATCCTGTGACCACTATTGACGGTGGTGGACTGGCTGGACAGAAATTCCCTGAAGGTACGGCTTGGGATGTGACAGATTCTGCAGTGGTGAAGAAAGTGCTTCCTGGAGGGGATTCCCATGAGAAGTTCCAGAGCTGGATGCAACGCCTTTCAGATTTTCTGGCTACATTGAAGACAAGTGACGGCCAGCGGATTCCGTTGATGTTTCGTCCTTGGCATGAGAATTCTGGATCTTGGTTCTGGTGGGGTGAGGCCTTCTGCTCCGTCGATGAATATAAAGCATTGTGGAATATGCTACAAGACAAGCTGTTGGCTGATGGCTTCGACAATATCGTTTGGGCCTACTCGCCAGGTTGTCAGGATAACCTGACGGCTGAACGCTTGTTGGATCGTTATCCTGGTGACGATCGTGTGGACGTGATTGGTCTTGACGGTTATCAGTGGACGCCAGAGGAGAAAGATGTTTTCATCGCTCGAACAAAGCAGAATTTGGAGGTGCTGTGTCAAGTGGCTCAGGAGCATGACAAAATTCCTGCCCTTACAGAGTGTGGCATGAAAAACTTGACGGAGCCGACATGGTGGACATCTACCCTGTTGCCTTCCGTAGAGTCATACCCTATTAGTTACCTGCTTACTTGGCGCAATTACAAGGAAGAGTGGTTCGGTCCATCGACCTCGAAGCCCGATGCTCCTTATTTTGTGGAGTTTTATAACAGTGATAAGATTCTTTTCTTGAAAGATATCACCAAGTAATTTATATGAGATAAATAAATCTATAATAACATCATGACCGATTATAAACAGAGAGTGGCTGACCTGCGTGCCCATCATGAAGAGCTGTTGAGCCGTAAGAACGAACCTGTAGAGTGGGGGAATGGTATCTACGAGAAGTATAAGTATCCCATCCTGACCGCTGCCCATGTGCCGCTGGAGTGGAAATATGACTTCAACGAACAGGATAATCCCTATCTGATGCAGCGCATCATGTGTAATGCCACACTGAATGCTGGTGCCCTGAAGTGGAATGGCAAATATGTGCTTGTGGTTCGCGTGGAGGGAGCTGATCGTAAGAGCTTCTTTGCCGTTGCAGAGTCGCCCAATGGTATTGACAATTTCCGTTTCTGGGACGAGCCCATCACGATGCCCGATGATGTGATTCCTGCCACGAACATCTATGATATGCGTATCACCCAGCATGAGGACGGCTGGATCTATGGTGTATTCTGTGCTGAGCGTCACGACGACTCACAGCCTGGCAATCTCAGTGCAGCAACTGCAACAGCGGCTATTGCCCGTACGAAGGACCTGAAGACCTGGTATCGTTTGCCTGACCTGAAGACGAAGAGCCAGCAGCGCAACGTGGTGCTGCATCCTGAGTTTGTAGATGGTAGATACGCCTTCTATACCCGTCCGCAGGATGGTTTCATTGATACAGGTTCCGGTGGTGGTATTGGTTGGGCGCTGGTTGATGATATCACCCATGCAGAGATCAAGGAAGAGAAGATTATCTATGAGCGCAAGTATCACACCATCACAGAGGTGAAGAACGGTGAGGGTCCGCATCCCATCAAGACAGCGAAGGGCTGGTTGCATCTGGCTCATGGCGTACGTGCTACTGCCGATGGTCTGCGCTATGTATTATATATGTATATGACATCGCTTGAAGATCCTACCAAAGTCATTGCCCGTCCTGGTGGTTTCTTCCTGGTGCCTGAGGGTGATGAGTATCTGGGTGATGTGATGAACGTGGCCTTTGCCAACGGTTGGATTGCAGATAAGGATGGTAAGGTGTTCATCTACTATGCCTCTGCCGACACCCGTTTGCATGTGGCAACCTCGACTGTTGACAAGCTGGTCGACTACTGTATGAATACGCCCGAGGATGGTTTGACGACATCGGCAAGTGTGGAGACAATCAAAAAACTGATTTCAAAAAATAAAAATAATAATATCTATGGCTAAAGCTAAATTAATCGAGAAGATCGGTTATGGTTTCGGTGACATGTCGTCATCGACTTTCTGGAAGGTGTTTTCTTACTATCTTCCTATTTTCTATTCAAACATCTTCGGCCTTTCGCTGATTGATGCTGGTGTATTGGTGCTTGTTACGCGTATTTGGGACGCAGTGTCTGACCCTATGATGGGTATCATTGCTGACCGTACAAACACCAAGTGGGGTAAGTATCGTCCCTATCTCTTGTGGGTGGCTCCGCTGTTCTCAATCTGTGGTATTCTGCTGTTTACCACTCCCGATTGGGACTATGGTGCTAAGCTAATTTGGGCGTATGTGACTTATATCATGATGATGACCGTTTATACGGGAATCAATGTGCCCTATGGTGCAATGTTGGGTGTGATGACTGATGATACCAATGAGAAGACGGTGTTCTCCTCATTCCGTATGTTCTTCGCTTATGGCGGATCATTCATTGCCTTGTTCCTGTGGGAACCCCTGACGAATATGTTGGGAGGTTATAAGACACCTGACGGATGGTTCTGGGCTATGGTTTGTATCGCTTCTGCATGCTTTGTGATGTTCATCCTCTGCTTCCTGCTGACGAAAGAGCATCTGAAGACTGTTTCAACGGTGAGCGTGGGTAGTGATTTCAAGTCGCTGTTGTCTAACAAGCCTTGGTGGCTGTTGATTGGCGCTGCCTTGTGTTCTAACTTGTTTAATACAGTGCGTGGTGCAACGGTAGCTTATTTCTTCCTCGACATTATCGGCTCTGATGTAAGTCTGTCATTCTTTGGCATCATGTTCCTCTTCTATTCTGGTCTGTTCCTGGGTATTGGAGAGGTGTCAAATATGTTAGGTGTGGCCCTCTGTGTGCCAATTGCAAATAAGATGGGAAAGAAGACCACGTTTATCTTCGTGAATGCAGCCTTGCTTGTGCTAAGTATAGCCTTCTTCTTTGTACCTTGCACGCCTACAGGCTTCTGGACGATGCTGATCCTGCAGATTGTCATTTCTATCTTTACAGGTATCATGTCACCGTTGATCTGGAGTATGTATGCTGATGTGAGCGATTACGCAGAGTTGAAGTTCCGCACAGCCTCTACAGGTCTGATTTTCTCCAGTGCCTCTATGGCTCAGAAATTTGGTGGTGCCATTGGTGGTGCTGCTGTCCTCTGGTTGTTGTCAGGTTTCGGTTATATCACTGATGCCGCCCAATTGGAAGCAGGTGTCGTACAGCCTGAGAGTGCTCTTCTTGCTTTGCGCTGGCTGATGAGCTTTATCCCTGCTGCTGTGGCTGCTTTAGCCATCATCGTCGTGTGGTTCTATCCGTTGACAACGAAGCGTATTCATGAAATTAATTCTGAATTGAAGAAAATACGTTCAATTGAATAAATATGGATGTTAAGACTATGAAACGGGAGATGCAGGATGTTCTTGAGCAGAACATCCTGCGTTTCTGGTTGGATAAGATGCAGGATCGGGAGCATGGCGGCTTCTATGGCCGGATTGATGGTCAGGGGATATTGCATCCTGAAGCAGAGAAGGGTGCCATTCTTAATGCCCGTATCCTGTGGTCTTTTTCCGCAGCTTATCGGGTCTTGAAGAAATCCGAATATCTGGAAGCTGCCACACGTGCCAAGGACTATATCATCGACCATTTCGTTGATCATGAATACGGTGGCGTGTATTGGAGTGTGGATTATGAGGGTAAGCCTCTTGATACCAAGAAGCAGTTCTATGCGATTGGCTTTGCCATCTATGGCCTCACGGAATATGCGCGTGCAACGGGTGACAGAGAGGCATTGGATTATGCTTTGCAACTTTACGACTGCATTGAGGAGCATGCCTTGGATCGTGAACATAATGGCTATATTGAAGCTTGTACAAGAGAGTGGGGTAAGCTTGCAGATATGCGTCTCTCGGATTTTGATGCCAACTATCCTAAGTCGCAAAATACCCATCTGCATATCATAGAGCCATACACCAACTTGTTGCGTTGTTTGAAAGAGATGCATTCTTTGGAATCCTGCGATTATGTGCCTGCCATCGGAGCAGTGCTCCCTATTGGTGTCAGTGTTCCTTTGGAGATCATAGTTGAGGTTGAGGCCTCGCTACGTAACCTGATAGACATCTTCACAGATAAGATCCTCAATCCCGAGACCCACCATCTTGACCTCTTCTTTGATATGAATTGGACGCGTGGAGCGGGACAATTAGAGAGTTATGGACACGATATTGAGTGTTCTTGGCTGATGCATGAGGCAGCATTGGTATTAGGCGATCAGAAAGTGTTGGCGAAAGTGGAGCCCATCGTTCAGATGGTAGCAAAAGCTTCTGAAAAAGGATTACGACCTGATGGCTCTATGATCCATGAGGCTAACCTCGATACAGGACGTGTTGATGATGATCTCCACTGGTGGGTACAGGCCGAAAATGTGGTAGGTTGGTTTAATGTTTATCAGTATTTTGGCGATCAGTCTGCTTTGGATAAGGCCTTTCTCTGCTGGGATTATATTAAAACCCAATTGATTGACTGGAAGAATGGAGAATGGTTTTGGAGCCGTTATCCCGACGGCACTTTGAATACTGTTGACGATAAGGCTGGTTTTTGGAAGTGTCCTTATCATAATAGTCGTATGTGTATTGAAATTATTGAACGAACGGAAAAACTATCATGATGAAAAGATTTTTTTTAGCTTTGACAATGGCCGTGTGCTTTACTGTTCAGCTACAGGCGGAGACGGCATTCAATGAGCGCCCGAAGCTCGTAGTAGGAATTGTGGTCGATCAGATGCGCTGGGATTATCTGGGTAGGTACTACGACCAGTTACAGTCGGATGGTCTGAAACGTCTGATTACAAAAGGTTATTCTTGTAATAACTGTATGATCAACTACTTGCCGACGGTGACTGCCATCGGACATACCAGTATCTATACGGGAACGACACCGGCTTTTCATGGTATCTGTGGTAACGCATTCTATATCAACGGGGTGAAGCGCTCCAGTTGTGAGGATCCCAATGTGCAGACGGTGGGCTCGGATAAGAAAAAAGCCTCGTCGCCTATCAACCTGCTTTCCTCGACGATCGGTGACGCACTGCGTCTGCATACCGACTTCAAGTCAAAGGTGATCAGTGTCAGCTACAAGGACCGTGCGGCCATCCTGCCTGGCGGACGTGGTGCCAATGCGGCCTATTGGATTGATACCAAGAACGGTCAGTTTATTACCAGTACCTGGTATATGGAGGAACTGCCTCAGTGGGCGAAGGCCTATAATGCGGAGATGAAGCAGAACAAGGAACTGGCGAAAGTAGGCAAGAGTGTCGGCCTGTATCCGTTATGCGGACATTTGATTACCGATATGGCTATCGCCTCCCTGAAGGGTGAGAACCTGGGAAAGGGTGAGGAGACGGATATGCTTTGTGTGAGCTTTTCCCAGACTGATGTGATCGGGCATGAGTGGGGCACCCGTGGTGATCGTACCGATGAGGCATACCTCGAACTTGATAAGGATATTGCCCGTCTGCTGAAAGCCCTTGATGCCCAAGTGGGAGAGGGCAATTACCTGCTGTTCCTGACGGCTGATCATGGTGCTGCCCATAATTTCAAGTTTATGGGCGATCATAAATTCCATGCTGATGCTTGGAAATGGGATGATGAGCATATTGTAGAGGCAGAGAAGAAACTCGCAGAGCAATTCGGGATGAAACCCGTGATCAAAGATATGCTTGACTATCGGATTGTGCTCGACAAGGAGAGCATCCGCGAACAGGGACTTGATGAGGAGCTTGTCAGGGAGACCATTGTGGAGCTCGTCAAGAAGCTGCCTCATGTGTCGTTTGCCTTTGATTTCAAGAAAGCTGCTACGGCACCTGTGCCTGCGTTCCTTCGCGAGCGTGCCTTGAATGGTTATCACCACGACCGTTCTGGCGACATTATCTTTATGTTGGAACCTGGTCATTATGGTTTTGGCAAAGGCTCGTCGCCTGTAGGTACGACGCATGGAACATGGTGTCCCTACGATGCCCATATCCCCCTGTTGTTCTATGGTTGGAAGGTGGAGCATGGTAGCACCTCACGCGAAGTTCATATCACGGACATCGCTCCTACGGTGTGCCAGAAGCTGCATATCCAGCAGCCTAATGGCTGTATTGGAGAGCCAATAACGGAAGTTATTGATGATTAATCCCACGAATTAACGATTTTTTTATAATTATTCGTTAGATTTACAATTTTAATTAGTACCTTTGCAGCTGTAAAGCCGTGAAGGTACTTTCTTTCTGCCGTAACTGCTTAGAAACGAGAACAATATTGTTATAACATTATATATTTATGAATTTTACATTGTTAATTACCGTCTTGCTGACGGCTATTACATTGGTGGTGGCGGCTTACGTTGTAGCCAAGTTGATAGGACCACGGTCCTACGCGAAGGTGAAAGGTGAGCCGTATGAGAGTGGTATCCCCACGCGAGGCAGCTCGTGGTTGCCTATTTCTGTGGGTTTCTACCTCTTCGCCATCTTGTTCCTCATGTTTGATGTGGAAACGGTGTTTCTCTATCCATGGGCGGTAGTAGTGAAGGACTTCGGTGCGCTGGCTCTGCTTAGCATCGGCTTCTTCTTAGTTGTTCTTGTATTAGGCTTGGCTTGTGGAATGACAACGCCTCGTTGGAGAAGATTATTGACGAGCTCCATGAGGGCGGCGTCAATGTTGTGACAGGATCGCTCGACCAGTTGATTAACTGGGGTCGTAGCAACAGCCTGTGGTCACTCACCTTTGCCACATCTTGCTGTGGTATCGAGTTTATGGCCTGCGGTTGCGCCCGCTATGACTTTGCGCGCTTCGGTTTCGAGGTGACTCGTAACTCTCCCCGTCAGGCCGACCTGATTATGTGTGCAGGAACCATCACACACAAGATGGCTCCAGCCCTGAAGCGTCTGTACGACGAGATGGCTGAGCCCAAGTATGTGATTGCTGTAGGTGGCTGCGCCATCAGTGGTGGCCCCTTCAAGTCAAGTTATCATGTGGTGAAGGGTATCGAGGAGATTGTGCCTGTGGATGTGTTTATCCCTGGCTGTCCCCCGCGTCCAGAAGCCATTATGTATGGCATGATGCAGCTGCAGCGTAAGGTGAAGATTGAGAAATTCTTCGGTGGTGCCAACCACAAGCAGACAGCTGAGGAGCGCGAGCTTGGCGTATCTAATGAGGAACTGACATTCCGCGAGAAGCATGGCGATCATCGCAGAGAGCCCATGGTGATTACGGATGTTCCCCAGGAGTTTGTTGAGGAAATGAAAACTGCTCAGGCAGAAGCAAAAGTAGAGGAGGCAAAGGCATGAAGTTAGAGTTCTTATCATTCGATTTTGACCGCTCGGCTTCGCCGCTTAGCTGGTCTAAGAAGTTCGCACAGGAGATGCAGAACTTGAAGGACAAGAAGGGCTTTGACTATCTTGTCACCATCGTAGGCGAGGATTTTGGAGCTGAAGAAGGTCTCGGCTGTGTCTATATCCTCGAGAATACCAATACTCACGAGCGTTGCAGCGTGAAGATGATCGCCAAGTCACAGGTTTGTGGCGACGGCCTTGCTTCAAATGGCACGGGTGAGACTGATGGACAGCTGGTTCCATATATCCCCACCGTCAGCAACATCTGGCGTGTAGCCGATCTGCTGGAGCGTGAGGTTTATGATTTCTATGGAATCGTATTCCTTGGTCATCCAGATATGCGCCGCTTGTTCCTCCGTTCAGACTTCAAGGGTTATCCCTTCCGTAAGGACTGGAAGTTTAACGACGAATACACCCTTGAGGACGACGTGGAGCCCGATTATGGCCTGGAGTATTATCTGGATAAGAACGGCGTTCTGCAGTCTAAGCAGAACAAGCTCTTCGGTCCAGATGACTATGTGATTAACATTGGTCCCCAGCACCCCGCAACCCACGGTGTGCTCCGTCTTCAGACCGTGCTCAATGGTGAGACTGTGAAGCGTATCTATCCGCATCTCGGCTATATCCATCGTGCCATCGAGAAGATGTGGGAAGGTATGACTTATCCTCAAACTCTTGCTTTAACAGATCGTCTTAACTACTTGGGAGCCATGCAGCATCGCCATGCTTTGGTTGGTGTGATTGAGGAGGCTTTAGAGGTAGAACTGACTGATCGTATCAAGTACATCCGCACCATCATGGATGAGCTTCAGCGTCTCGACTCCCACCTGCTTTACACCTCGTGTGTGGCTCAGGATTTGGGTGCCCTCACTGGTATGCTCTATGGTATGCGCGATCGTGAGCATGTGCTGAACTGCATGGAGGAGACCACTGGTGGCCGACTGATTCAGAACTATTATAGAATAGGTGGACTTCAGGACGACATCGATCCTAACTTCGTCAAGAACTGTAAGGATCTGGTGAAGTATCTGCGTCCGATGATTCAGGAGTATATGGATGTGTTTGGCGACAATGTCATCACGCACAACCGTCTTGAGAACTGTGGTCCGATGAGTCTTGAGGATTGTATCAGCTATGCTGTGACCGGTCCTGCCGGACGTGCTTCCGGTTGGAAGAACGATGTGCGTAAGAACCATCCCTACGACATGTACGACAAGGTGGAGTGGGAGCAGTGCACGCTCAGTGGCTGTGACTCGATGGACCGTTACCTCGTTCACATCAATGAGATGTACCAGAGCCTGAACATCATCGAACAGCTCATCGACAACATCCCTGAGGGTGACTTCTACGTGAAGCAGAAGCCCATCATCAAGTGTCCTGAGGGTCAGTGGTACTACTCTGTTGAGGGTGTGGCAGGTGAGTTTGGTGTATATCTCGACTCTCGTGGCGACAAGAGCCCTTACCGCATGAAGATGCGCCCGATGGGTCTCTCGCTGGTAGGAGCCTTCGACCCGATGCTGCGTGGTCAGAAGATTGCCGACCTCATCGCTACCTGTGCTGCTATTGATGTAGTTATTCCTGATATTGACAGATAAAGCGTAAGGATTATGTTTGATTTTAGTATTGTTACACAATGGTTCGACGCTCTCCTTCGCGAGACACTCGGTTTGGGAGATTTTCTGTCGATATTGATTGAGTGCGTGCTGGTGGGTACTGCTATCCTCGTGGGATATGCGGTTATCGCCATCATCCTGATATTTATGGAGCGTAAGGTCTGTGCCTACTTCCAGTGCCGCTTAGGCCCGATGCGAGTAGGTTACTGGGGCTTGCTGCAGGTGTTTGCTGACGTGCTGAAGATGCTCATCAAGGAGATCTTCATCGTCGATAAGGCCGATAAGGTGCTCTACCTCGTGGCTCCTCTTCTCGTGATTATCGGCTCTGTGGGTGCCTTCTCGTTCCTCCCCTGGAACAATGGCGCTACGGTGCTCGATTTCAATGTGGGTGTGTTCCTGCTCACTGCCGTTTCTTCGATCGGTGTGGTAGGTATTTTCCTCGCAGGATGGGGTTCTAACAACAAGTATTCTGTCGTTTCGGCCATGCGTGGTGCCGTTCAGATAATCTCCTATGAGATGTCGCTCTGCCTTTGCCTGATCACTGCCGTGATCCTCACTGGCACGATGCAGATGTCGGGTATCGTCGAGGCACAGACGGGTCCCTTCAAGTGGCTCATCTGTCAGGGACATATCCCTGCGCTGATCGCCTTCTTCGTGTTCCTCATCGCAGGTAACGCAGAGGCTAACCGTGGCCCGTTCGATATGGCAGAGGCCGAGAGTGAGCTGACGGCAGGTCATCATACCGAGTACTCTGGTATGGGCTTCGGCTTCTTCTATCTGGCTGAGTTCCTCAATCTCTTCATCATCGCCGGCATCGCCGCTACGGTGTTCTTAGGTGGCTGGGCGCCCCTTAATATCGGCATAGAGGCTTTCGACGCTGTGATGAATTACATCCCTGGTATCGTTTGGTTCATGGGTAAGTCCTTCGCTCTGGTATGGCTCCTGATGTGGATTAAGTGGACGTTCCCCCGTCTGCGTATCGACCAGATCCTGAAGCTGGAGTGGAAGTACTTGATGCCGCTGGCACTCATCAATCTCGTGATTATGACTGTTGTAGTGGCCATGGGCTTATATATTAAATAAGTTATAGCAATGGAAGATAACAAAACATATTTCGGAGAAATCGGGCACGGCCTGAAGACTTTGGCCATTGGTATGAAGACCACCTGGAAGGAATACTTCAA
>CACZTJ010000017.1 GCA_902784065.1 uncultured Prevotellaceae bacterium | reverse complement strand
TGGTCTGTGGCATCGATCACCACCCACTCCTTCTTTGCTGTTTCCTTGTTTACGGAAAGCGTCTTGTAACTTAAAGTGTTCATTTTTAAAATTTAATTTTACTACTAAAAAACAGTTTAACTTAATAATTTATGTACGCACATAAACCCACATCCGAGAGTCTAAACCCGGCTGCAAGTCTAACGAACGCACAGGAATCATAAGATCCCTTTGCTGGACTGACGATTCACGAACCACTACGCCCGGCCAAAGACGCCGCTATTCACACACCAATCCACGAGGATTCTAAGTCTCTCCTCAATAATCGGACTGCAAAGGTACACATATTTTATTATACGTGCGCGCCTTTGCAGTCCGACAAGTAGGTTTTTTATAATTATTTAACTTTTAAGCGGCTTAAAAGTCCATATTATCGAGTGAATCGCTGAAATCCTTTGGCTCGTTGTTCTCTTTCGGAGCCTCCTCCTGATGGTGGTGATGCTCACCACGCTCCGGACGCTCACGACGATCTCCATTGCGACGATCTCCACGATCGGGGCGACGGTCACGGCGATCCCCACGGTCGCGACGCTCTCCGCGCTCAGGACGCTCACCACGAGCAGGGCGCTCTACATAGTCAGCGGGCTTCTCGATCAGCACACGGTGAGAGAGCTTGTACTTACCTGTCTTAGGATCAATCTCAAGCAGCTTCACCTGGATCTTGTCACCCTCCTTGATGCCAGCTTCCTCAACGGTCTCGAGGCGCTTCCAGTCGATCTCAGAGATGTGGAGCAGACCATCCTTACCAGGCATGATCTCAACGAAGCAACCATAAGGCATGATGCTGCGAACGGTTCCCTCATAGACCTCACCCACCTCGGGGATAGCGACGATAGCCTTGATCTTAGCGATAGCTGCATCGATGCTCTCCTTGTTGGGAGCAGATACCTGCACCTTACCCACACCGTCGGCCTCGTCGATGGTGATGGTAGCACCTGTATCCTCCTGCATCTGCTGGATAATCTTACCACCAGGGCCAATAACTGCACCGATGAACTCCTTCGGGATCTCCATCTGAACGATGCGGGGAACCTGAGGCTTCAACTCGGCACGAGGCTCTGCGATGGTGTCGGTGAGGCACTTCAGGATGTGCTCACGACCAGCCTTTGCCTGCATGAGGGCTTTCTCAAGAATATCGAACGACAGACCGTCGCACTTGATATCCATCTGGGTAGCGGTCAGACCGTCCTTCGTACCGGTGGTCTTGAAGTCCATATCGCCCAGGTGGTCCTCATCGCCGAGGATATCTGAAAGCACAGCATACTTATCTTCTCCAGGATTCTTGATCAGACCCATAGCGATACCTGATACAGGTTTCTTCATGGGAACACCTGCATCCATCAGGGCGAGGGTACCGGCACAAACAGTAGCCATAGATGAAGAACCGTTTGACTCAAGGATCTGAGACACCAGACGAACGGTGTAAGGGAAGTCCTCGGGGATCTGACCCTTCAGTCCGCGCCAAGCCAGATGACCGTGACCAATCTCACGACGACCTACGCCGCGCTGAGCTTTAGCCTCACCTGTACAGAACGGTGGGAAGTTATAGTGCAGCAGGAAGCGCTGATAACCGTGCTCCAGCACGTCATCAATCATCTTCTCGTCGAGCTTCGTTCCAAGCGTGCAAGTAGAGAGTGACTGTGTCTCGCCACGGGTGAAGATAGAGCTTCCGTGAGGCATGGGCAGCGGAGAAACTTCGCACCAAATAGGACGGATCTCGTCGGTCTTACGACCATCGAGACGGATACCCTCATCGAGGATGCAACGGCGCATAGCGTCGCGCTCCACATCGTGGTAGTAGCGATCCATCATAGCGTACTTCTCTTCCAGCTCATCCTCAGTCAGGTCTGCATGAGCAGCAGCATACTTCTCCTTGAAGTCGGCCAGGATCTTCTCGAAAGCCTCAGCACGAGCCTGCTTCTCGAGGGCCTGCTTGGTGATATCATAGGCAGGCTGGTAGAGCTCCTTGTTCATCTGCTCACGCAGCTCCTCGTCGTTCACCTCATGATCGTACTCGCGCTTCACATCCTTACCCAGTTCCTTAGAGAGCTCGGCCTGGAGCTCACACATGGGCTTGATAGCGGCCATAGCAGCCTTGAGAGCACCAATCATATCCTGTTCTGACACCTCTTTCATCTCACCTTCCACCATCATGATGTTCTCGGCAGAAGCACCAACCATGATGTCCATATCGGCGTCCTTCATCTGCTCGAAGGTAGGATCAATCACATACTCACCGTTGATACGGGCTACGCGCACCTCACTGATGGGGCACTCGAAAGGAATGTCGGAGCAAGCCAGAGCAGCAGAGGCAGCAAAGCCTGCCAGAGCATCGGGCTGATCTACACCATCTGCAGAGAGCAGCATTACATTCACAAATACCTCAGCGTGATAATTTGAGGGAAAGAGTGGACGAAGCACACGGTCCACCAGTCGTGATGTCAGGATTTCGTTGTCGCTGGCTTTGCCTTCGCGCTTGGTAAATCCGCCGGGGAAACGTCCGGCTGCACTGTACTGTTCACGATAATCTACCTGCAAAGGCATGAAATCTGTTCCGGGAACTGCATCTTTTGCGGCACAAACAGTGGCGAGAAGTACGGTATTGTTCATCGGTCTGTTTTGCCACTTTCCCGGTTTCAATGGTGATGGTACGTCCATCAGCCAATTGAAGGGTCTTTGTAATTACGTTCATCTTAATTAAAACATCTAAAAAAATAAAAATTGGAGCAATGACAGTGCAAACCGAATGCATAAAGCTTGCTTTATGCTGAGGCGCAGCCTGTCATCGCGGTCGCATTGTCAATGCGGCCGCAAAGTTACACATTATTATAATAATAAACGAAGAAATAAAGAATATTTTCGTTTTTTTTGGTATTTTCCCCGCTTATTCGTACCTTTGCAGCCAAAAATCAACATTACTATAGCAATGAAACATATGAGAAAGGCGGCAGCCACGTTATTGGCGGCACTTACAATCGCCTCATGTAGCGATAACAAGTTTACGGTGGAAGGACAGATCAGCAATGCCAAGGATTCTGTGCTCTATTTCGAGAATGTAGGTCTGGAGGGCATCAATGTGCTCGACTCTGTGAAACTCAGCGACGGGGGCGACTTCACCTTCCGTCAGGAGGCACCTGGTGCACCTGAGTTCTATCGTCTGCGCATCGCCGACCAGATCATCAACGTGAGCATCGACTCCACAGAGACCGTACAGATCAAGGGCAGCTATCCTGAGATGGCCTCCAACTATACCGTCAGCGGTTCCGACAACTGCGAAAAGATCAAAGAGCTGGCCATCAAGCAGATGGAGCTGCAGAGCCGCGCCATCGCCATCCAGAAGGATGCCTCACTCAGCATCGATCGCGCCAACGACAGTATCCAGAATCTCATCAACGCCTATAAGGATGATGTGAAGCGCAACTATATCTACAAGGAGCCATTCAAGGCTTACTCGTATTTTGCACTCTTCCAGGCCCTCGGTAACTACCTAATCTTCAACCCACGCAGCAATAAGGAGGACATCAAGGCCTTTGCTGCCGTAGCTACCAGCTGGGACACCTACTACCCTCATGCCGAGCGTGGTCAGAACCTGCATAACATCGCCATTGAGGGCATGAAGAACCAGCGTATCATCGAGTCACAGAACCGCGACATTCAGGTGGATGCCAACAAGGTGAGCGAGGCTGGCGTGCTGGATATCGATTTGCTCGACAACAAAGGTCAGGAGCGCCATCTGACGGATCTGAAAGGAAAGGTGGTATTGCTCGACTTCCATATCTTCGCCCTCGAGGACTCTCCTGCCCGTATCATCAGGCTCCG
The DNA here is from genome assembly GCA_902784065.1 of uncultured Prevotellaceae bacterium. Lineage (GTDB taxonomy): Bacteria > Bacteroidota > Bacteroidia > Bacteroidales > Bacteroidaceae > Prevotella. Next base: position 24,330 of record CACZTJ010000017.1, on the reverse strand, counting down.
CGAGCTTTACAACAAGTATCAGCCGCAGGGATTCGAGGTGTATCAGGTGTCGCTCGATCCTGATGAGCATTTCTGGAAGCAGCAGACGGCTGCCCTCCCCTGGATCTGCGTGCGCGATGCCGACGGTGTGAACTCTCAGCGCCTGATGCTCTATAATATCCAGGCGGTGCCCGATTATTTCCTGATTGACCGCGGGAACAACCTCGTGAAGCGTGCCGCTCTGATTCAGGATCTGGAGGCTGAAATCAAGAAACTGCTTTAGAATAGAAGGATATATGCAAGAAATAACGTTTTTTCTTGCATATATCACTTTTTCTTCTTATCTTTGCATCCGCAAATGATTCGTCGGCATAGCTCAGCTGGTTAGAGTATCACCTTGACATGGTGGGGGTCCTTGGTCCGAATCCAAGTGTCGACACAAAACAAATGTCACGACGTTGACCATCAGGTTACGTCGTGACATTTATTTTATACAAGCGTTTCTTACTTGATACCGCCACCGAGTGCGATATAGAGCGCAATCACGGCCTTCGCGCCGTCGTAGATATTCTCGGCCTCGCTGAGCTGGGCAGAGAGGAACGACTCCTGGGCGGTGATCACTTCAAGATAGTTGGCATCACCGCTCTCCATCAGATAGTGGGTGTCGATGAAGGCTTCATGGAGCACTTGTACCTGACGCTGGTAGTAGCTGTGCTTGTCGCGCGCAGCCTGACACCTTGCCATCGCCAAGTTCACATCCTTACCGGCGTCGATGACGGTCTGCACATATTGCTTCTGCAGGTCTTCCTCAGTGAGCTTTGCCTTCTTGAGGCTGGCCTTCAGAGAACCGCGGTCGAAGATAGGCTGTGACAGTGAGGCAACAGCCTTGAGCAGCAGCGCACCAGGATTGGTGACTACACCACCGCCGCTATTGGTCCAGCCAATGGTTCCCGACAGCGAGAGGTTCGGGAAGAAGGCTGCACGGGCAGTCTGTGTGTTATAGAAGGCTTCTTCCATGTAGAAATTGGCCAGACGGATATCGGGACGCCTTTCGAGCATCTGTGCGGGTACGCCTACAGAGAGGAGACGTGCGTCGAACGCGGGCTGTCCCTGGGTGCCTGTATGATATCTGCCTTCCGGATGCCACTTGGTGCGGTCAATATGTTGCGGCGTGATGCAGAGCAGGCTGCACATCTCGTCCTCGGCAGCTTGTATCTCGAGGCGCATATCAACAATCTGCGTCTTCACGTCGAGCCATGATGACTCCTGCTGATTGACGGCGGTAGAATACACCTGACCGTTCTCATAGAGTGCCTTCTCCATCTCAAGCGTGGTATACCACAGGCTGTCGGTCTCGATGAGGATATCCAGTTCGCGGTCGAGCAGCTGCAGGTAGAAATACTCCTGGGCAACGCTGCTGATGAGGTTTGAGCGAGTGGCTTCCTCGGTCATCTGTGCCTGCATCAGAACAGCCTTAGCGGCACGTTTCTTGCTGGTGATGCTACCGAAGAGGTCGGGATTCCACGACAGGTCCATCTGCAGACTGTATGTCTTCGAAGCCTTGGAGCGGTCGAAGCTGGAGATTGTACCCTGCGGATTAAAATACAACGACGGCAGGTAGGCCAACTTGGCGGCCTTCAGTGATGCCTCACTCTTCGCAATGTTGATGCGGGCGGTGTTCAGGTCGGTGTTGTTGGCCAGCGCCTGCTCGATAAGGGCCTGCAGTTTGGGGTCGGTGAACAGCTCGCGCCACGACAGCTGGGCGATGGAGGTGGTGTCACCAACCGCAACGGTGGTGCCGAAGACATTATCGGGATCTTCCACCGTCTTCTGGTATTTATTATATAGGCCGCAGCCCGTGAGCATCATACTCACGGCTGCAGCGACAATGATATTACTAAGTCTTTTCATCTTATTTACCTTTTTACTCTTTTACCACTTCTACAGCTTCTACTGCTTCTGCCTCATCCTTTCCCTGGAAACGCTCGTGGAGCTTCTGGAAGATAATGAAGAAGGCCGGTACGACGAAGAGCAGCGAAACGGTACCAACACACATACCTCCAATCACACAGAGAGCAAGGGCACGGTTACCATTAGCACCGGCACCACCCTCGATGGCGAGAGGTACCATACCGACAACCATACAGACAACGGTCATCAAGATAGGACGGAGACGCTCCTGACAAGCGATGAAGGCAGATTCTACGATACCCTTACCATGTTTGCGGTGCTCAGAGGCCACCTCGGTAATCAGGATGGCGGTCTTTGCCAACAATCCAATCAACATGACGACACCCGTCTGCACATAGACATTGTTCTCCATACCCGACATACCACTCAGAGCGGCAATCCAAACGACGCCGAAGGCACCCATCAGACCGAACGGGATACTGAACAGCACAGCCCAGGGCACGAACCATGAGTTATACAAGGACGCCATAATCAGGTAGATGAGGATGACACAGACACAGTAGATCAAAGTAGTGGTATTCGAACCGGCCATCTCTGCGGTCTCACGCGACATATTGCTGTACTCGTAGGTAGATGTCGTAGGCATCGTCTCCCTGAACACCTCCTTGATGACCTCCTGCACCTGACCCTCGCTATAGCCGTCGGCAGGTACTACCTGACACTCAATACTTGAGAACAGGTTGAAGTGCTGGTTGTTTGACGGACCGACAATCTCCTTCAGCGTCACAAACTCTGAGAGGGGCGACATCTTTCCGCTGCTCGTCTTCACAAAGATATTGTTGAGCGACGAGGGATCGAGGCGATACTCTGGGGCTGCGGCAATCCACAGCTGATATACCTTACCGAACTGGTTGTAGTTAGCGATATAGGAACCGCTGCAGTAATCACCGAGGGTGCTCAGCACGCTCTTGGCTGACAAGCCGGCGCGGCTGCACTGAACGGGATCCACCTCAACACGGTACTTCGGGAATCGCTCTGAGTAGGTGGACATCGCCATCGTCACTTCCTTGCGCTCCATAAGTTTGGCGAGGAAGTTGTCGGTCTTCTTTGAGAACTCCGACAGGTCGCCGTCGGTGGGGTCCTCTACGACGAGGTTCACGTTACTACTCGTACCATAGCCCGGAATCTGGGGCATCTGGAAAGGTATGACTCTGGCGTTCTTGATAGACATACACGCCATCGCAAAGCGAGCCATAATTGTCTCTACGTTGTGTTCCCTGCCTGGGCGCTCTTCCCAGTTCTTTAGACGGATCACGAGGAAGCCATAGCTGGTACCCTGACCCGAGATCAGACCGTAGCCGCTCACCACAGCATAGCTATCCAATTCGGGAATAGCCTTCACCTTCTCTTCCACCTGCTTCATCACATCATAGGTCTGCTCCAGCGTGTAACCTTCAGGTGCATTAATCTCAGCCATGAAGCTACCCTGGTCTTCCTGAGGTACGAGGCCTGACGGCAGTTTTGACATGAAGAAGACAAGCAGCACAGCAGCAATAGCCATCAATCCCCACGCCACAGCCGGACGCTTAATGAACTTCTGTACAGCCTTGCTGTATTTGTCGAAGAGGGCATTATAGCTGGCATCGTAGGCTTTCTTTGTGTAGTACAATAGTGACTTGCCTTCCTTCTTGCCTTCCGTCACCCTCAACATGATGGCACAAAGGGCAGGACAGGTGGTCAGAGCCTGCAGACACGACAGACCTACGGCCGAAGCGATGGTGATACCGAACTGCGTAAAGAACGTACCCGATGTACCCGAGATAAAGGTCACGGGGATGAACACCGCCATAAAGACCAGCGTACACGAGAATACCGCCATTGACACTTCGCCAACAGCCTGGCGCGTCGCCTCCTTAGCATCGGTCAAACCGCCTTCTATCTTCGCCATCACGGCCTCTACCACCACAATGGCATCATCAACCACCGTACCGATGGCGAGCACCAGTGCGAACAGCGTCAGAAGGTTCAGCGAGAAGCCCGCTAATGTAACGATGATAAAGGTACCCATCAGCGATACGACTACCGAGATCGACGGGATGATGGTTGCCTTGATATTCTGCAGGAAGAAGAACACCACCAAGATCACCAGGATGATGGCGATAATCAGCGTCTCCACCACGTTGTGGATGGCGGCGAACAGGAAGTCGTCGGCATTCTGCAAAGTCACGAACTCCAGTCCGTCAGGCATCGTGGCCTTCATCTCCTCACACATCTGGTCGATACGCTCGTTTACCTCCGTAGCATTGGAGCCTGGTGACTGGAAAATCAGCATGAAGGTACCAGGCTTACCATTGATGTTAGAGATGAAGCTATAGGTCTTGGCACCGATCTCCACTTCAGCCACGTCTTTCAGATACAGCACGTGACCGCCGTCGGTGGTCTTGACCACGATGTCCTCGAACTCTTCAATCTCCTTCAGCGTACCCTTGTACTCCATCGTGTACTGGTATTTGTTATTCGACTGCTCGCCGAATGAACCCACAGCGGTCACGAAGCTCTGGCCGTTGATGGCTTCGCTGACATCATCAGGCGTCAGACCGTACTGTGCCAACACGTCGGGCTTCATCCAGACACGCAGAGCGTAGGTGTTACCCAATGACGTCACGGAACCCACACCAAAGATACGCTGCATACGCGGTTTGATGTTGATATCGACGTAGTTTGACACGAAGTCGTCGGTATACTTGCCGTTCGTACACTGTACACCGATGATACGCAGAATACTACTCTGTCGCTTCTCGGTCTCTATACCCATGTTTGTCACAGCGGTAGGCAGCTGTGATTCTGCCTTCGACACGCGGTTCTGTACGTTCACCGTCGCGATATCGGGGTCAATGCCCTGCTTGAAATACACGTCGATGGTCACATTACCCGTTGAGGTGGCCTTAGACACCATATAGTCCATACCATCCACACCGTTGATACTCTCCTCCAAGGGTGAGATCACCGACTGAATGATGGTTTTGGGGTCGGCACCACTATAAGTGGCCGTAACCTCCACCTCTGGCGGTGCAATGTTGGGATATTGCTCAATGGACAGCGTGCTCATCGAAATGAACCCCACCAGTGCCAGTACGATACTGATGGCACACGCCATCACGTACCTATTTATAAATATATTATTCTTCATAGCTTACTTCTCTGCTTTTGGTGCTTCGGGGAAAAGTACCCTCTGGCCTTCATGCACGTTGTTGGCACCAACGGTCACAATGCGGTCACCCTCTTTGAGGCCGCTCGTCACGATGAAGTCCTGTCCGTTGCCCGGATTCGTCGTTGTCACCATCACAGCTGTTGCCGTGCTGTCGGCCTTCACCAGATACACCAGCTGCTTGTCCTGCAGACGTACAACAGCATCTTGTGGAACCATCATCACATCTTTCTCTTCCATTGGTACCACCACTGTGCCCTGAATACCTGATCTCAGGAGTCCCTCCGGATTGGGGAAGGTGGCTTTCAAACCAAATGAACCTGTAGTGGCGTTCGCCATACCCGTCATACTTACGATACGTCCTTTGTGCTTGTACTCTGTGCCGTTCTTCAACAGGAACGATACCTCTGGCAACTCATTCATAAACTTCTTCATGTCGGCCTGAGTCATACTATCGGAAACAGCCATTTCTACAAGTCCCTCTGTGATTGAGAACTCTGCATCGACGGTGGTATTACCACTCAGCACTGTCAGCTGTGTGCCTGGCGACACCTGATCACCGGTGCGCACGGGAATCTCACCGATGAGACCTGTCACCGGTGCTGTAATCGTGCAGAAGCCCAAGTCAACCTTCGCTGAATATACTGCTGCACGGGCCTGTGCCGTCGTTGCCTGCGCCTGCTTGTAGTCGTTCAGCGCATTGTCCAGCACATACTGGCTCACAATCTTCTTATCAAACAGATTCTTCTTCGACTCGTACGTCAGCTTGGCCGTATTCTCTGCTGCCAGTGACGACTGCAGGTTGGCCTCGGCCGTCACTAACTGTGCCTGTGCCGTACGCTGGTCGATAACAAAGAGCGTCTGTCCCTGCTTGACAAGCTGACCTTCAGTCACGCAGATCTGCACCAGCTGTCCGCTGATCTGTGGCGATACCACCACGTCAGTCTTACCCTTCAGCTTTGCGCTGTACTTCAACGGAATCGTAATGTCCTTTTTCTCTACAACCATCGTCTCAAACGATGTTCCATTTTGCATGGGTTGACCGTCACCGCAAGCGACCAATGCACATACGGTACTAAGTACCACAGCCCAGTTAATTGCTTTCATATTCGTTATTTTTTTATTAAAAAAGTTCATTTTTTGGGCACAAAGGTATAATAAAATCTTAAACTAAACAAATTTTTGCCTTTTTTTGTGTTATTTAGAAGGAAGCTCAAAGATAAAGCGAGATCCTTCGTGATAATCGTTGTCAAGCCATATCCTTCCGCCTAAGAGTTTGACGATAGCCTGACAGATGGTGAGACCCAGTCCATTGAGCTTCACATTGTCACCCATCTCGTGGAAGGTATCAAACACATGCTCTCTCTGTTCGGCAGGGATGCCATGACCAGTATCCGTCACACTGGTACGCACCATATTACCATACTCCGAACAAGCCACTGTGATAACACCCTTATCTGTGTGCTGAACAGCATTCTCCAACAGATGTCTCAGAAGGGCTTCTACGGCCTCATGGTTTGTCTGCACCGCAAAATCATCAGACAGTTCTGATTCGAAAAAGATTCTCACACCTTCCTTGCAGCGGGGGCGCATAGTATCCACCATGTGCCGACAAAGATGATTGGGCGAGAGGGTATAGTTCACTGGTAACGACTTCTTGCTCTCATAGAGCGACAACTCAGCCAATTCATCAATAAGCCTAGTAATATGCTTTGAACTGTTCTTGATCAGATGGCTCAACTCCTCACGTTCATCAGCCTGCAACTCATAATCTTTGGTTCCAAGGATGTCCGAGAATCCTTCGATGGGATTCAACGGTGCTCGAAGCTCATTGGTGATATGGGTGATAAACTCGTTTTTCATATCAAAGGCTTTCTCTGCTTTCCGACGAGCTTTATCAAGTCGGGCATTTTCCTTCTCCAAGTGCTTAATACGGCGACGATGCTCCCAAAGCACAATAGCGAGAATGATGACGATAGCACCGATGATGGTGAAGAGGAACCAACGCTTCAGTTGGGCGTTCTCGTCTTCCAATAGTTTCTGTTCCAGCTTCATACGTTCATTGTTCATTTGCACAAAGCAGCTGGCTACAACATTTCCATGAGAAACGAGCACGATAGAATCGTTGATTTTCTTGAACTTCGCCATATATTCATAGGCCTTATCATTATTACCCATACGGTGATAAATCACAGCCATACGCTCGGCACGACTCGCCGGTGAGAGGTCTTGGCAGAGACGCAGAGCCTCATCATAGTTACCATTGAGAATCTGATGATTGACCTCTACTACGGGCTCAACTGTGCCTATGCCGTCTGACGCCTTAAGAGTCTGAAGCTCATTGTAAATGCTATCAAATAGTTCCTTGTTGTTCTGATTGAAAGCAAACTGACTGAGGCGGAAGAGAGCTCTGCCCTTATGGATGGGAGCCACATTGGGTTCAGCCAGAATCTGACGAGCATACTTCAGACCTGCTTTCTGATCCTTACGGTGGTTAGCTATCTTCATCAGCTCCTGCAGGTCATCGCCAGCACTCTCACCAGGGAAATATTTATGCCTGAAATCAACAGCTTTCTTGAATCCCTCCTCAGCTTCCTGATAGTCTTGCTTCTGTAGCGCGTTCACTGCCTTGGTATGCAAAACGATATAGTTGCCCCAATAACTGTTCTGATCGGCAGCATACTCAGAAATTTTATTAACAATCTCCTCGGCTTTCATATAATTCTGGTGGGTAGCCTCGTAGATAGATTGGTTACCCCAGGCGATATAGAACATACGTTCATCGCCCTGCTTCTGGCATTCAGCTTTCAATTGCTCTACAACCTCAGTGAACTTGTCTTTGTCTGGCGTGCTGATAAGTCTCAACATTTCAGACTGCATTTTCACAATCTGGAGGTTCTCTTCTGCCACAACATTTAGACTTATCAGGCAGAAAACGGTTAGTAAAAAATAATTAATCTTTCGGTTCATATCTCTGTTCTGTTTTACTGATCATTTCAAATTTCATGGACTTGTTCTGGTGGCAAAGGTACAAATAATTTTCATTTTTTCTTGGTTTTTTGAAAAAAATACCTACCTTTGCAAAACTTTCTTAATTAAAAACCATGCACATATGGGAAGACTATTGATAACCATACTATGCTTTTCACTATTAACCGTCAACGTATCCGCCCTGTCGGACAGCGTTATCACTTATACTGAGGATAGACCTCTGGTTTTTGAGGACTCTGAGAGCATCTGGCCCTTTTCCTTCCTAAACGACAAGGGGGAACCAGAAGGCTATTGCATTGACCTACTCCGTTTGCTGATGCAAGAGCTACATATCCCGTATGTTGTCCGTCTGAAGAACCATCAAGAAGTGCTTCAAGACCTGAAAGACGGAAAGGCAGACCTCATATTGGGCCTTGGCGATGTGTATGAAGAGAAATATGGGCATTATGGCCGTACGACTATCACCCTACTCACCCAAAGTGTTGCCACCCCCAAAAGTCAGGAAGTGACCATCAAGTCTTTCCGCGACCTCAAGAATCAGCAGGTAATTGTCAAGGACTCTAGCTTGTGCCATCATCTGATGGTAGATTACGGGTGGGGCGATCATGCCATCGTGAGTCACGACATTGCCCAAGCTATTCAGGACATCAACGCAAAAGGTGAAGGACAGATTGTCTGGAATACCCCCACGCTGAAATGGCTCATCAAACACTATCAGCTGGACAACCTGATGCTGACTCCTGTGAGTATGCCCCACGGAGAAACCAAGTTCTTGTCAAACGACCAACATCTGCTTGACTTGATCGACAAGACCTATGCCGAACTTTGTGCCGCCAACCAGTTGGCGGAGTTGGGAAAGAAATGGCTCTATCCTGACCGCGAGGCGCCCCAACGCCCTATCTGGGAGTGGTATTTCGCGGGATTAGCTTTGTTGTTCTTCGCCGTTATCCTATATCTTTTCATACGCGTAAGGCAAAGAGATCAGCGCACTACTGCACGCTACCAACAACTTGCAAGCCAATTTACCCGGATAGCCAAGAGTGGTAAGGTGAGATTCTGGGCCTACCTCGTCAACAAACAGCAGTTCATTTGGTACAATGAAGATGGTCACCCCGCTGACACCTATGATGCCAATGAATTCATGAAGCGCTATAGCAAGGAGGATGCCACAAAGCTCACAGCAGCTCTTGAGCGACTTGTTACCCGTCATGTGGATGACAAGGGCCACGAAGAACAGGAGGAGACACTCGAGCTGAGAGCTAAGGATATGGAATGTGGCGACCAGGAACTTCACGACTTCGTGGTTGACCTCACAGTGTTACGCCATACCAGGAGAGGCAAGCCCTTGGTGATTGTCGCCGGCAAGAAAGACATCACCAAAGAACTTCGCCTAAAAAAAGTGAACGCAGAGCGGTCTCTGCGCTATCTGTCAGTATTCTACAACGATGAGTCGGGCGTTATCTACTTCAATAGCGATGGTATTCTTATGAATGCCAACCCCAAGGCCAGCGAACTGTTTGAGTGTGACATCGACGAGATGGTCAAGAAACGCGTACACATCAACAAATTATTCTTCACCGCCTTCACCAATCTGAAAGATGCTGACGGGCATCGTGGCTTCCTAACTGTAGGCAGTCACGCCATTGACTTCCAGATGAAGACTGTTCACAATGATAAAAAAGAATTAATAGGCTTATTTGTTTTCTGCGTATGAAACACCGATATATCACCTTCATCCTGTTGCTGGCAGGCGTATTACAGGCAATGGCACAGGCACTGACCAACAGGTATAACAGTCAACGTCCTGTTGTGATAGTCTGCGACAATAGTTATTCTTCCTCTGCAGACCATCATGATTACCCATCGGGCTATTGTGCAGTTATTGCAAAAGCTGTCGTAGAGCAGATGGGGTTGCCTTGCGAGATTGTCATGCAGAATCTGGACGAGGCACTCCTGATCTTCAAACAGGGTAATGCCGATATCATCCTGGCAGATAGCAGAGAGATAAACGCACCGACATATTTCGTCTCGAAGAACGTTATCAACTATTGTCGTACCAGTGATGATTTCATTGCTGAGACCCGTTTCATCGGCAAAGACCATCAACTCATCGAACAGATGGATGATGAGTTCACGCGAATGAAAGAAGTTGGCGACATTGCTGCTATTCAAGAGCGATGGAAAAATCCTGAATTCACCGAGTCTGAGGCTGCACCAATAGCACTTTATATCGCTATTGCCCTACTTTTCCTCGCCTTCATTTTCTGCGGGCTCATCCTGTTCCTATTGGCACATACCAGGCATATACATCGTAACACCAACGTGCTCAGTGGGATCATCAGTCTAGCACCAAAGATGGAAAAGTTCTATGCGATAGAGGACAATCAGGCAGCACATGACCTTACACATAAGTACAACGCCATTCTGTGCAATCCCTTCGTAGCCATCTCATTCTACGACAACAACGGGCATCTCATCGTTGAGAATCAGGCCATGAAGGAACTAGGCGACAAAGACATTGCTCTCTCCCGTCAACCACTTTATAATGCTGAGGGTGAAGTTACCAACTATTTTGTCGCTATCCGGCGTCCCGTTACTTGATCTGGAACAGATGTACGAATCCTGTAGTCTGGAACACGTCGTACACCTCTTCACATAATCCCTTGATATACAGGTCGCAATGATTGGCGCAACAACGCTGGTTGATAGCCATGAGCAGACGCAGGCCACTGGATGAGATGTACTCTAAACGGCTGCAATCGATCACAATCTCATAGTTTTTGTAACTGAAAAGGGGCTCTACCTCTTTTTCGGTCTGTTGCGTGACAGATGTGTCAAGACGTCCGTCAAGGATCAGGGTAACCCGATTGTTGTCATCTTTTCGAATTGTTGCTTCCATTTTATTTCGTATTATTAGTTGTATTAAGTTTCTTCTGCATCGTCAACACATTCTGACCATCGACATAGGCATAACTCACATCATCCATATAGTGACGAACCAGATGAACGCCCAGTCCACCCATGGAACGACGGCCCACATGCGATTCCACATCCACTTTCTCAACAGCGGTAGGATCAAATGGCTTGCCATTATCCCTAAGCACGAAACTGACGATCTCGTTTTCGGCTGTAACCGTCAGGTGGATGTCACCCTTTGTCGCTTTAGGATAGGCATAGTTCATCACGTTAACCACCGCTTCCTCAATAGCCAGATTGACACCAGCCCTTGTCAGCTTATCAAAGTGCATATCTTCGCATATGCCACTTATAAAGACAGACAATACAGGAACCTCCTGTACATCATTCGATAGCAAGATGCTCCTATGGTAAATACCAGGCTTGAGATTGCCTATATATTTGATGGCTAATAGTGAGATATCATCCATCTGCGGTATAAAGTTCACAAACTGGCGCTCCGTCAGTCGGATGTCCTTCACAAAAGTGCGCGAGTCCAGTCGTTTAGCAGCCAGTCGGATCGCCTCCTTAAACATTCTGTCGCGTCCGTTCTGCTTTTTGCCCACCGTTTCTGCCTCGGTAAATCCGTCGGTATATAGGAAGATCGTCGTACCCTGATTAATCATCACCTCCTGTTCAGAATATTCCCAATCCGGGCGAAGACCCAATGGGATATTATTCTCAACAGGGATAAAACGGGTGTTAGACCCAACGAGCACAGGAGGCTCATGCCCGGCATTCGCATAGAGCAGCCTGCCTGTGGCCAGATCGAGCACACCCATAAAGAGAGTAACGAACATATAGGAGTCATTGCTCTGACATACCGATCTGTTGATGGACTCTACAATCAGCTTCGGCGAGGTGTTCAGCATCGACGCACTACGGAACATCGAACGTGCCACAGCCATTACCAGTGATGCAGGCACACCCTTGCCAGCTACATCGCCGATACTGAAGAAGAGTTTCTCGTCGCGGATGAAGAAATCGAAGAGGTCGCCACCCACCTCCTTAGCTGTTACCACCTCACCATAGATGTCAATATCAGTACGTTCAGGAAACGGCGGATAGCGCTTCGGCAGCATCCGCATCTGAATGTCGCTGGCAATCTTCAGCTCCTGCTCCATCGCAGCCTTCGATGCCGTCGTCTCCCTCAGTTCTCCAATATATCTTGTCAATGAAGCCTGCATATCCTTAAATGCGCTGCGCAACGCATCAATCTCACGACTCTTTACCGCTGGGAGCTGGATATCGAAATGTCCCTGTGCCACTTGGTTTGCTGCTGTTACAAAACGCGTCAGCGGCTTCATATTGAAGACGAGGAACCGATTGCACAAGAAATAGATAAGTACCAGACCCAGGAAAAGTACTGCTAAGATAATAGATGCAAGCACATTTCCATTATGATAGATAATGTTATCAGGCACAACTATCACAACAGTCCACTCAGCATATTTCACAAATGAGTAAAATACCCATGAGTCAATGCCGTCATTCATAAACCGCTCGATACCACTCCCTCCTGCCATCATCTTTCGGACCATAGCATCATCAAGCGTATCGGGCGTCTCAGCAGTAACATCCAGAATATTGCGCTTCAAGACACGATCCTCGTTTGGATGAATCAGATAGGTACCATCTTGGTCAATGATGAAACTGTACGACTGTTCCTTGAAGCCTTTCTCAAAACGCTCGTGATTCTCTTTATCTATTCGCTGGTGCCTCTCCCGTAACCATTCCAGCGACACGTCAGCGCCCAGCATACCCACCCTGCGGCCATGAGCATCATGAATATGAGTCATATAGGTGGTTGTCAGCTGTTGAGAGGCAGCTCTGTCGAAATAAGGTGGTGTCCAGTCGCCTTCTTTGTTTTCAAAGGCCGCTTTATACCAGGAATGTATCAAGAAATCGGGATGATTCTCATTCATTTGCTTCCCTCTGACCACACCCGAAGAATCGCGCCAGGCATAGATTTCAAAGTTATGACCTTTCTCTGGATAGAAATCCGTTTCGAATATCAGCCTGCAGCTCGACATATACATATTTTGGCGTACCATTCGTTCCAGATGCTTCTGCAACTTGTCAGGATTGTCAATATCCTGCTCTACATCATTAATATTATTGATTGCTGCGACATACACATCCGAGAGGACGCCACGTATCTTCTCGTTTTCATGCAGGATAATGCCTTCATAGCGCGACTCGACCTCACGGGCCATAGAGGATTTGGTAATCACATAGATGACAGACATGATGACAGTTGATATGACAATCAACACTGCCATAATCCTTATACTCAATCTGTTTGCAAGCGTCAGCTTCTCCATTGTCGTCAGAGGTTAATGTATGGTAGTGATGATCACATCAGAAGCTCTGTAACCAGGCTTTCAACTCGAATACCATCTCATAATGATAGGCAAAACTCTCGCGATAGCCCCAGCCGTGACCACCAGTTGGATAGATATGAATAGAGGCAGGCACATCGTGCTTGTAGAGCTGCTCATAATAGTTAAAGCCATTGGCTGCGGGCACTGCTTTATCGTCATCGCTCAAGGCAAGGAAGGCGCGCGGGGTAGTGCGGTTCACCTGCAAGTCATTACTGAAATTAGCCTCCAGCTTACGCAGTTCCTTCTTCGAGTGGCCTTCGCCTAAGAAGTTGTCATGTGAGCCTTTATGGGTGAAGCCCAGATCCATTGTGATCACAGGATAGAACAGAATCTGGAAGTTAGGTGCTGCGTCGCCAGTGGAATGCGTGGCAATGGTAGAGGCGAGATGTCCACCAGCCGAGAAGCCCATGATACCCACATCAACAGGGTTGATATGCCACTCTGAAGCACGACGTCGCACAGTTTTCATGGCTTCTTCAGCATCAGAGATGGGAATCATGCGATTACCGTGAGGCATGCGGTATTTCAGCACGATGAGTGCAATACCCTGATTATTGAAGAAGGTTGCCCACTGATGACCTTCATGATCCATAGCGAGATGGCTATAGCCTCCTCCAGGACAACATACGACAGCACGCCCTGTGGCTTTCTTCTCATCAGGCAGATAGACCGTCAGTTCTGCCTTATCATTCACGTCACTGCTGGCGTTAGGTGCGCCATTAGGCCATAGCTCCATTGTCATTCCATTCTGTGCAAATGTCGCTGCAGATATTGTTAACAGCAACATGGTAAACAATAATTTGAGTCTTTTCATTCTTAGTTTCAATGATTTTTGCATGCAAAGATAATAAAAAACAAGCAGAAATGGCATAGTTTACAAATAATTAACTATCTTTGCAGACAAGAACTTAAAATTGATTCTATCATGCACAAACGATTGATTCTTCTCACAGCCCTCGTAGCCCTGACTATTAGTACTCAGGCCAAAGTAAGATTGCCTCATCTCATCGGCGACAACATGGTGTTACAACAACAAACTGATGCCCGTCTCTGGGGTTGGGCTCAGCCTGGTAAGACAGTAAAGGTGACAACCTCGTGGAGCAATCAGGTAGCCACCGCTAAGGCCGATAAGAACGGTAAATGGCTGGTGAAGGTGAAGACACCCAAAGCCTCATACGACCCACTTTCGATTACATTCGACGATGGAGAACCCCTGACGATTCACAATGTGGTGAGTGGCGAGGTATGGGTCTGCGCAGGACAGTCGAACATGGAGATGCCAGTGAAAGGTTTCTGGATGTGTCCCGTGAAGAACTACAATCAGGTGGTGATCGATGCCGCCAACCATACAGGAGTGCGCTCCGTAAAGATTCCAAGCGTGATGCGTGCTGAGCCACAGGATGATGCCCTATGCGAGTGGCGCATCTGTTCGCCCAACACGGTGGGTGATTTCTCGGCTACAGGCTATTTCTTTGCCCGTACGGTGCATCAGGCACTGGATATTCCCATCGGACTGATTGAAGCTAATAAAGGAGGTTCGCGAGTGGAGAGCTGGCTGACCAAGGAGAATCTGGAGAAATATACCAGCGACCCTACTGACTCGGTGGCTATCTGCAAGAAGTGGGACAAATGGGATTACCATCGCTCGCTGCTCTGGGGTAACGGCACATTCAACCCCATCCTGAACTTCACCGTGAAAGGCATCCTCTATTACCAGGGATGTTCGAACGTGGGTGATCCTGGTGACCAGTATTCACAACGTATGAAACTGCTTGTGGATCAGTGGCGCCAGCAATTCGGTCTTGGTGAGATACCTTTCTATTTCGTGCAGATAGCACCATGGGCTTATGATGATGGTGATGTGAACGCCATCAGTGGTGCCCTGCTTAGGGAACAGCAGTTCAAAGCTTCACAGATTATTCCCAATAGTGCGCTGGTATGCACCAACGATCTGGTATATCCCTATGAGTTCTCACAGATTCACCCCACACAAAAGCAACAGGTGGGCGAGCGCCTGGCTTATGCTGCACTGAATCGTGACTATGGCTTTGAGGGTATTCTCTACCAGAGTTCTACCTTTAAGGATATGAAAATCGAAGGTGATGCCGTCTTTATCCACCTTGACAACAACTACCACACAGATGCCCCCTTTGAGGGTATGGAAGGTTTTGAACTCGCTGGCGAAGATAAGGTTTTCCATCCTGCTGCAGCCCAACACTTCTGGCGCGAAGGAGGTGGCTATTGGGATGAAGCCATCAGAATCACCTCGCCTGAGGTCAAGAAACCTGTGGCTGTGCGCTATTGTTTTAAGAACTTCCAACTCGGAAACGTGAAGAACGGTGCTAACCTGCCTCTGTTCCCCTTCCGTACGGATAACTGGTAATCTGCCTTATGAAAGATCATCCATTGGATTTATTCAAATACTGTCCGAAGTGTGGCAGTAAACTATTTGAGGAGCATAACGCCAAAAGCAAACATTGCTCAAGCTGCGGATTCACCTATTATCAGAACCCCAGCTCGGCAACAGCAGCTTTCATCCTGAACAGCAAAGATGAACTGCTGGTGGTGCAACGTGGTAAAGAGCCCGCCAAGGGTACACTCGACTTGCCTGGTGGGTTTGTTGATAACGACGAGTCGGGTGAGCAAGGCATCATCCGTGAAATCAAAGAGGAAACAGGGCTTGATATCAAAGAGGTGGAATATCTGTTCTCCATCCCAAATATCTATCGCTATTCAGGTATGGATATCCACACGCTCGATATGTTCTATCTCTGTCATGCTGATGAAGGTGCTGAGATTCAAGCCGCCGACGATGCGGCAGCTGGTAGCTGGATTCCCTTGCGACAGGTGTATGTAGAGCGTTTTGGACTCCGTTCGATACGTGAAGGCGTACATCGTTTTCTGATGCTCAATCGTTAATAAAACTAAAATTCCTATATATAAATAAGGTGTGAGCGAGTTTTTTGCTTACTTTTGCAGCCCGAAAGAATAAAACGAGACAAAGTATGCAGAAAAACTTAGTGATTGTAGAGTCTCCTGCCAAGGCGAAGACTATTGAGAAGTTCTTAGGAAAAGACTTCAAAGTGATGTCGAGCTACGGCCATATACGCGACTTGAAGAAGAAGGAACTGAGTATCGATGACGAAACACTCGAACCAGAATACGAGATTCCCGAAGAGAAAGAAAAACTTGTAGCCGACCTGCGCTCAAAGGCAGAAAAGGCAGAAAGAGTATGGCTCGCATCCGATGAGGACCGCGAGGGAGAAGCCATCTCATGGCATCTGTGTGAGGTACTGGGACTGGACAAGGACAAGACCAGCCGTATCGTATTCCACGAGATTACCAAACCCGCTATTCTGGAAGCCATTGAGCATCCGCGCCATCTGGATATGAATCTGGTGAATGCCCAGCAGGCTCGTCGTGTTTTGGACCGTATCGTAGGTTTCAAACTGTCACCTGTGCTTTGGCGCAAGGTGAAGCCCGCCCTCTCAGCTGGTCGTGTACAAAGTGTAGCTGTACGCCTGATAGTAGAGCGCGAACGTGAAATTCAGAATTTCAAGAGCGAGACTTATTATAATGTGAATGGCGTGTTTGCCATCATCAATGCCGACGGCTCTGCCACAGAGGTAAAGGCTCAACTCGGCAGCCGTTTCAAGACAGAGGAAGAGGTAAAAGCCTTCTTGGAGAAGTGCAAGGATGCAACCTTTAGCGTGGAGAGCATCAGCAAGAAGCCTGTTAAGCGCACCCCCGCACCTCCTTTCACCACCTCTACCCTGCAACAGGAAGCCGCCCGAAAACTTGGCTTCACCGTGAGTCAGACGATGATGGTTGCTCAGCACTTGTATGAGAACGGACGCATCACCTATATGCGTACCGACTCTGTAAACCTCTCAAAGCTTTGTCTGGGTGCCAGCAAGGAGGAGATTATCCGCCTCTATGGTAACAATTACAGCAAGACACGTCAGTACCATACCAGCGCCAAAGGTGCTCAGGAGGCTCACGAAGCCATCCGTCCTACCTATATGGATCAGTCAGAGATTGAAGGCACCAGTCAGGAGAAGCGCCTGTATGAGTTAATCTGGAAACGCACCATTGCCAGCCAGATGGCAGATGCAGAGATAGAGAAGACCACTGTTAACATCAGTATCAGCGGCACCGATGAGCAGTTTGTTGCTCAGGGTGAGGTGGTGAAGTTCGATGGTTTCATCAAAGTTTATCGTGAATCGTCTGACGAGGATGATCAGCAGGAAGAATTTGGTCATATTCTGCCTCCGATGAAGAAGGGACAGGAACTGACACGCCGAGAGATTATTGCTACAGAACGTTTCAGCCTGGGTCCACAGCGTTATACTGAGGCCAGCCTGGTACATAAGATGGAAGAGTTGGGTATCGGCCGTCCTTCTACCTACGCCCCTACCATCTCTACCATTCAGCAGCGTGAATATGTACAGAAAGGCGACAAGAAAGGTGAAGACCATCCTTACACCATCTTTACCCTGAAGGGAAAGCAGATTACACAGAAGACCCGCAAGGAGGTAGTAGGCTCTGAAAAGGGCAAGCTGCTACCTACCGATATTGGTATCGTGGTGAACGATTTCCTGATGGATAACTTCGAGGATATCATGGACTATAACTTCACTGCCAAAGTAGAACAAGACTTCGATAAGATTGCTGAAGGCGATGAGGAGTGGAAGGATATGATGCGTAATTTCTACAAGAGTTTTGAGCCTGCCGTGGAAAATACGATGAACAGTCGTAAGCGCCATAAGGCTGGTGAGCGCATGCTTGGTGCCGATCCAAAGAGCGGACGTCCCGTATTTGTGAAGATTGGTCGCTTCGGCCCTGTGGTACAGATTGGTAGTGCCGAGGATAAGGAGAAGCCCCAATTTGCACAGCTGCCTAAAGAACAGTCGATGGAGACCATCACTCTCGAAGAGGCGTTGGATCTTTTCAATTTGCCACGCGAGTTAGGTGACTTTGAGGGTAAACCCGTTACCATCGGTGCTGGTCGCTTTGGACCCTATATCCTGCACAACCGCAAATACACCTCACTGCCAAAAGATGTCGATCCTCTGAGCATCACCCTCGACGAGGCTATCGAACTCATTAAGGAGAAGCGTCAGCAGGAAACACAGAAACATCTGAAGATTTTCCTGGAAGATACGAAACTTGAGGTACTCAACGGTCGTTATGGTCCATACCTGAGCTATGACGGCAAGAACTACCGACTGCCAAAGTCTATGCATGAGCGGGCTAAAGAGCTGACTTATGACGAGTGCATGAAGATCATCCAGGCACAGCCGGTAAAGAAAAGCTAAGGCATGACACGTATTATCCTGATAGGCTATATGGGTGCTGGTAAGACCACTATCGGCAAGGCACTCTCGAAGGATCTGGGTATCATCTTCTACGACCTCGACTGGTATATCGAAAGTCGCATGCGCAAATCAGTGGCACAGATCTTTGCCGAACGGGGAGAAGAGGGTTTCCGCAAGATAGAATACAATATGCTGCATGAGGTGGCAGAGTTTGAGAATGTCATCATCAGCTGTGGTGGTGGCACACCTTGTTTCTTTGATAACATGGACTATCTGAACCAGCAGGGAAAAGTGGTCTATCTCAAGGCCAGCCCTGAGGTGCTCTATGATCATCTGCTGATGGGTAAGACGGAGCGCCCCTTGTTAAAAGGCAAGAGCCCGGAAGAGCTGATAACCTTTATCCGTGAACAGCTTGAGAAGCGTGAGCCCTATTACACCAAGGCTCAATATACCCTGGATGTCAGCCTGATGGATAATTACGAGAAAATCAAGATCAGCGTCGAGAAATTAAAAGCATTATTAGACCTATGAAGAAATGGACCATTGAAGATTCGAAGGAGCTCTACAACATCAACGGTTGGGGCACTTCTTATTTCGGCATCAACGATAAGGGCGATGTCTATGTCACACCTTGTAAGAACGATACGCAAATCGATCTGCGTGAAGTGATGGACGAGCTGGCCCTGCGTGATGTAACGCCCCCAGTATTGCTCCGCTTCCCCGATATCCTCGACAATCGAATTGAGAAGACGTGGAGTTGCTTTAAGAAAGCCGCTCAGGAGTACGACTACAAGGGAGAGAATTACGTGGTCTATCCCATCAAGGTCAACCAGATACAGCCCGTCGTAGAGGAGATTATCTCTCACGGCAAGAAATTCAATCTGGGTGTAGAGGCTGGTTCCAAGCCTGAGCTCCATGCCGTGATTGCTGTGCAGTGTCAGAGCGACTCTATCATCGTGTGCAACGGCTACAAGGATCAGAGTTACATTGAGTTGGCCTTGCTGGCTCAGAAGATGGGTAAGCGTATCTTCATTGTGGTAGAGAAACTTAACGAACTCGACATCATCGCGAAGGTGGCTAAAAAGATGAACGTGAGACCCAACATCGGTATCCGCATCAAATTGGCTTCTTCAGGTTCAGGAAAATGGGAAGAGAGTGGTGGTGATGCCTCTAAGTTCGGCCTTACCAGCGCTGAACTCTTGGAAGCCCTCGAACTACTTGACAAGAAGGATATGCGCGACTGCTTGCGCCTGATCCATTTCCATATCGGTTCTCAGATTACAAAGATCCGCCGCATCCAGACTGCTCTGCGTGAAGCCTCCCAATTCTATATCCAACTGCACAAGATGGGCTACAATGTGGATTTCGTAGATTGCGGTGGTGGATTGGGCGTCGATTACGACGGCACCCGTTCACCATCAAGCGAGAGCAGTGTGAACTATTCTATTCAGGAATATGTGAACGACTGTATCTACACCTTTGTAGATGCTGCCAACAAGAACAACCTGCCCCACCCCAACATCATCACCGAAAG
Organism: uncultured Prevotellaceae bacterium; assembly: GCA_902784065.1. GTDB lineage: Bacteria > Bacteroidota > Bacteroidia > Bacteroidales > Bacteroidaceae > Prevotella. Next base: position 4,050 of record CACZTJ010000017.1, on the reverse strand, counting down.
CGGACGCTCATTGGCTGCCCACCACTCTGTGCTGGTGATTGATGTGCTGGAGACAGCTTCACTGCCTGAGATGCCTGAGGAATTTGAGCCCGACGAGAACTCTCATCAGTTGGTAAAGGACCTCTATGAGATTTGGGATAACCTGAGTCCACGCAACGTGCTTGAAGATTGGCATGATGCAGAGCAGATACGTGAAGAGGTGCTCGACTTGTTCAGTCATGGTATCGTTGACTTGAAGACCCGTGCAGAGATCGAATCTATGTACTGGAGCGTCTGTCATGAGATCAACATCCTGACCAAGAGTCTGAAGCATATCCCTGAGGAGCTGATGAATATCGATAAGTTGCTGGCCGACAAGTACTTCTGTAACTTCTCACTGTTCCAGAGCCTGCCTGACTCATGGGCCATCGACCAGCTCTTCCCCATCATGCCCATTCAGCGACTTGATGAGCGCCCCACCCGCAATGCTACCATCCAAGATATCACTTGCGACTCTGACGGCAAGATAGCCAATTTCGTTACTAACCGTAACAACTCCCACTCGTTGCCTGTGCATCCTCTGAAGAAGAATGAGCCCTATTATCTGGGTGTGTTCCTCGTAGGCGCCTATCAGGAGATCCTGGGTGATATGCATAATCTCTTTGGCGACACGAATGCCGTACATATCTCAGAGAAAGACGGTGGCTACCACATCGATCAGATCATCGATGGTGAGACTGTGGCTGAGGTTCTCGATTACGTGCAATACGACCCCAAGAAGCTTGTGCGCCAGCTTGAGGTGTGGGTGGCTAAGAGTGTGAAACAAGGTAAGATCTCACTCGAAGAAGGAAAAGAGTTCCTGAGCAACTATCGCAGCGGTCTTTACGGTTATACATATCTGGAATAATGAAAGAGAAACTCACGATTGTAAAAGTAGGCGGGGCTGTCGTTGAGGATGAAGTCCAGCTGGCACAACTCCTGAAGGACTTCAGTGCCATTGAGGGGCGCAAGGTGCTTGTGCATGGCGGAGGCCGCAGAGCTACACAGGTAGCCTCTCAACTTGGCATCGAGTCGAAGATGGTCAACGGGCGCCGCATCACTGACGCCGATATGCTCAGTGTGGTAACGATGGTCTATGGCGGTCTGGTGAATAAGAACCTCGTGGCCCGTCTTCAGGCCAACGGTGTGAATGCGCTAGGACTGACGGGTGCCGATATCAATGTGATCCGCAGCCATAAGCGACCCATCAAGGATGGCATCGATTACGGTTTTGTAGGCGATGTGGATCAGGCTGACGGCAAGATGCTCAGCCGTCTGATTGAGGAAGGCATCACCCCTGTGATGGCGCCTCTGACACACGACGGTGAAGGACATATCCTGAATACGAATGCCGACACGATTGCCAGTGAGACAGCCAAGGCTCTAGCACCCTACTACGACGTAACGCTCATCTTCTCGTTTGAGAAGAAAGGTGTGCTCAGCAATCCCGATGATGATGAGAGTGTGATTCCTACTATCACACGCGCGGACTTTATTAAATATAAGGCCGACGGCACCATCAGCGGTGGCATGCTGCCAAAGATCGAGAATGCCCTCTCTGCCATCGACGCAGGCGTAGAAAGAGTCATCATCACCCTTGCCACAGCCATCGATGGTCAGCACGGAACAATCATAAAACGGTAAATGGCGAAAATTTTTCGCCATTTATTGTAACTTTCCCCCATAGGCTTGCCCTCCGCATCACTCTCAACCCTGCGGAGTCGGAAGATATTGTCCAGGAAACGATGATCAAAGTCTGGAACAGGCGAGACCAATGGGATCAGATCGACTCAATAGAAGCTTTCTGCCTGACCATCTGCCGCAACTTGGCACTCGACAAGATGAAGCGAATGGATAACCAGAACCAAAGTCTGATCGAAGGAGAGCACGACGCTCCCGACAACAGCTACACATCCAATCCAGAGGAACAGGCGATGCAGCAAGACCGGATTGCACTGATACGCCGCCTCATCAATAGCCTGCCAGAGAAGCAGCGAAGCGTTATGCAGCTGCGCGATGTCGAAGGCAAGAGCTACAAAGAGATTGCAAAAATTATGGCCATCAGTGAGGATCAAGTGAAAGTCAACATCTTCAGAGCCCGCCAGGCCATCCGACAGAAATATTTAGAAACAGAGGAATATGGATTATAAGTACATCGAACAACTCTTGGAGCGCTACTGGGCGTGTGAGACCACACTTCAGGAAGAGGCTATCCTGCGCGCCTTCTTCAGCCAAGAAGAGATACCTGAGGCTCTCAGGAAATATCAGGCGCTGTTCACGTACGAGCAGGAGAAGGAAGAGCCCCTGGGTGAAGACTTCGAGACACGCATCCTGCAGCAGATCGGCGAGGCTCCCGTAGCTAAGACCGTTACACTCAGAAGCCGATTGGTTCCTCTTTTCAGAGCCGCAGCCATCGTAGCCATCGTGCTCACGCTGGGCAATGCTGCTCAGGCTCCATGGGAATGGGGATGGGACGATCCGAAGGATGCCTATGCCAAGTTCCATAAAGAAAAGGTTGACTCTGTGAATATGCTGAACACTATTCAGGCAGAGAACGTCACAGATAGTCTCAAGGAGGCTAAAACAGACAATCCGACCTTAGTTGAATAAGAATTTTTTCTATGCTTTCTTTAATAATAACTAAAATTTAAACACGTAGTAGAAGCTGTGAAGTTTCTCATTCTCTCAAATTTTTCAAAAAGATACTAACACAGAAGTAAGGGCTGCTCAGAGATGTCTGGCAGCCCTCTTCATTTCCTGTCATTTTTAGGGATTATTTCTTCAGCCGCAGGTTCATCTGGAACAATGCCGGCAGGAATATCAGCAGCGAGAAACCCAATGCAAGCCACACCGACTGCTCTCCACCAAGGATATCAGCCAGCTTCAGCGAGGGATCGGGATAGATATTATACAGCACATAAGCCACCGTATTGTTCACCCAATGGAACACCACGCCTGGTATGATGCTATCCGTGCGATAATACATCCAGCCCAACAACAATCCTACAAGAAAAGCATGGGGCATCTGAGCAGGATTCATATGAATGAGAGCGAACAGGGCTGCTGAGATGGCAATGCCTACCCAAGCATTCTTGTGCCAACGGAGCAAGGCTCGCAAGACGGCTCCTCTAAACACCAGCTCCTCAGCCAACGGTGCCAGCAGACCCACCACAAAATAACCCATTCGTTCCTTCAGAATCAATGCAAATTCTGCCTCCATCATATTCGGCAACTCAGGCAACTGCTCCTGCAACCAAGTAGAGGGAACGATCACACCCAAGGCAGCCATCACGCACCAGAAAAGCACTGCCCAAGGGCGCGTGCGCACCCAATGGCGCGACACCTCAGCCCACTTTGTCAGTAGGAAGAGCGCCATCACCGCCACGCTGAACACCGCCATTGTGATAATCATACCAACAGCATCCAGCTTTGCCTCAGGGCCATATATCAACACATAGGCACCCTGCACACCGAAACTCACCACAATCTGAATGGCAGCAAATATAATTGTATAAATAATTGCATTCTTCATTTTAATAGCTGTTTAACTTGTTCCTTATCCATCTCCAACTGGGCAACCAGCGCCTCAGGAGAATCAAAACGTCGGCCACAAACGAGATATTCAATGTCTGTCCGTAAAGATCACCGCTGAAATCGAGAATATTCACCTCCAGCGTCTGCTGATGTCCATCAAAGGTTGGTCTGTGCCCGATGTTCATCATGGCAGGCCTCGGTTGCTGCTCTCCCTCCAGCTGAGCCCACACGGCATATACCCCAGGGGCAGGAATCAGCTTACGGGCATCCTCCGGCTCCAGATTAGCCGTTGGATAACCCAGTTGGTGACCGATATGCTCGCCTGGCATCACACGGCCCTGTATCATATAGGGGCGAGTCAGATATTGGGGCATCAGCTCCACCCTGCCCTCCTCCACCAAAAGTTCCCGGATGACTGATGAACTGATAGCCTTCGAACCATCCGCCATCAGCTCAGCATCGCCACGCAGCACCTGCATTCCCATCTCCCGTCCATAA
>CACZTJ010000016.1 GCA_902784065.1 uncultured Prevotellaceae bacterium | reverse complement strand
CAGAACGCTTTGCTTATTGTTTGATGAATAAAAGATGTTAGCGGTAAGGCCAAATATATTTTTTGACCACTTCCCAGAAGGTTTCTTCTTTCGTTGGCTCTCGACCGTTATCACTTGATGCCTTTATAACTTCGCACTTTGAAGCTTCATACTGGGAGGATTCTCCTATACCTATGGTTCTTGCATTTCCACCAGTGGTAAACACGAATGAGAAAGCAACTGCTGCAAGTGTGCTCATGAGCATCTTCTTTGCATTAAAACTATTTGTCTTCATAACTTTAATCTTTTTAATTGTTCAACTTACTGTTTTTTATCTTGTCGTCTGTTTCCTTTCGACGATGCAAAGGTAAGGCGGTTTTCGGGGATAAGCAAAAATTCTCCAGACTTTTGCCTGAGGTTGTGGCGACACCAGCTGCTATCTGCGACAAATCGGCAATGAAACGGTGTGGACGTGTCGCAAAAGCCTCTGCCAGCGCGAGATGATGAGACCTCTCGACTGCGCTCGAGGTGACAGAGGGGGCACGCGGGCTGACAACGAAAAAGAAACGGAAGCCACACGATGACTTCCGTTTCTCTATTCTTATCTTTGGGGAACAGATCAATGACCTGTCACCTTGATTTTGGACTAGGTGTGACAGAGGTGTGACAGAGGGATAATGTGACAGAGGGACGGTTCTTTTGTTACATGAGCTACCGCTCTTCGAGCATCCAGGCGGTGACGCTCTTGTGCATGCGTTGCTTGAAGGCGGTGCTGAAGGTGCTGTAGCTGTGGTAACCGCTCTCGTAGGCCAGCTGCTGAGCACCAATGGGCTCATGAGCAGCGGCAAGCTCGCGGTAGCGGGCCACGAAGTGACTTATGCGGAGGTCGTGAATGTATTCATAGTAGCTTGTATCCTGACTAGCGAAATACTGGCTGAGATAGTAGCGGTTCACTCCGACTGCTGCTGCGAGTTGCGACAAGGTCAGGTCTGTCTGCAGGTAAAGCTGCGTGTCCTCGCAGTGCTTCGCCAGCAGTTGGCCGATATGGGAAGCCTCGCCCTTGGGAGAGGGGGCCTTGTTTAGGCAAGCGTCACTTGGGGCCAAGTGGGGGGTGAGGCTGTCGGTGCTCAGGTCTTTCAATGTCTCCACGCGCCATAGCAGGAGACCCGCCAGCGGAAATCCGAGGAGGTGGGCGATGGTACACATCACGTAGTTGTCGGTATATTCATAACTTATGAGCAATAGCATGAGGCCGATGAGCAGCGTAAGGCTGAGCCACACCTCCTTGTGCTCCAGGTCGGCATAGTTGTCACGTAGCCACCGCCCATATTGTCTCACGGCCACCATCATATATATAATGAAGGCCACAATGAGGACTAGCCCATAGACCTTGTTCGGGGTCGTGAGGTCGATGGATGGCATGGCGGTTTGCAGCACTGCGATCACTGCGCAGGGCGTCATGACGACTACAATGGGCCACAGTGGTCGGCGGCGGTCCTGCAGCATGGTCAGCAGTGTGCCGACGAAGACGGGGGGTAGTGCCATACAGTCGATAGCGACGAGTAGCCCGTAAATCACTGAGTTGGTGTCGCCCGAGTACGTATAGAATAGTATCCACCAAATGTGGGTCATGGCCATGATAGCGAATAATGCCGCTGCCCAGCGGCGCAGTTGGGCGGGTGGCGTGATGTCGGGCGCGATAGCCTTGCCCCGACACAGCAACAGGTAGAGGAACAGCACAAAGGATACGGCAGTTCCTGCACCGTGGAGCAGGAGATAAAGTATCGACAATGGAGTTATCTGTTCAGGCATATCGTTTTATTATTGCTGCATTTACGCTGCAAAATTACTACTTTTTCCTTGAAATCGGGTGAGTTCTCATAAAATTAATTTTGTTTTTTACCATTTTGTCGGTGGTTGACGATGTTGAAATTTCGTTAATGAACGTATATGTGGGGGCAGGACGACTATCAGCTAATGCAAAAAGTCTCAGCTAATGCAAAAAAAACACTCGTAGCGATTTAGACTTTGCTATCTTTGTTGTTTTTGAGTACCTTTGCGGTAAGAAATTAACGGTGTTCCCGTAAGCGAGTCACTGTATATTCATTGATGCCAATGGAAATCACGAAGCTCGTCTTGTAGAAAATGCGACGGAGTTCGACTTCATCGAGCCCTCCAGCACTTGGCAGTTCAAGGACATCAAGTGTAAGTAGATGATCATTACCCCAATAGTTTAATCAATTAATATAAAAATGAAAGTAAAAAAGATTTTGTTCGCTATGTTCGCACTGGTGTGCGTGATGGCTGTTAGTGTGTCATTTTCATCATGCTCAAGTAGTAATGATGATGAAACTCTCTTGTATTACAAACTCGGCATCACTAAAATGAATGGTACTCTGACCGAGGCTGCACTTATTGATGATGTTTTTAAGGCTGCACTTGGTGTCTCGTCTGACGAGTTCACATCTTATCCCGGTGGTGATGAGAAGATCAAGTCAAACTGTGACAAGGCTGCCTCTCAACTTAATGAAATGACCTTAGAAGGTTCATATACCTACGAGGTATCGAAAATGACTTCTAAGGGTGTTTCTGCCGTTTATATATGGAATAGTCCAGCTAAATAACAATAATGTGTATACCTTTGCACACAAAGAATTATTTTGTTTAATTTAAAATATTAGAGTTATGAGTAAGAATCCATTTGAAATCAAGAAGACCCCAAGGGCTATTATTTCTGCACAGGCTATCAACTTAGATGATTTTATGAGTAAGGGGGTGATAGATCATAAGGATGATGCCGGTGGAGGCGGTTGTGGTACAGTTGGTCGCTAATACAATATCCCCAGAAGAAGTACTGACAAACGACAGCAAAGTGTTCTGAGAAATAATCCCAGAACGTTTTGCTTGTTGTTTTATAAACAAAGAGGGATACTGTTGAGTTCGATTATGTTAGCATATTATTAAAGAATGCCACATAATCGAACTGATCAATATTACATTTTCCAAATAAACCATAGGTGGCGAGCAAGCTTTCTTTCCCTTTCTTTCTTTTTATAGCAAACGAACACTTTATTTCTGGAATATCACGATCGGTAAACAAGACCTTATGCTTAAATGGAAGCTTATCAAATCGTTTTGCCAACTCCATATCACCATCCCAATTCGTAAACATAACGCATAGGTTATCTTCATTCATTCTAGCCATCCTCTCATTCCACTTGTTTTTTGCTTCTTGAAAAGTGGAATAATGCATAAAGTAAATTCTAACTTTACTATCCCCCATCATGCCAACAGGGAAGGATTTATTAGCATTTTTATCTTCACTAATCTCAAGCTTCTTTAAGCTTTCCCAGTTTTCCAACATATATACGAAATCTTCATTTTCCATATATAAATTGATGAAAGGGGAACGGAATTTTAACCTCAGCCAATGGTATATGAGACCACCTGTACAATCAGAACAAATAATTGTAGGTGAATCATTTTTTAACCTTATCCTGTTTATTATATCATGCAGTAAAAGAATGATGTTCATTGATAGAATGCTTAATATCCATTTTTATGTCTTGCAAAGGTAATGAAAAACAGTCAAACCCACAAAGAATTACATGATTATTTAACATCTGTTGAAACGTGTTTTGGACTAGAAGATGCAATAAAACATAAAAAATGTAAATTTATGAATGGACTTGAAAAATATTATATATCTTTGTAACTGAAAAGCCAATGTTGGTTAAACATTTAAATTATTAGAGTTATGAGTAAGAATCCATTTGAAATTAAGAAAGCCCCAAGTGCTATTATTTCTGCACAGGCTATCAACATAGAAGATTTTTTAAAAAAAGCTGGCAATCCTGGCAGAGCCTGTCCTTCATCAGATCGCGACTAATACCATATCCCCAGAAGGGATTGGATATATCAACAGCATTTCCACCTTGGTCTTAAAGGATCATGGGGGTAGTGGTGTTGAGTTCCGAACCAAAGGCGGTAGGCTCTACAGGCTATGGTTTGTTGAGACGATGACCATTGGCAGTCATCGTGTTTTTTATTTCATCCTGTGGCATATAGAAGGTAAGCTCAGCGGTGCTGCCGATGCGGAAATGGGCAGGATGTTTGTGGCCATCATTGCCCAATTCCTAAAAGAGCATCCTAACGATCTGGTGTATTTCTGTCACAGAGACAGCTTACGTTCATGGGCTCTGCATAAAATATTTCTCAGATGGGCACATGATAATCAGGATTTGAGAGAAGGTCGTATGGGTTTCTTTGAAGGCGCTGGCCGCAATCACGACAACCAGGATATGCACTTCATCATTTTCCACACCTTCGCATGCGAAGATATGGAAGAACTAAAGGCCTTTATCCTTGAAAACGGTAATGAGTTTGCTAATTGCTCGTATGAGCAGATGAATCTTCTTTTGGAGAAGGCGGAAGAGAACGCCGGTAATTCAGATAAACACAGTTGATACCATTCATATATTTATAGTTGATGTCTTGACATACGCGTGAGAGAACAGCACGGCGCATATCGGCATCTTGGATATTGATGATATCCTCGTTCTCGTATTTATAAATAGGATTGTAAGGCTTTCCCTTACTCTTCAGGATGACAATGAAGACATCTTCCTTGTCGAGGATCCTGACATCAAACGTCTCGTTCGGATGGCGGTTGGGATTGGCTTCTATGATGTCATAGGCCAATTCTTCAAGTGCGATGGTTGCAGGAACACCGTCTTTCAACTCGCAGAGCTCGACAAACGGATCTGCCTTCTCGAGGAATTCCCTGACGCCAGCTTCGGTATAGGGTACAGAGAACGACACATAAGGCGACGTGGGCAGCATGTTCTGCAAGGTGGGCCAACTGTAAATCGGGGTTTTCCGATGAACGACATACGCCATCGCCACGGTGACCAGTAGCACGAGCCAGGCGGTAAAAGGCATGATATACCAGATGAGTGCGGGCGTATAGATAGCCATCAGGACAATCACGACAATGGCGCCTGCATCGGTGATGATCTCAAGCCATCGACAGAGTTTGTGATGACCTTGCACGAAATACAGTGAGCTCAATGTTTCTGCCAAGGCGTTGGGCAAAAGGGCCAGACTCAACAGCCGGATAGGCAAACGGCAATGCTCCACCAGGCTGCCGGAGGCACCAAACAGCCGTGCCAAGGCATCGGGAAACAGAAATAACAGCAGGCTCACCACTATCATAATCAACGTCAGCAGATGGAATACCCGTCGAGCCAGCACGCGCAGGCTGTCATAATCCTCTTCACCTATCAACAAGCCGCCAATATGACGTACGGCCGTACCCGTACCTGTCAACGCCAGCATAGAGATGGTGTTGATCTGGAAATAGACGGTAAATGCAAACATGCCGTCGGCTCCCAGTTTGCCAACCACCAGCGAGTTCATGAGGTAGGCACATACAGGACTGAACAGCGCCGATATGAGCATGGGCGCACCTAGGACAAAGCACTTACGGTAGAGTCCGAATGCAAAGATCTTCCGTGGGGATTGCAGGTGGAAGATCTGACTGTTCTTGCGCATATAGCCCAACAGTGACGAGAAGGCGATGACATTACTCAATGCCGTGGCATAAGAGCCGCCTGCCATACCCATGTCCAGGACACCACACAGCAACAGGTCGAACAGGGCATTGAGCAGCTGTGAGATGACGATACGACGAGTGATCAGTTCTGGATTGCCATTAGAGATGATATACGACATGGGAACGCCACACACCGCCGCAAAGAAGATGGCGAAATACTCTGCATGAATGTAGGGCGTCAGCAGCGGCACAAGTCGCTCGTCGGTGGTAACGAGGCTGCCCAAAGCGTCGGTAAAGGGCAATACCAGAGCGATGACCAGCAGGGTGGCTACGATGACATAATAGAGGTGATGGTTAAACACGCGGTTTACCTTATCGTAATCCTGTCCGCCGATACTTCGTGTACTGATGAAACTGGCACCAGCGCTCATCACGCCGATGATGATAAACATCACGCTTTCGATGGGTGTCCACATACGGACTACCGACAGGGCATCGGGCGACACCAGATGACCTATGATAACAGAGTTGGTAAGCCCTCCCAAATGGGCCATCAGGGCCGACATGACGGTCGCCAGAAAGAACGAACCGAACATCTTCTTCATCACATACTCATTCTGCTGTATCATCTCACGATCTTTTTACGGAACACGGGTACTTCCTCTACAGGCAGGGCATTAAGGCAGGTCTCGACGCTCTGCCCACCGAGAGGATGATGGCCTTGCTGGAGTTGCTGACAGACTGCCATACGCGCCTTCGCCATCAGACAGTCATCGGCCGTCATTGCCTCGAAGGCGATGCTGCCGTCGGCATGCTGTTCATACTTCTTGCCTGCGAAACAGGGCGGTTTGCAATACCGGCAGTAATCATGAGCACCACAGCCTGGCATCAGCCGCTGCCGGTCGGAATGGATCAGCCGCTGGCGCTGCTCGCTGCAGATCAACGCTCTGAGCGGCGACTGAGGCACACGGCCATAGACAACATTGATATTGCCACAACTTTTCACCCCACCTGTGGGAGTGACGGTAATCTGCGCATTGGCCGAACAGGGGAAGCCTCTTTCCTGCCCCACCTCATAGCCGTCGGGCTGACCGTCAGCGGGCACGGCTACTCTTTGGCGCGGGTCCATGAGTATGATGCGCAGGGCATCGGGGCGCGGCTGCAAATGTTCGATGATCGATATGTCGCCATCGACACCAGGCATGAGTCCGCAAGCAATCTCGTTTTCTGCGCTCAGCGCCTGAGCCATCCGGCGCACCCCATAATAGGTGCGGGTGTTCAGACGGAATACAGGCGTCTTGATATTCAGAGGTACAGGCCACCGGGCCAGTTCCTCCAGTGCCTGCATGGAGCGCTGCCATGAGCCAGGCCGGCGGGTGATCTGGTCGTGAACCGCTGCATCGGCACTGTAAACCGACACGCTGAGCTGGCGCAATCCCAAACGGGCTATACGGCGAATCTTCTCGCTACTGTCTAAGGCCAGCGCATTCGTCAGCAGGTTGACGGCCAGATTCTTTTCATGCAGATAGTCGAGTATCGCCCAGCAGTCAGGATGACTGAACGGATCGCCACCAGTAACGGTGACTTGCGGAATGCCCAGTTCCACCACCTCATCGATGATCCGCTTGTAATCTTCTAATCTGAGCATACCGGGCATGATGCGGTGCTCCTCGTGCAGGTCGCTACGGGCGGCTCCTTCGTTAAAGCAGTGCAGGCAGCGTTCGCTACAGGCGTAGGTCAGTTCGAAAGCCAGTTTCACACGTAAGAGCTCGGGCAGACTCTTCTCGTAATCATCTTCGGGTTCATAGCCTACGGCGGCGATACTCGGGGGGTTGGCTTTCCTATATTGTTGCCACGCCTCGTCGCTCAGCACCTGATCACAGACCAATCCTATGGGCAGGAACGAGTCGTGCAAGAACGTCTCTACATCGTCGATTGTGGTGCCTGTTACCGAGGCGATATGAGGGATGTCGATGGCGCCCTCTCGCGGCGTAGCCAGCAACTCGCGGACAAGCAGTGCCGACACACCTTCAAAGCTGTAACACTCACCCCGGGCCGTGTTATACATCAAGGCTGTCTGCGTCTTGGCATTGAAGGCACCACAGGTGAAAAGGGGGCGGATATATTGTGATTGGTTCATGCTTTATTGTATTTAAATCTGTAAACCGCTACACCATTCATGGTGAACTTATCTTTAAGGTACGTATAGACGTCTTCCTTGCCAAGGCCTATATAGTCATCGGTAGAATGATAAAAATGCAGTCTTCCGTCTATCCATTTCGCTAACAGCAAGTGCTTGGTTTCCAGCCCTCGCGACCAGGTATGCTGGTCGCAGGTGACAGCCAGAATATCGCCGTCATGGATCACGCCCAGTTCAGAGTCTTGCGGCATATTAAACAGTTCGCGCGGGATATAGGTATATCTGACGCCCTCCTGCTGACGTGCCTCAATGGCCCGATAGTTTTCTTCGTGAGCCATCTGGCCGATGAGATGCTTGTTTAGCGTCATATACGAGGGTTTGATGTCCATCAGTCCCGTGAAGGGGAATGTGGGCTCGTCAGGCCCTATTCGCTCCACGAATCCTTCCTTGATAGCCAACTCCATCATCCAGGTGAAATAATGGTTGCGGGTGGCAAACGAGATGATACCATCCTTGTAGTGTATCCGCCGGTAGTAGTCGATTAGGTCGGCATAGGTCCGTCGGTTGTCCCGATAGCAGAGGGCCAGCGCCAGCACGTTTTCAATCACCGTGGTACAATCGACACTGCACAGATTGACCGCAAAGTGTTCCTTTTCGTCGAACGACCAGAAGACGAACGGCAGGTTTAACTTCATCTGAAGGAAGAAGTGTTCCGTTAAAGGTATCGTCTCATCGACCGATGCCAGCGCCTGTTCCATGATCTGACGGTTGCGCTCGTCGAGGTGTCGCTCCCCTAGGTAGCGATACCAGCGCCTGCGTTGGGTGTGATACCATTTCACCAGTCGGTCGATTTGCATCCTAATGAGCATCGACAGCATCAGCGATTTCACCATTGCCAACCGCTCACGCCACAGGTAGGGATTCTTCTTCACCTTCTCGTAGTTGCTGATGTCGATACCCCAGGCTTCCAGTCCCTGCCATCGGGCAATACGCAGACACCGCCCGATATGGAAACTGCTGGTCAGGATATAGAATCTGGATTGCTGAAAATCCCTCTTCATGTTCAGGATTGAGTGGAAGGTGTTTTTGCCATAGAAATCTATCACAAACCGATCTTCTGGTATGTGATAGTCTTCTACGAGTGTACGATAGATCACGGTTGTATCGGCACAACACCCCGAGAGATAGAAAATCCAGTCGGGGTAAGTATTTGCCAGGATGCTGACCAACTTAACCCGCAACTTCAGGATGGGCGACAGTGAATTGTCAGGCCTTAGTTTGGCACCCAGTACCAAACATACATTGAGGTCGGAAGGGACCTGCTGTCCCGACTTTCCCTTTATCCTGCCTTCGAATAGCTGTACCTTTGTTTTAATAGGACTCTGGATTTATCTTTTATTTCAGGTTCTTGATGAGGAACTGGGCGACGAGGTCGGTAGAACGGTAAATGTTCTGTGAGAAACCGTGATCGAAATACTCCTGCATCACATACTCACTGCCTGGCCATATCTGATGGAAACGCTCACCATAGGTGTAAGGCACCACGCGGTCGGCATTGCCATGAACGATGATAGCTGGTCCCTGGTACTTCGCAGCTGTCTCGTAGATCGGCAGCGTAAACGCCGTACGGATATAGTTACCACCGAGCTTCAGACTACCAAAGAGTTCGACATACTCACCCGGATCGAAGGGATCGTACATCTTTCCCATCGTATTACCCCTGATAGCATCCTCACGCAGCACGGCAGCAGGTGCCATCAGTGCCACAGCCTTGAAGGCAGGTTTTCCTAATGCCTCACTCAGCTCACCGGCAGTCATCGAAGCCACGACACCACCCTGTGAATGACCGACGATAGCCAGACCGTCAACATAACGCAGACTGCTCACATATTCCACTACCTTCTTGGCATCCTCAATCTCATTGGGCACCGTCATGTCCTTGAACTCACCCTCGCTCTGTCCGTGACCATTGAAGTCGAAACGGATGCTGGCAATACCATGTGCCTGCAGCGAGTCGCAGATCAGCTCGAACATCGGACCGTCCTTCGTACCACTGAAACCGTGACAGAAGATCACCATCGGACATTTCTCACCATCTTTCAGCTCAGGCTTCTGGATCAGGGCTGCCAGTTTGCCGTGATCACCGTCGATGCTCACGCGCTCACCTTTCTGGGCTGGCACATAGGCACCGGTGGTCAGCTCCTTCAGATACTTATCGACCTTATAGGTCAGGACAGTGGAGAGTGCAACCTTGCCGTCGGGACCAACGACCACCATCGAGGGGATCCACTTCACGCCATACGCCTGGGCGATGTCGGTTTCCTTGAACTTCTTCAGCTCACTCACCTGCGGATAGGTGATACCGAACTTCTCCACAGCCTTCTTCCAGGCCTCCACGTCAGTGTCCATCGATACACCGACAAACTCGATGCCATGCTGCTGGTAAGCCTGCTGCATACGCACCACCTCGGGGGCATCCTTACGACAGTCGGGGCACCACGATGCCCAGAAGTCGAGCACCACCGTCTTACCCTTCGCAAACTTAGAGAACTGGAACTTCTTGCCATCGAGTGTCTGCATCTTGAAGTCGGGTGCCACACTGCCGGGCTGGATCAGCTCCGCTGCATACTTCGTGTCCATGTCCTTCTGCGGACCGAACTGTGCTTTTACCTCTGCCGTTGCTCCTACCAGAAGCAGAGCGGCTAAAACAACTGATAATCTCATGATATCAACAGAAAATTTCTGCAAATGTACACTTTTTCTTTGAATTAGTTGTATCAAAATTTGTTTTTTCTCACGATTTGCACTATATTTGCAGAAAATTATAAAACTATAAATCATATGTTAGACAAGGAAAGAGGGCTTTACATCGCCCACTGCGCCAATGGAGCGCTCAGTATCACAGGTAAGATGGCCAACCGCCACGGATTGATAGCAGGTGCCACAGGTACGGGTAAGACCGTCACACTACAGGTCATGGCCGAAACGTTCTGTCAGGCAGGTGTGCCCTGTTTCATGGCCGACATGAAGGGCGATCTCTCCGGCATCTCACAAGTAGGAAAGATGAGTGGCTTCATCGAGAAGCGTCTGCCGGAGTTTGGCATTGAGAACCCGGAGTTCCAGAGCTGTCCCGTGCGTTTCTTCGACGTGTTCGGTGAACAGGGTCATCCCATGCGTGCCACCATCTCGCAGATGGGACCGCAGCTGCTGAGCCGTCTGATGCAGCTGAACGAGACGCAGGACGGTGTGCTGAACATCGTGTTCCGCATCGCCGATGAGCGCGGACTCCTGTTGATCGACCTGAAAGACCTGCGCTCGATGCTCGACTGGGTATCGAAGCATGCCAAGGAATATACGACTAAGTATGGTAATATCTCCACCGCCACCATCGGTGCCATCCAGCGTGCCCTCCTGCAGCTGGAGAGTCAGGGTGCGGATAAGTTCTTCGGTGAGCCCTCGTTCGACATCTACGACCTGATGCAGACCGAGGGAGGCAAGGGTGTGATGAATGTGCTGGCTGCCGACAAGCTGATGATGCAGCCCAAGCTCTACTCCACCTTCCTGTTGTGGTTGCTCTCTGAGCTCTACACCACCCTCCCCGAGGTCGGTGATCTGGAGCTGCCTAAGCTCGTGTTCTTCTTCGACGAGGCTCACATGCTGTTCGACGGCACCTCGAAGGCGCTACTCGACAAGATAGAACAGGTGATCCGTCTCATCCGCTCCAAGGGCGTTGGCATCTATTTCATCACCCAGAGTCCGACAGACATCCCCGAGAGCATCCTCGGACAGCTCGGTAACCGCGTGCAGCACGCTTTACGTGCCTATACGCCAAAGGATCAGAAAGCTGTGAAGACCGCTGCCGACACCTTCCGTGCCAACCCCGCCTTCAAGACCGACGAGGCCATCATGAATCTGGAGACGGGCGAGGCGCTTGTCTCGTTCCTCGATCCTAAGGGTGCCCCTGCCGTTGTGGAGCGTGCCAAGATTCTGTTCCCGTTGTCACAGATCGGCGCCGTCACCGAAGGTCAGCGTCTCGACATCATCAAGCAGAGCCGCATCTATGGCAAGTACGATACGCCCATCGACCGTGAGAGTGCCTTTGAGGTGCTGATGGCCGAAGCAGAGCGCCAGTTGGCAGAACAGGAGCAGCAGGCGACGGAGATTGACATCCCGAAGCCAGAGGCGAAGGCAGAGAAGAAGAAACCGGGCATCTTAGGTAAGGTGGGCAAGGCTATCCTCACCGCCATCACTTCTACCCTCGCCGCCATTCTCGGCACCTATGTCAGTGACAAGGTGACGGGCAAGAAGACCAAGTCGAGAACCTCTAGTACAGGTCGTGTCGTCAAGAATGCCACGAGTGCCGCCACCCGCACCATCACCAAGGAGCTCACCCGCGACATCCTCGGGAACCTCATTAAGTAGTTCTTAGCAACGGACTACAGGACTTCATGATGAAGGTATTGGTAAGTGAGGATATCTGGGAGTTTGATCTCGAGGCAGCGCTGAAGGATATCTCGGCACAGCGCAGGGAGCAGGCCCTCAAGTTCAAGCACGAACAGGGGCAGCGACTCTGTGTGCTGGCTTATCAGCTTTTGAAGGAAGGTTTGCAACAAGAATATGGTATCACAGAGAATCCTGTCTTTGAATACAATGAGCATGGCAAGCCCCTGATAGTGGGTCATCCAGAGATATTCTTTAACCTCAGTCATTGCAAGGAGGCAGCCATTTGTGTAGTGAGCGAACAGCCTGTAGGTGTCGATGTGGAGAGTCTCCGCAAATATAAGGACAGACTGGCCGAATACACGATGAATGAAGAGGAACTGCACCAGATCAAGACTGCCTCCCATCCAGACTCAGAATTTATCCGCCTCTGGACGATGAAGGAAGCCACCACCAAACTGATCGGTACTGGTATCAGCAATGATATGAAGACGGTGATTGATAGGCAGAAATACAAATATACCACTGTCGAGCGTCAACAATACATCTATACTATTTGTTCTTATAGCAACGGACTACTCTAAGCCGAGCTCTGGCATGGGGATTTTGCGGTTGGGATTTTCCTTGGCACCGAGGTCCACCAGCTCGCGGCCTTTCTGCGCCACACTCTGTCGACCCGTGATGAGCTTGTTGTTGGCATTATCGTAAGCCTCTACCGTCTTGTGCAGTTTCTCACCCAAATCGTTATAACGCTTCACGAAGTCACCCAGACGGTCGAGCAACTGCTCAGCCAGTCCGAACACCTTCTCCTGGTTCTCCGCCTGCTGGTTCTGTACCCACGCGATATGGATCATGTGGAGGATACCCAACAGGTTCTGTTCGCCCGTCACAAACACCTTCTTCTCAAATGCATCGCCCCAGAGCGTGGGATCGTTAGCCAAGGCCAGCTGCAACGACGACTCAAAGGGCACGAACATAATCACGAAATCCACCGTATCACGACCGTTCTTGATATACTTTGAATAGTCCTTACGTGCCAGCTCGTTTACATGACTACGCACGCTGCGGATATGCTCCTGCAGATAACGCTCCTTCTCCTCGGGCGTCTGAGCATTCACATAACGCTCATAGGCCACGAGCGACACCTTCGAGTCGACGATGGCATCCTGTCCCTGCGGATAGTGCAGGATCACGTCGGGCTGCATCTCACGCCCTGTCTCATCGTTCTTCAGCGGGCGACCCATCTCGTCACGCAGACGTGCCTGCACCTCATAGTGGATACCCTCTGTCAGACCCTGACTGGCCAGCAGGTCGCCCAGGATGATCTCACCCATGTTACCGCTCACCTTATTGTCGCGCCGCAGCACGTTGGTCAGGCCCTCCGCCTTTTCACCCAACTGCTGTGTCTGCTGCATCATCTGCTGGATCTGTTCACGGAAAGAGGCTGAGTGGGCTGCACTCTCCTTCTGGTTTTCCGAGATGGCTTTCTGCATCTTGTCGATGGCCTCCTTCAGCGGTTGGGTGATACCCGTCATCGCCTCGGTGTTCTGCGCCTTCAATTTCTGGGCACTGCTCTCCATCAGCTGCTGGGCCATGTTCTTAAAGCGCTCCTCGTTGCGCTTCAGCTCCTCGTCCATCTGCTGGCGCACCAGTTCCAGCTCTCTGCTCTGGCTCTCTGCCTTGGCATGAAGCTCCCTGTTCTCCGCCTCCAGATGGTTCACCCTGCTGTTGGCCGCATTCAGCTGCTCGCCCTTCATCGATAACTCGATATCCTTCTTCCCGGAAGCGATGCTCAGCGCATCCATCCGCTTGTCCATCACGAGGTAAGCTACCACGGCTCCTACCGCTAAACCTATTATAATATAGAGTACGATCATCATATTACAATTAATTTTCTGCAAAAGTAAAAAAAATCCTTGAAATTATACGCTGGTTACTTATTTTTTTGTAAATTTGCACCATCATAACCATTTATCGATCACTAAAAACTTTTAAGGATTATGGATTACAAGATTATTGACATTGAAGGTATTGGCGATGTTTATGCACAGAAACTCATTGCCGCAGGTATCAACAAAGTAAGCGAACTGCTCGAGAAGTGCGCTGCACCGAAGGGCCGTAAGGAACTGGCTGAAGCTACAGGCATCAGCGAGAAGCTCATCCTGAAGTGGACCAACCATGCCGACCTGTTCCGCATCAACGGTGTAGGTCCCCAGTTTGCTGAGCTGCTTGAGGCGGCTGGTGTTGACACCGTGAAGGAGTTCCGTCATCGCGTGGCAGAGAACCTGCAGCCGAAGCTGGAGGAAACCAATGCCGCCAAGAACATCTGCAACCGCGTTCCTGCCGTGAGCGAGATTCAGAAGATGATCGACCAGGCCAAGGAGCTTGAGCCGAAGATGACTTACTAAGATTTAAATAATGAATCCCGGCAACCGTCGGGATTCATTGTTTTTGTGATGCTGGCCAGTTCACGAGCAGCAGCTTCTCTGTGGCGCGTGTGAAGGCCGTATAGAGCCAGTGGATATAGTCGGGCGTCAGCATATCGTCGGTCATATACCCCTGATCAAGATACACATGTGCCCATTGTCCGCCCTGTGCTTTATGACAGGTCACGGCATAGGCAAACTTAATCTGAAGGGCATTGTAATAACGATCGCTCTTCAGTTTCTTGATGCGCTCGGCCTTCACAGTGATATCGGCATAATCCTCCATCACTGCATTAAACAGCTGCTCCTGCTGCTCCCGTGTCAGGGCCGGAGCCTCACTGGTCAGGGTGTCCAGACAGACAGTGGCCGTCAACTCATAGTCATCATAGTCGGGCAAGGTCATCGTCACCTCCGCGAAACGGAAGCCATAGAGCTCATGCACATGTCTCACGCGCTGCACCACGGCACGGTCGCCATTGGCAAGGAACGGGATCGTCGCTCCCCCATCAGGGGCAGCCTGCTGAGTGGTCCAGTAGTAGTTGTTCTTCACGATCATCAACAGGTCACCGCGGCAGAGCTCATCATCACGGTCGAGCACCATGTTGCGGATGCCCTGGTTATAGATGTTCGCCCGTTTGTTACTGCGCGTGATCACGATCGTCTCATCCATCCCCACCTGGTAGTAACTCGATGAGAGCGTGTCAACCAGCTCATCGCCCGTCACCACCTGGATATCTGAAAAGCCTTGGAAACGGATCTTGGGCAGACTGACCATACCAGCCTCACCACTCCACAAGCCACGTATCATCGTGGCGTTCCAGAGAATCCCCGAGTTCTCACTCTGCCGGAGCACCTGGTTCAGATCCGCCTCATACACCCGCATACCATAACCCCGTAACACCTGGGCCGACAAGGCTGGACTCTCCTCTTCGCCCACTGGCGGCAACTGCGCCCGGTCACCTATCAGCAGCAGCCTGCAATTTTGTCCGCTATACACAAACTGCATCAGGTCGTCGAGCAGACAACCAGAGCCGAAAGCGGTCTCACCAAGTCCGAGGTTGGAGATCATCGATGCCTCATCCACGATAAATAACGTGTCACGATTCAAATTATCATTCAGGTTAAATGATGAGAGATCACCGGCCGATTTCTGTCGGTAGATACGACGGTGGATGGTGTAGGCGGCATGACTTGAATGGAGGGCAAACACCTTCGCCGCACGCCCCGTAGGTGCGAGTAGGATGAGCTTCTGTTTCAGAGCCACCATCGCCTTCACGATGGCACCTGCCAGCGTGGTCTTACCCGTACCGGCTGAGCCCCTCAGGATCATCACCACCTGGTCGGAACGGTCGGTCATGAACTGCGTAAACACATCGAGTGCCTTCGCCTGCTCTGGGGTCGGTGGTAGTCCCAAGACCTGAATGATGCGATATTTCAGTTCGTCTTGTATCATTTTGGCTACAAAGATAAGAAAAAAAAACATTAAACATCATACATCAAAAAAAAAGTTGTATCTTTGCAGCCGATATGCAAAGCAACAACCGACTGATAAATATCATACTGGCAGCTATCGCCGCAGGACTCCTGATCGTCTGCGTGGCCAGTGTGATGCATGGATGATGATGGACAAACAGAAAATAACCCTACGTATCGGGCGTAATACGCTCTCCTTCGCCAGGTTCGACACCACGAATATGGCGCAGCCCATTCTCTATGAGCCTTACGTGGTGAAGGCCGGTATCGCCATGGCCGTCAATCTGCGCGAAGCCTTCAAGAGCGACATTCTGAATGTCTCCAAGATCAACCATGCCGACGTGCTGCTTGACACCCCTCAGATGCTGATACCCATTGAGCAGTTTGAGGAAGACGATATCAAGACCTTCTACGACCATGCCTTCCCAGCCGGTCAGGAACAGCGCATCGTGCGCTATAACGTACTGCCCGACCTGAAGGCCGTGTGCCTCTTTGCCGTCAACAAAGACCTGAGCAGCGTCCTAAACGATCAGTTCGAGCACGTGCAGTATATCCAGGCGATGACACCCGTTTGGCGTCATCTCCACCAACGTAGCTTTACAGGCCACCGCAGCAAGCTCTACGGCTATTTCCACGGCAAGCAGCTCGACCTGTTCAGCTTCCAGATGAACCGTTTCAAGTACTGCAACTCGTTCGCGGCCAGCCGTGCCCACGATGCCCTCTATTTCCTGCTCTATGTCTGGAAGCAGCTCCATCTGGAGGCCGAGCACGACGAGCTTCATATCGTGGGCGACATCCCCGAGCCGGCATGGCTTCTGCAGGAGCTGAAGCGCTATCTCCAGAAGGCTTACATCATCAATCCTACCGCCGATTTCCAACAGGCACCCGCCGCCATGACAGCGGGTATGCCCTATGACTTAATGACACTGTTGGTTAAAGGACGCTGACCCATGCGCATCATCACTGGTAAATACAAAGGACGGCACTTCGATATCCCGAGGTCATTCAAGGCAAGGCCCACAACCGACTTTGCCAAGGAGAACATCTTCAATGTGCTCAACGCCTATATCGACCTGGAGGAAACCACCGCCCTCGACCTCTTTTCAGGCACGGGCAGCATCACCCTTGAGCTCGCCTCACGTGGCTGTGCCCATGTCGTAAGTGTGGAGCTGGATCGCGACCATCACCGTTTCATCCAGCAGTGTCTGCAGAAGCTCGATGCCCCTGGCGTGCTACCCCTCCGTGGCGACGTGTTCCGCTTCATCAAGTCGTGTAAGCAGCAGTTCGATTTCATCTTCGCCGATCCGCCCTATGCCCTGAAGGAGTTGCCCACCATCCCTAGTCTCATTTTCGAGAAGGGCCTCCTGAAGGCCGATGGTGTCTTCGTGTTCGAGCATGGCAAGGACCACGATTTCTCCGGTGATCCCCACTTTGTGGAACACCGCAGTTATGGTAGCGTAAACTTCTCGATTTTCAGAATGTCAGAATAACGGCGAAAGCATCCTTGTCACGCTTTCCCCCAGTCTCACCAGGAATCCAGTACTCATCCTTTCAGGTACCTCTTCCAGCGGTACGGCCTGTGTAGCATCCTTCTGGAACAGATGTTTCATCCTGAGAGCGATTCCCTCGTCGTAGAAGAAGATATTGGCCTCAAAGTTATTCTCGAAGCTGCGAAAGTCGAGGTTCGTCGAGCCACAGGTAGAGATAGAGTCGTCACACACCATCAGCTTCGAGTGCAGGAAGCCGCCTTCATAGAGATACACCTTCACACCCGCCTCTGCCACCTCGCGCAGATAGCTGCGACTGGCCCACTCCACAAACTTGGCATCGCTGAAGCGCGGACAGAGCACCCGCACATCGACACCCGCCAAGGCGATGGTCTTCAGGGCGAAGAGCACCGAGTCGTTAGGCAGGAAATAAGGGGTCTCCAGGAAGAGGTATCTGCGGGCGCCCATGATGATACGCACGAAGCCCTGCATGATCTCTGGATAGGGCGTCACAGGACCGCTGGTCACCACCTGCGCCAAGCAGTCGTTCTCCAGTTCGGCACGCGGGTAGAACTTCCGGTCGGAGAGCAGCGTGCGGTCCACGAAATACCAATCCACGAGGAAGGCCCTCTGCAGGGCTGCTACCGCACCGCCTGTCACCTTCAGCATCGTGTCGCGCCAGATATGGCCCTCGGTACCCTTCACATAGCGCAGGGCGATGTTCATGCCGCCGATGAAGCCCATCCGTCCGTCGATGACGATGATCTTACGGTGGTTGCGATAGTTCACCTTACTCGTGAACGACGGGAAGCGCACGGGCAGGAACGACACCACCTCGATACCCTCCTCGCGCATCCTTTCAAAGAAGCTGTGGTTCACATTCCAGCAGCCCACATTGTCGTAGATCACTCTGACCTCCACCCCTTCCCGCGACTTGGCGATCAGGGCATCAGAAATCAGGTAGCCCAGCGCGTCATCCACGAAGATATACATATCCAGATGGATATGACTCTTCGCCTCATGGATAGCCGCCAACAGGGCCGGAAAGAACTCGTAGCCGTTGGTATAGATCTCCACCTGATTACCCTTGAAGGGTAATGCCAGGTTCTGGTTCACAAACAAGTCGATCAGGGGTTTCTGTCGCTCGGGCAGGCGCAGGTTCTGCTGCTCGGCAAACTCCAGCATCGAGCGCTTCGTCAGCATGTTCAGGCTCCGCTCACTCACATAGCGCTCCTTACGTGTGTTGATGCCGAAGAAGAGATAGAAGATCAGGCCTACCACTGGTACAAACCAGATCACCAGTGCCCAGGCCATCGTCTTGGCGGGTTGACGGTTATCCATAATCACGTGGATGACAGCCAGGATGGCTATCACCTGCCAGACCAAGAATAACGCGTTCAGCCAGTTCATATTATCTCACCAGGTTGTTGCCCAGCTGGCGGGCCAGTGCGTCGCGTATCAGCTGGGTGTTCTTATATTCCTCAAGCAGGGGTGTGACGCGCGTCATATCGCTGCCCGCCTGTTTCAGTTCCTGCTGTATCTCCTTCATACGCTGCTCGATGATATCGAGTCGGAAGTCGAGCACCAGGTGGAGCACATGCTGTTTCAGACCGCCCTCACGCTCCTTCACCTGGAAGCGCTTACCCAGCTGATGGCGGTCGATAGCCAGCTCCACTGCCAGGGTGCTGATGTTCACATCGGGATGCTGCATGAAGTAGGTCTCAGCCTTAAAGCCCTCCTCGCCGCTATGGGCCACCGCTTCCTCCAGTATCTGGTTGTAACGGGGATCGTGGAAGGTCAGTTCGTCCTGTCCCAGGTCGTAGCTCACATACTGCGCCACAGTCAGGTTGATCACCTCCCCGTCGTTGGTCTCCACATTCTCGTAGATCACCTTCTCGCCGTCACGTACGATGGCCTGGACGAGCAGCCGCTCCACCTTGTCGGAAGGCGACAGGTTGCTCAGGGCGTTCTGCATCAGACTGGCATCTGCCGGGGTCTCCTCGCCGCCTGGTCTGTTCAACTCGCGCTCCCGCTCTTTCTCCTTCTCATCAATATCCTTCCTGATCATCCCGTTCATCGTGTTCAGCAAGGTCTGTTCCTTGATGCCCATCCGCTGCGAGAGTTCGCTGATATAGGTCGATCGCAGAATCTGGTCGGGGATCATCGAGATGCTCTTCACAATGCCACCAATAGCCTCACTGCGCTTCACGGGATCGGTCACGTTCTCTACTGTCAGACGCGTCTTAAACGTGATGAAATCCGTCTGATTCTTCTCGATATATTCCTTCAGTTCCTGAGCCGAGTGCTTCCTGCTGAACGAGTCGGGATCGTCGCCGTCGGGCAGGAGCAGCACCTTGATATTCATCCCCTCAGCCAACAGCATGTCGGTACCACGCATAGCGGCATGGATGCCTGCCTCGTCGCCGTCGTACAAGAGGGTGATGTTCTGCGTGAATCGGCGCAGAAGCCTGATCTGATGCGTCGAGAGTGCCGTACCCGAGTTGGCCACCACATTCTCCAGTCCGCACTGGTGCATGGCAATCACGTCGGTATAGCCCTCCACCATATACACGCGGTCTTCCTTCGCAATGGCTTTCTTCGCCTGGAAGAGACCATAGAGCTCGCGCTCCTTATGGTAGATCTCCGAGTCGGGTGAGTTCACGTATTTCTGCTGCACACCCTTCGTCCGCGAGTCGAGCAGGCGACCACCGAAGGCCACCACCCTACCGCTCACATTCAGCCAGGGGAAGATCACACGACCTGCATAGCGATCGTGAAGTCCCTTTTCGCCCTTGATGCAAAGGCCCGTCTTTTCCAGGTACTCAGTCTGGTAACCCGCTTTCTGGGCTGCCAGCACCAAGGCGTCACGTTTGTTCAGCGCATAGCCCAGGTTGAATTTCTCTATGATGTCGTCGCGGATGCCACGACTGCGGAAATACTGCTTACCGATGGCGATACCATCGGGATCATTCTTCATCACCTCCTGGAAATAGTGCATCGCCCAGTCGTTCAGGACAAACATCGACTCTCGGTCGCTCTGCTCCTTCATCTCCTCCTCGGTGAGCTCCTTCTCCTGAATCTCGATATTATATTTCTTCGCCAACCAGCGCAGCGCCTCGGGATAGGTGATCTGTTCGTGCTTCATCAGGAAGTTGATAGCCGTGCCGCCCTCGCCACAAGCAAAACACTTGCAGATCTGCTTCGAGGGGGAGACCATAAACGACGGGGTCTTATCGTCGTGAAACGGGCACAGTCCCTTATAGTTCACGCCAGCCTTACGGAGCGTCACAAACTCCCCTACCACGTCCACGATGTTCGTGGCGTCCATGATTTTATCTATCGTCGCTCTGTCAATCATTTCGAATGCAAAGATACGAATAAGCGAGGAAAATACCAAATTATATTTGAGTTTTTTCGAGCGAAAGGATCTTCGAGCGCACCCCTAATGTCATCTCGACTAAGCGAAGCGCATGGAGAGATCTCATGAGATTTCTTGCGTCCCTCCGGTAGCAAGCGTGCAGAGCCCGAGCGCTCGACTTCGCTCGAAATGACAGGAAAGGGCGATGACATAACATCAAGAGCCTTTAATGATCTTCAGAGAATCAATGCGGGTATGGTGGTAAACCTCGTAGGCGGCGATGATTAGTGTGTCACCTGAGATACTGACCGTCTGGTAATAACGGCGGGAGGTGTCAAACTTGTCATACACCTCGTTGGGATATAACTCATAGTCTTTGGGCGAGCAGTGACTAACGGTATAGACGGGCGCGGTGGCTCCCCCTTTGTCGTTGTGAGCCGTCATACGGGCATAGTTATGCTCATGGGCCTGCAACACGAGATCGACGCCATCATCTTCCAACAGCCCATTGAAGACCCACCGCTGGATGAGATTGCGCGAAGCACTCCTGATGGAAAAGAGAGGATGATGGAGCACCACAATCTTCCAGCGGGCTTTGCTCTCCTGCAGTTGAGTCTTGAGCCAGTCACGCTGGGTAAGCAGGTAAGGCAACTCACGATTGCTGTCGAGCAGGAAGAACTGCACCGGACCATAGCAGAGCGTATACACCTGATTGTAGGCGATCTTAGAATCAAGGAAATAGGAAAAGGTCAGCGGGAAGCGGCGCTCCAGGTGCTGTATCACGCCTTTACGATAATCATGGTTACCCGTTACCGCCATCACCGGCATGGCCTGCGCCACACTGTCAAGGTCTCTGAAGCCCTGCTCCCACCATCGCTGTGTAGGTCCTTCAACCAAGTCGCCGCCACAGACGAGGAATTCACTCTGAGAATGCCGGGCGAGTGCTTCGCGCAAGTAACGGTTCGTCTCGCCGCCGATGGTATCCTGCACATCACCCACATAAAGGAACGACACCTTATCTGTCGGGACAGGTTGCGTGGCAAACTGATACCACGGCGATGCCTTCCCATTGGTTACGGCACGATAGGCATAGGTAGTAGCAGCCTTCAGCGACCGCAGACGAGCCACATAATAGGCTGCCTGACCACCACGAGAGCGGAACACCTCACCTTGGGCTTCCACACGGACGGTATCATTGTCGGCGAGACTGACCAACTCAAGCCACGACGGATAAAGCACGGTATCGGCTTGCCAGCTGACATTTCGTGACAGCGACAGCGTGTCGCCGAAAGTCAGCAACACATGTGCAGGCCTAAGCGAAGGGACGTATGCTTCTTCAGGATCCTCGACGAACCATGTATGCCAGCGCGATGCCACCCACACACCTAACGCTGCGACAATCAGCACGGCGATGAAAATCTTCTTCATGTCCGTATCTTTTTATAGTTTTACCGGTGGCAAATATAAGGAAATATTCCATAAGTTCAAAGCGTTTCGTCATTTTTTTACGTTTTTACAGGTTGCGGTATTTACCGCTATTTTACTCCGAAGAGACCTCTCGACTTCGCTCGAGGTGACAAAGCCTAGTCATCTCGAAAGGCTACGGGTAGGCGCGATAGCGGGAATCTAAGCGCGCTCGACCTCTGGTCGCTTGCTACCAACGGGACGCAAGAAGCGCATGGAGAGATCTCATATTAATTAATCCAAAAACTTGCGGCAAAAATAGCAATAATTCCATAATAATCCTTATCTTTGCAAAGTAATTTTTGAAAACAGACTGCACCTCAGCAAAACGCGCGTGCAAACTAAACAAAGACATATGAAGAAGCAATTAGCACTATTGGCAGTAAGCCTGATGACGGCTCTGGCCTGGGCTCAGAGCCCCACAATTAAAGTTGAGGGAGGAATGATACAAGGCGTTCCTTCAGCAGCAAGTGATGTGACCGTTTTCCGTGGCATTCCATATGCAGCGCCACCAGTAGGCGACCTCCGATGGAAGCGTCCGCAACCCGTGGTGAAATGGAAGGGTGTCAAGGTGGCTGACACGTTCAGCAATATCTGCTGGCAACCGGGCAATGCCGTCGGCACCTTCTATGGCAATGAGTTTTACTGGAAGGAGAACACCGTGCAGAGCGAGGACTGCCTGTATCTGAATGTCTGGGCACCTGCAGATGCCGTCGGAAATCCGGCAAGCAAACTGCCCGTGGCTTTCTGGGTACATGGCGGGGCCTATTTCAACGGCTATGGCCATGAGAGAACAATGGATGGCGATGCGTGGGCTAAACGAGGCGTGATTCTCGTTACCATTAACTACCGTCTGGGCATCTTCGGATTCCTCGCCCACCCCGAACTGTCGGCAGAGAATCCCGACGGCACATCGGGCAACTACGGCACATACGATCAGGTGGCAGCCTTGAAATGGGTACACGACAATATCGCGCAGTTCGGCGGCGATCCCGACAACATCACCGTGCTCGGACAGAGTGCCGGAGCCGCCAGTATCAAGAACCTCGTCAGTTCGCCCCTGTCGAAAGGTATGATCAAGAATGCTATCATCCAAAGTGGTGGCGGCATCGGCTCGTTTGGCAGCTCTGACAGCGGCCAGAAGCAGGCCGAGGCAACCGGCAAGTCTTTTATGGACAAGTTCGGCTATAACAGTCTGAAGGCGATGCGCGACGTGCCTGCAGAGCGGCTGCTTGAGATATTCAAGGCCGAGGGCATGAACCTCTTCCGTCCCCACATCGATGGTCTGCTGCTGACTGAGAGCTTCGACGACGCCGCCCGCAATCAGCACCTGGCCGATGCCAATTATATGATAGGTTGCACACTCGATGATATCCGTCCGATGGGCAAGCAGATTGATGAGTTCTGCTTCCTGCGCGACTCGCTCGACCGTCGCCCCGCCTACCAGTATCTCTTCGCCCGCAAGCTGCCCGGCACGCACGATGGCGCCTTCCATTCTGCCGAACTCTGGTTCATGTTCCATACCTTGGATCGCAGCTGGCGCCCCATGACAGAGGCCGACTACAGACTGGCAGACGAGGTGATGGACTGCTGGACGAACTTCGTGAAATACGGTAAGCCAGGTTCAGAGAGTTGGCCTCCGTTTACACTTGCCAATCCTTACGTCAAGACATTTAACGTAAAATTTGGAGAATAAACTGATAGACAATACTAAACTTATGGACAGGAGAGAATTTATCAAAAAAGCAACGATGGCAGCGGCGGGAGCGGCGGTCGTATCGCCTGTATCGGCCATGCTCGACAACGTGACAGGTAGCAAGAAACTAAAAGTATTACTGGTGAATGGCAGTCCGCGAACCGACGGCAACACGTTCTGCTGCCTGAAGGAGATTGAGGCAACGCTGCAGAAACACGGCGTGGAGTCAGAGATCGTTCAGATTGGTCGCAAGCCAGTCCGTATGTGCATCAACTGTGGCGGATGCCGACAGAATAATGGGGCAGGCTGTGCGTTCGATGATGACATGTGCAGTGTAATTACTGAGAAGATGAAAGACGCGGATGCACTCATCGTGGGCACTCCCGTCTATTACGGTCAGCCGAACGGCGGTATCCTCTCTTTGATGCAAAGACTGTTCTTTTCGGCGGGCCATCTGGTGCAGAACAAGCCCGCAGCGGCGCTGGCCGTCTGCCGTCGCGGTGGCGCTACAGCCACGCTCCAGACCATGAATATGATGTTCGAGATGATGAACATGCCCGTGGTGACCTCGCAGTACTGGAACATCGCTTACGGGGCTGGCAAGGGCGAGGTGAAGCTCGACACTGAGGGTATGCAGACCATGCGCACCCTCGCCACGAATATGGCCTTCCTGCTTCAAAAGATCCATGCCGACGACCATCCCGCTCCCCAGCGTGACGAAACGCCGGCATTCACGAACTTTATCAGATAAAATCCTTGGACTGCGCTCGAGGTGACAAGCGCCTTTATGTCATCCCGAGCGCAGTCGAGGGATCTCATCGATCCCTACACATCCCCCAACCTCGCAGTTCCCTCTGGGCAGCGTTCCCCGTAAAGACAATAAGTAAGTATAAGCATTTAAACAAAAACATTCATGAAAAAGATGATGAATTGGGTGCTCGTCGCCGCTTTCTTCATTTGCGGCGCAAGTGCATTCACATCGTGCAGTAATAACGATGACAATCCGGTAGTTGATAACAGCCTCGCCGAAAAGATTGTCGGCAAGTGGATTCATGCCGACACGGACGGGGAGGCGGTC
>CACZTJ010000015.1 GCA_902784065.1 uncultured Prevotellaceae bacterium | reverse complement strand
GTAACTAAGAGCTCGATTCTGAGCCTTCTGATACTGATCTAATTTCTTCCTTTTCATAAAAGGTGACTTTAGGTGTCAACCTTATCTACAAAAAGACACAGTTAGATAACAAAAAAAAGGATGCACAGGCGTGCATCCTTCTTTTGAGTGTATTGATAAGTTTGGGATTATTCTACTTCACTAAGAACCCATTTCTTCGCATTGGGGCTCCAGGCTGGTTCGAAGTTCTTACCATCGATGTTAATGTATGTAGTTGTTGTTACGTTACCTTCATCGTCATTTTCACTATCAATTGCCCACGAACTAGCATAGATAAGATCAGTATTCTTAGAAATAGCTTTACCACCTAAGGTAGAATTATTGAATGTGATGTAGCATTTGTAATTCTTGTATTTTGCGGGCTTTGTATAACCATTCGGATTTGTTCCAGATTCCCATCCAATAAGCCAACCATCATCATTATATTTATTCTCACCATTCTTTTTATTAGCTTCAGGTATATCACTCTCACTAAATACCTGTTTCCAGATGTAATTTCCGTCATCGTTTGTTTTGAGAGTTACTCCATCAGCTTCTAATTCGAAATAATAATAGCACTTTGTTACCAAATTACCATCCTTGTCATAAATACGTTGATTGCTTTCAAAACTTGTAGTGATTCTGAAGTTGCTGCCTAATTGGCACTTGTCAAAGATGAAATCGAATGATGAACGCTTCTCTGTCTGGTAGGGTAAAGAAATATTGCTGTAAGATCCATTATACACGGTCTCGAACGTACAGTTCTTCACTGTAGCAGAGTTATCGCTGATATAGAAGTTATTGAAAGAAACATAGTTACTCTTGAAAGCATTATTCTCGCTGTTGCCATTGATACTATAGATGTCAACAGCAGTTAATTTACTGTTGTTCGCATTGACAGTACGAATAGTTGAGGTCTCCCACCAATCATCATCTATCTTTATCGTATCTATCGGGCAAGTCAGGTTACAGTTCGTTACTTTGCTGAGCGCGCTGTTATTAACGCTTCCAGAAATCTGTTGTGCTGAGATTATATCGCAATCCGTGCTTGATTTTGGAAGACTGATAGATCCTAATAAAATATCTACTTTTTCATATTCTTGAGTACCCGTATCATAGTAATCTGGGTGCGTTGTTGCATCAACAGTGACATTGCTGATTTCATTGACATCGCCTAAGTAGATGCTACCCCGATAGAAGTCTTCATCCGAATTTTTATAAGGGCTATTGCTGTAAATTTTGGCAGTTCTGTTTCCCTCGCCTTTAATAGATACTTTAGCAGGATACCAAGTCCCAGCAGCGTCCGATACTCCATTGACGCTAAAGGATGCTGCTGCTCCGTCTGCAATAATCACTTTTGCTTCATCTGCTTGTTTACCGTTTGCTACACGAACTCTTGCGACTTTGAGTTGTTCGCCCTTAACAATTTTCAGGCCCTGGGCATAGTATGGCTTTTCTGTCTCTTCTTTTATATAATATACGTCATATCCTCCTCCTATTCCGTAATTATAAATAGGCCATACACCAAGTGTATCTACTTCTGCATCATTGCCATATCCTGTTTTCTCACTACCATCGCGGAGGTAACCAAGAACTTTACCACCGTCCTTTACGAGGGCACGGCCACCTAGCATCTTCAGCCAGTTCACAGTGACACCGCTTTCGATAACGAGGGTGGAGAGAGCTGTTTTTGCAGCTAAGTTTTCAATGGTTCCCCCCTTCAACGTAACTGTTGAGGTTGGCATGTTTATCCCCAGGTCTATATTTGATGCGTTGGAGGGGATATTAATTTCCACTTCGTTGGTAGATGTTGCTGCAGGAGGCGTATCGTCAGCAACACCCATAGCCTGAATCATCAGAGGAACTTCTGTTACGACATTGCTTGGGAGGTTTAATACGACGTCACCACCTTGTGCCGCTGTGATAATAAGTGTATTGTCACCTGCTGTGGAGTTAAGTACTGGCGTCTGGATGTCAATGGTAAATTTCTCGCCATTCTGAGCAGCCTCCATAATTTCTTCTCTGACACGACCGAGCATTCTGCTGATATCAGCAGTAGAGCTACCGGTAATGATAGCACCTCCATCAACTAATTGAACTTCTGGCTTTACCCATACTTCACCGTTAATGATGGCATTGTCGTTCTCATCACAGCTTGTCAGAGAAAAGCCTGCAAATACCATGGCTATCGCCAGTAATTTGCCAAAATAGTTTTTCTTCATACGTTTTAAGTTTTAGTGAATACTATGATAGTAATATGCAATGATTGGTTTTATTTTGCAAATATATGAAAAGTATTCCTAATTAACAAGTTTTTGGGGGATTTTTTTTAATTTTCAATAAAAAAAGCCCCCAATTGGGAGCTTTTTATTTCTGAAGTACTAATTTTCCGTCTTCAATGTAGATGGAGCCCTTTTGTGGCTCTACGTTGTTAGGTATCTGTACGCCTTGCAGGGTATAACGCCCTTTGGCAGTAGTTGTTGGTTGATTCTTGACGCTCTTAATGCCTGTACTGCCATCTGTTGGCAAAGTGGAAGCGGCGTCCTCCGATACATACAGGAAGGCACTGTTAGCAGGCACATATTTTAGCTCGCTGCTTGTGACAAAACAGAGCTTACCGTCTGCCTCGCCTATGACACGCATAACCGATGGATCATAGTCTAACGCATTCCAAGCAGGATTTTGCCACTGAGACGGTTGGTACCAACCGTATTGTCACTTGATGTCAAGGGTGTTACCTTGTTGGCTGAGGCTTCTGCTCCAGCGCATTGAATCACGACAGGTGTTTTTGCGGGTACCACATCGCCAATGTCTTCCAACGTGCATGAGCTGGAAGTCATCGTATTCACTGTAAATGCTTTCATGTTGCTGCCCAGCCTGGGTATTTTTTGTTCCCAGCCTGGGAATAAATATTTAATAGCTTGAAAACAAAGAAGGATGCACAGGCGTGCATCCTTCTTTTGAGTGTATGTGAGTTTAAATCACTTCTTATTATTTTTTTTCAGCTGTAGGCTCTACCAGAGTATAAACATCCTCTTCTTCATCATATGAAGGTACATAGATAGTACCATCAATGTTGAAGAACGGCTGTGGATTTTCCTTATCAAAACTGCCAATATATTCAATTAATTCGGTCTTGTTGGTAATAGCCTTACCGCCCATCTTCGTTTCGTCGAATGTGATGCCATAAGTCAGATCCTCAATCTCCTCCCAATTAATACCATAAATAGAGAACTTGTAATTCTCATTGAATTCGCAGTTATCGAAAGCGTAAGTGCAAGAAGTTATGGGCTCTTTACCCTCTGCAGTAAGCTCTGGGAAAGAAGCTCCAATATAATAAGTCTCTGGGAGATCATCCTTGCTGTCTTCTGGCACTACAAGTTCAAACTTACAATCCTTGAATGTCGCTTTTTCTATTTTGTCGGAATAAAATATGCTGAATGGCCATGGATTGGTAGCATTACCCTTGAAAGTGCAGTTCTCTGCATTTTGTGGCAGATTATATGCTGTAGAGGTTATATCTTTAAGTTGCTTAACAATATTGAGATCTCCTTTGACTTCAGCATCTCCCTCACCAGTTACTGAAGCTATATAACCCTGCCAATAATTCGAGATATGTGCTATTGCACCATCTGCAACAATAATATCTACATCTGTACGTTCTTCAACGTCGAAATTGGCAGCACCAATAATTGTATATTCCTCTTCCTCATTCTTTATAACCTTTAACTTCTGCACATAATAGGGATCTAATTCTGCTGGTTCAACATCCTCTTCATAATAAGCTACATCATAGCCATCAGGAGTAGGAACCTCTTCAACCATTTTCGCAAACGCCCTTGGTGAAATACCTTCGTTATGAATTTCTGCATAATCATCTCTTAAGAAACCGTTTACTTTACCACCTTTCATGACAAGAGCACGACAATTACCCTTCATTATCAGCCATTCTACGGTAACACCGTCCTTGATGATCAGGGTGCTAACTGCAGTTGAAGCGATCAGCTCGTTAATGGTTACATTGTTCAATGTCACTGTAGTGTAAGGCATGTTCAGATTCAAGTCAATGCCAGATGTGCCAGGAGCGAAATTGATCTCCAGATCGCTTGTGGATGCACCTGGATTATCATCGTCTTTCACACCCATACTTTGAATCTGCAGTGGGGCATCTGTGCTGATAGGACTGGTGAAGTTTATCACGATATCTGAACCTGGCAGTGTCGGGATGGTGAAAGTGTGCTCTGTTAATGTAGCATCCAGTGCAGGTGTCTCGACGGTGATCGTAAAGGTCTCGCCTGCAGTAACTGACTCTTTAATATCATCTTTAAGACGACCGAGCATTCTGTTAAGGTCTTCAATAGTACTGGCTGTAACAACAGCACCTCCATCAACTAATTGAATCTCTGGCTTTACCCAAACTTCGCCGTCAATGATGGCATTGTCGTTCTCATCACAGCTTGTGAGTGAAAAGCCTGCAAATATCATGGCTATCGCCAGTAATTTGCCAAAATAGTTTTTCTTCATATGTTTTAAGTTTTAGTGAATACTATGATAGTTATAAACTAAGTTTTGTTTTATATTGCAAATATATGAATAATTTGTATAACAAACAAGTTTTTAGAGAGCTTTATTTAAATTTCATAAAAAAAGCCCCCAATTGGGAGCTTTTCTATTTCTTGAGTACTTTCTTTCCGTTAATAATGTAGATGCCTCTTGGCAGACCATCGAGTGAGGTGGCTTGTGACTTTACTCTTAGTCCATTGAGGTTATAAACATTATAAAGTACTCCATCTAAATATTCAACTCTGAAAATACCCGTAGTACCAATAGCTTGGATGTTCTTAAATTCCTTCCATATAGGTGCAGCCTTGTATTTATCCACACTGCCTTCAGGTACATACAGGATACAAGTTTCCTTATCCACGCCATCAAATACAGAATCTCCGTTAGATCGTGTAAATGCTCGTGCAGTTACAGGTGATAAATTAATAGGCTCATCTCTATAAATAGTGATAGATTTCAGATTCTTACAGCCTGCAAAAGCATTATCATTAATGGAAGAAATACTTGCAGGAATTGTGATGTCCGTCAACGCAGTGTTGTTCTGGAAGGCACCCTCTGCTATTTCCGTTACTTTATATTCTACTCCACTATGTGTAACTGTTTCGGGAATTTCGAACTGACCTGTAATACCTTCATTATTAGCGATGGCTACAGTTGGTGTTTCAGAACTACTAGATGTCGTAACAATAAAAGAGACTGGAACTTTTTTTGTACCTGAATCGTCCACATCCTCTACGAATGTTGTGCCTTCAGGTTCAGGTGTTGGCTTTGGAGTACTGCCATCTGTTGGCAAGGTGGAAGGTGCGTCCTCTGTTACATACAGGAAGGCTTTGTTGGCAGGCATATATATAAGATCGCTGCTGGTGACAAAACAGAGCTTGCCGTCAGCCTCGCCTAAGACACGCATAACCGGCCACTGAGACGGTTGGTACCAACCGTATTGTCACTTGATGTCAAGGGTGTTACCTTGTTGGCTGAGGCTTCTGCTCCAGCGCATTGAATCACGACAGGCGTTTTTGCAGGCACTACATCGCCAATGTCTTCCAGTGTGCATGCGCTGGTAGTCAATGTGTTCACTGTAAATGCCTTCATGCCGCTGCCCAGCTGGATGGGGAAAGTAGCGTACAACGTGGTGTAATAGCTGGTGCCAACCTGCACGTCGCCATTCAGACCAAAATAATTGCTATCATCCACTGGTAAGAAATACCACTCCCAGTTGCTCGATAAATCCGGATTGGTGGTGATATAGCTGTAGCCTGGCTCCTCCTCGTAGTCTCGCAGATATTTGGTGAATGACATGCCATCGCTTGTAACGGTGGCCCATACACGAAAGGCACCATCTACTTCTGTCAGCTGCAGATCAAGTTTTCCTTGTGTGGTGAATCCTTGTCCCTCGATGGCCCAACCAGTAGCTGTTTTCCTCATATAGATGATACTGCCTGGATCATCTACAACGACGTCGAAACTAGAGAATGTCTCCAACGATTGAAGATCCACGTCTCCCGTTCTTTTGGCACTCTCCTTATTCACATAGTCATTGTGAATCGTGAGGTAACGACCGCTTTGTTTACACTTTAGACGGTAAAAACCATCGGATATCTGCGCGTAAGCTCCAAGACTCACAATGGCAGACAAAAGACAAGTAATGATTCTTTTCATGTGTTATCGTTTAAAAAAGAAGCCCAGCCCGATGGGGGCTGGGCTTGAAAGTATGATCTATAATCGGATGATTACTCAGCGATACAGATTGATACACGGTTGCTGTCGTTATCAGCGAACGGCTGTACACGAGCACCCTTGCTATCGAAGCTGATGCGATCAGCAGCGATACCAGCGTCCTTCAGAGCCTTAACAACGGCGTCAGCACGCTTTGCAGAGAGGCGGTCGTTGATCTTGTCGTTACCTGTACCAGCGTCAGCATAACCAGTAACCTGAACCTTAGCGTCCTTGTTCTCGTTCAGATAGGCAACGATGTCGTTAACCTTCTGAGCCTCAGAAGTACGGATGTCAGCCTTGTTGATCAGGAAGAAGATATCACGACGGAGGGGCTCAGCAGCGGGCTCTGGAGCGGGTGCGGGAACCTCAACAACCTTCTCAACGATCTTCTCAACATAGCGGATCTCGGGCTCTGGAGCAGGGATGAACTTGGTTGAGTAGGTCGGACCGAGGTTGATCTTCAAACCAGCGAGGGCATTGAAGTACCAATCCCAGTTCTTAGCCTTCTTTGAGTTGTACTTATCGTTCAGGGTGTTGGCGCTAACCTCAAGTGTTACAGCGAACTTGTCGTTGATCTTGATGTCACCAGTCAAACCAGCCTGGAGAAGCAGACGAGTCTTGGTGCCGTCCCACAGATAAGCGAGACCATCCTCACCTGCTACATATACGATAGTAGGAGTACCCTCGTTCTCACCATTGGGAGCATATACGTCGTAGGTATAGCTTGTGAGAGCTTTCAACTCTTTGTTAACATCCTGAGCCTGATCGTTGCCCCAAGCGATGTTTGCACCGATACCTGCGAATGCACCGAAGGTGAATACGCGGTTGGGGTTCACACCAGAGATGAGGTTAGAGATGTTGAAAGTAATGTCAACAGTAGGAGCGATGTAGTTCCACTTCCACTTGTAGTCATAACCGAAAATTCTAGAACCAGCCTTGCTCTGCCATGCGTTGATAGCCAGACGAGCACCGATCACCTTATTGAACTCACGGCCAACGGTAGCCTGTACATTGTATGACAGGAGGTCACCAAAGTCAATCTCACCGAGGGTATATTGTACACCAACAGGCTGGATGTTTACATACCAGTGCGGCTCGAAGACATATTCTGTCGTGCCCTTCTGCTCCTGGGCAGATGCTGTCAGACCAGCTACCAGCATCAGGCAAGACAATATTGCTTTCTTCATTTTCATATCTTTAAATACTCTTATTTTAGTTCGCGAATGTTAATTACTTACCCTGAATGTAGTAGGTGTTCTTGACTGTGTTTCCGAAGAAGTCAACTGCCTCGTAAACAATCTCATAGAGCTTACCAGCCTCCGGAGTGAACTTCAGCTCCTGGTCACCAGAGATGAGGATCTGGTTGAAGTTGTCCTCCTCGATGTCCTTACAACCTACGAACTTAGCATAGCAAGGAGCGAAGAGCTCAGCGGTGTAAGTAGTGGGCTTCAGAGTCACCTCACCAGCTACTACGTAAGGAGCTTCCTTCATACCAGATACACGATTTACAGTGCCATTCTCAGTGATAGCGAGCAGTACGGGCTGCAGCATCTGATCAGCGTTGTTAGCAAACAGTGTGTTGAACTTGTTGGTGAACTTCTCAATCCAGTTGCCAATGTTCTGACCGTTAATCTTAGCAAGAAGGCTCTTCAGGTCGTCCATCATGTCGTTAACGTTCTCATATGCACCCTTGATAGGAGCAACGATGTTGTCAATGTCAACCTCAAGATCACCAGTAGCAGGCGCACCCATTGCAGCGGTAAGACTAGCTTGAGGAATTGTGAGGATATAGTGGCCAGCAGGAATCAAAGGATTTGTTCCGTCTGCAATAGCGATAGTGCCATCGTAGAAGATGCTCTCGTCAAAGTTCTTGATCTTAACCTGGCTCTTAATCTTATTCAGGATCTTATCCATGTACGGCTCCATCTTCTCAATCAGGTTGTTAGCAGACTGAACCTTGCTGTTAACAGCCTCAGCCAGTGCATCGCCAGAAGTGAATGCGAGAGGCTTAATAGAAGCGAATACGAGCTCAGCCTCAGAAGTAACCATGTGCTTCAGACCTTCAGTAGAGGGCTCGATGTCTGCATAATCATCAGCATCTTCTGCATCCTTCTTATACTGCCAAGTAGTGTTGTCCATCCAAGAGATCTTCAGAGCGTACTTCTTCATGTTGGTGTCCTTAGTAGCATAGTTGTAGTACAGATCAGCTACCAGGTGTCCGAGAGACTCCTTGCTTGTGCCAGAGTAACGGTTGCGGTCAGCCCAGATAGCCTTGAGGTCATTCTTCAGCAGGCTCAGGTCAATCTTAGCTGGTGTGAAGTTCTTAGCCTCATCGCCAATGTAGGCTACACCAAACTTGAAGATATTGTTGTCAGCACGAGTCCAACCCCACTGCAGAACGTCAGAAGTAGGAGCACCATCCTCGTCAACATTACCAATGATAACGCCATCAGCCTCTTCACCAGCGGTGTTCACCAACTTGAAATCGAAGAAAGAATCCTCATCCTGAGCCTTTGTCAGCAGAGGCAGGTCGAGGTAACGGTTCACGTTTGCATAGATGAAACCAGCATTGCCAGGATTGTACTCACCAGCACCGATTTCCTCGTTAGCTGCCCATGTAATACGATCAGCCTCATCAAGGCTCTCAGGGAAAGAACCCTTCTTTGAAGCAACACCATAGTTGAAGATCAGCATCTTAGGCTCGATACCGGGGATGTTGATAGAACCAAGCATGTTGTTGTAAGTACCAGAAATCTCTACGCTGGTAACGAGCTTTGCAAAAGTCTCGATGAGCCAAAGCTCGAGCTGACCAATTTCTTCCTCGATTGCATCAACATTAAGCTGAAGAACTTCGATGTCGTCTCTGTTTGACTCAGCCAGTGCCTGAACATCATCCAGACGGTTCTTCATTGCGCTTACGCGACCATCCAGATCACCGTGTCCTTACAAGAAACGAATGATGTTGAGGTAGCAGCTACCAGCGCTACCATCATGATACCATTAATAATTTTCTTTTTCATTTGAACTTAAAAATTATAATTAAACAATTAAACTAAAAAATATCTTGCTTTCTATGCATTAATTTATATAAATCGGTGACAAAAGTAGGAATAATTTTCTAATCTTGCAAGAAAATTTATGTTTTTTTTAATAAAAACGTCATTTTTCTGCTCAATTTCGAAGTTTATCCTATAAAAAGTGCGCCTGACAGGACTCGAACCTGCACGTCGTGAGACACCAGATCCTAAGTCTGGCGCGTCTACCAATTCCGCCACAGGCGCATGTATCAACGTTATCATCATATATCGCTTGGTTGATATGCGGGTGCAAAGGTAAGGCTTTTTTTTCATTCAGCCAAAAGTTTTCTTGCAAATTCTATCAGTGTGTCTCTGCCCTGGGCGAAATCGGCGTCAGTCTGTCCGACGGGATAGTCGGGGGCGATACCAAATTCTATCTGTTGCCGATTGCAGTCGTAGGTGGGGCAAGCCGAGAAGCGTACCATCCAGCCGTTAGGTAGCGGCGAGGTGTAGGGCATGCCTGAACCTCCGCCCGTCTGATCGCCTACAGTCTTCACCAACGGGAAGCACTTCATCAGCTTCACGAAGTCGTTGGCAGCGGAATACACCTCGCGGTTGGTAATCACCACGGTGGGCTTCTGCCAGCGGAAGCGCGACGAGGGCTCCATATACTGAGGCTCCATCTCCGAGAAGTCGTTATGGCCCTTACCCGTCTTATGCTGTATATAGCCGGTGAGGGTCTTCTCATGACAGAAGCGACCGGCGAGGCGTTCTGCAGCGGTGAGTACGCCACCGCCATTACCTCGGATATCCACGATGAGTCCGTTGCAGAAGGCAAAGTACTTGATGATCTCGTCGAGACTGCTCTCGCCGATCTCGTTGGCGAAGCTGCCCACATAAAGATAACCAATGTTATCATCGAGGATGCGGTACTGGGCGCCTGATACGATATGGTAGTCAGTGCCGAGGTAGCGGCGGTGCAGGGTGTCGCTGAAGTTGGTGGGGTAGTCTTCGTGCCAATGCCAGTAGCGCCCGCTGTCGAAGGAGGTGTAGAGGTTCACGTGTCCGTCGCGCAGCTCCGAGAGCATATCGGTGAGAACCTCGAAGAGCTGGTAGTCGTCGATCTGGTTACTCGCGCGTACCTTATATATATTATATTGCTGGTTCCAGTCGAGTCCATAAGCCTGTTGCTTATAGTCGAGAAAACAGTAGTGCTCATCGATGATGCGCCACAGGGCTTCGAAGTTTCCCTGCGGGGTATCCTCATACTCGGTGATATCGACGCATGACGTAGCAACAAGTGCCAATAGGCCTAACAACAATTGTTTCATAGGCATCGAACAATTCCAAGCAGTACACGGTGGGTATAGACATGCTGCTTGAGGTTATTAACGGCGGCTTGCTGGTAGTTGCCCAGATAGCCGATGCGGAACGCCCATTTCTGGGTGGCCAGCCAGTCGAATGTCAGTATCTGTCGGAAGTTGGGTGCACAGACAAAGGTGGTAGGTACGATGTTATGATCGTAGTTGCCGCGAGAGAAGATCTCGTAGTAAGACTGTCCGTAATTAGGACTGAACATGATTCCCACCAATGGGAGGTTCAGCTCGTAGCGCAGCGAGAACTGCTGCTCCCCGATGGCAAAGCCGTAGGTGGCGATACCCGACGGCATAATCTGCAGCGACATACGTGCCTGGGCGGGATTGTTAGAGACCGTCATATCGTAGAGGAAACCGAGGTTGGCGTTTGCCAAGCCCCCCGCCTGCAGCTTCAGGCGGTTATCGAGGAGCATCCATTGGCGGTATCGGCCCCAGTAGAGGTTGTAGTTGCCTTCCAGCATACTGGTGTTGCCGCTGCGGTCTTTGGTCTTGGAGAGGTCGATCTCATGCTCGATGGTGTTCTGCCAGTGCTTCTCGGGTTTCTTGCCCTCGCGTATATATAAATAGGTGAAACCCACACCGGAGAATTTCTCCTGAGAGATGTAGGTGTCGAGGATGCGGGAGGGGCCCAATCCAATCATGTGACTTTGGGCCTTTGCCCCGAGGGCACAGACTATCAGAAGCGCGATGAGCTTAGCTTTCTTCATCGTCGTCGAATAATTGGAGCTCCAGCTGCTTGCTCTGGGTTTTCTTTTCGGGAACCTTGTCGGCATCGGACTCGAGGTCTTCTTCGTCTTCCTGAATGTCTGGTGTCTCTGGTGCCTCCGGCTCCTCCGGGAATCGGGTAGGCTCCAGCTCTTCAATCGAGGCGAGGGTATAGGTGGTGAGGCGCTTGCCTTTGGCCTTATAACCCTTCACAGCGATAAACTGCTCAGCGTCAATCTCTTCCGTACCTCGGAAATCATCTGCGCCGCCATAGGTAAGCTGGATGCGGGGGAAGGGAGTGTCGGTGAGCAGGAGGAGCTGTGACTCGGGATTATCTGAGAGCCAGTTCTGCTTCTTCTTCGAGGCATCCATCTGGAAACGTTTGATATACGGATAGCCCTGATTATCAGCGTCATAGAGAATAGCCGTCCAGATCTTGTCGGCATCGTATTTCTCGATGCGAAGGATATTCGCCTCGTAGTGGTTGTTCAGGTCGAAGTTCGACAGATAATAGTCGCCGTTTTTCAGGACGATGAGTATCTGATCTTCGTCGAAGAACTCGCCCAACAGGCGTCCGTGCTCATCGTAGTTCAAACGGTTCACATCGGGATCGTACCACACCTTCCGACCACCTAAGGTGGAATGTCCGTGACTCTTCAGACCGATGCGGTGGACTGGGAATTTCGTGAGCAGGTTTCCCTTTGAGGCGCGACCTTTGATCATCACCTCCGAGAAGTCCTTGTCAACAAAGATCTTCTTCAGCTTCGGATTCGGGTCGAGGGTCACCTTGATGATCTCCGCCTCACCGTTGGGGTTGGCAGAGAAGTACATCACACGGGAACCCGGGGTACCCTGGGTGAGGTCGTATTCCTTGTCGCGGGTCAGTGAGGTCACGTTGAAGCGCTTGATGAAGCACCAGCCCTTCTTGCCATCGCGATAGACCGTATTATAAATGGTACGCGAGTCGCTCTTCTTGAATACCGACACATGGAGGATGCCCTTGCCGACGAACACCTTCTCGGCTACGCGGATCACCTTGTATTTGCCGTCCTTGTAGAAGATGATGATATCGTCGAGGTCGGAGCAGTTGCACACGAACTCGTCTTTCTTCAGACCAGTGCCGATGAAGCCGTCGTTGCGGTTGATGTAGAGTTTCTGGTTGGCTTCTGCCACCTTCGAGGCCTCGATGGTGTCGAAGTTGCGGATCTCCGTGAGGCGCGGGTGGTCTTTTCCGTATTTGTCCTTGAGGAACTGGAACCAGTTGGCGGTGACCTCGGTGAGGTTAGCCAGATCACGGTCTATCTCCTCAATCTCTGCCTTCAGACGGGCCATCAGCTCATCGGCCTTGTCCTTATTGAACTTCAGGATGCGCTGCATCTTGATTTCGAGCAGCTTCAGGATATCGTCCTTCGTCACCTCACGTACCAGCGTGGGGTAATAGGGCGTCAGACGTTCGTCGATATGTTCGCAGACGGCATCGATGGTGGGTGCCTGTTCGAATTTCTTGTCTTTATAGATGCGCTCCTCGATGAAGATCTTCTCCAGCGACTGGAAATGGAGCTGCTCCAGGAGCTCGTTCTTGCGGATCTCGAGTTCCTGACGGATCAGGTCCTTCGTGCGATCCACGCTGTGGCGCAGCACGTCACTGATGGTGAGGAACTGCGGTTTGTTGTCCTCGATGACACAACAGTTCGGCGAGATGTTGATCTCGCAGTCGGTGAAGGCATAGAGGGCGTCGATGGTCTTGTCGGAAGAGACACCAGGGGCGAGGTGCACCTGTATCTCCACGCTGGCAGCGGTGAGGTCTTCCACCTTGCGGGCCTTGATCTTACCCTTTTCAATCGCTTTGACGATAGAGTCCTGTAAGGTCTCCGAGGTCTTTGAGAAGGGAATCTCGCGGATGACGAGTGTCTTCTGGTCGATCTTTTCGATCTTCGCACGTACCTTCAGCACTCCACCGCGCTGACCATCATTGTATTTCGACACGTCGATGCTACCCGCTGTAGGGAAATCGGGGAAGAGCTGGAAGGGTTGTTCGTGGAGATAGGCGATGGCGGCATCGCAGATCTCGCAGAAGTTATGGGGCAGGATCTTGGAGCTCAGACCGACGGCGATGCCCTCAGCGCCCTGTGCCAGCAGCAAGGGGAACTTGACGGGAAGCGTGATCGGCTCCTTGTTTCTGCCGTCGTACGACATCTTCCACTCCGTCGTCTTCGGGTTGAACACTGTGTCGAGGGCGAATTTCGAGAGACGGGCCTCGATATAACGGGGGGCGGCGGCAGAAGAGCCGGTAAGGATGTTTCCCCAGTTTCCCTGGGTGTCGATGAGCAGGTCCTTCTGTCCCATCTGCACCAGGGCGTCGCCGATACTGGCATCGCCGTGGGGGTGGAACTGCATCGTGTGTCCCACGATGTTTGCCACCTTATTGAAACGTCCGTCGTCCATCCGCTTCATCGAGTGGAGGATGCGTCGCTGCACGGGTTTCAGACCGTCGCCCAGATGGGGCACAGCACGCTCGAGGATCACGTAGGAAGCGTAATCCAGGAACCAGTTCTGGTACATGCCACTGAGGTGGTGTACTGCTGCCGCATCGAAGCGGTTTACGGGTTTATAGTCGGAATGGCCCTCTTTCTGGTCTTCCGACGTTTGCTGTTCCAAAATCTCTTCGCCTTTTGTTTCGTCGTCCATTATTTTTTGGTCTTTAGCTTTTTGGGTATTTCGCGCCCTTTTGGCCGCAATGCAGCGATTAAGCGAGAGAAGATGCAAGCTGGCTTGCAATCTTCCGAGCGTGAGCTGTTTCGCAGCCTTTTGGCTGCAAAGTTAATCATTTTTTGCGAGAAAAACGAGAATTATAACGGTTTTTCTTTTAGATAGAAAAAAATAGGTAATCTTACTATCGTTTCAAAAAAAAGTTGTAACTTTGCAGCGTTTTAATTAGGAATATTAAAAATGACAGCAAATGAGATTCGCGACTCATTCAAGAAGTTCTTTGAGTCGAAACAGCATGCCATCGTGCCCTCAGCACCGATGGTAATTAAGGATGACCCCACATTGA
This sequence comes from uncultured Prevotellaceae bacterium, assembly GCA_902784065.1. GTDB lineage: Bacteria > Bacteroidota > Bacteroidia > Bacteroidales > Bacteroidaceae > Prevotella. The sequence goes on along the minus strand of CACZTJ010000015.1, from coordinate 19,921 downwards.
TGTTTACAAACGCTGGTATGAACCAGTGGAAGGATATTATCTTAGGTACCCGTGACCCTGAGCCACGCCGCCGTGCCGATACCCAAAAATGTCTGCGTGTGTCAGGTAAGCACAACGATCTGGAGGAAGTGGGCCACGACACCTATCACCACACGATGTTCGAGATGCTCGGTAACTGGAGCTTCGGCGACTATTTCAAGGAAGGTGCCATCGATATGGCATGGGAGTATCTCGTGGATGTGTTGAAACTGAATCCCGAGGACCTCTATGTGACGGTGTTTGAGGGTTCACCCGAAGAGAATATCCCCCGTGACGACGAGGCCGCCAAATACTGGGCAAAGCATGTGCCAGAGGATCATATCATCAACGGCAATAAGCACGATAACTTCTGGGAGATGGGTGATACGGGTCCCTGTGGTCCGTGTTCTGAGATCCATGTGGATTCGCGTACCCCAGAGCAGCGTAAGGCTTCAGGCAAGAGCGGTCGTGAGCTCGTGAACCAGGATGATCCCCAGGTGATTGAGATCTGGAACCTCGTGTTCATGCAGTTCAACCGTAAGGCAGACGGCTCGCTCGAAAAACTCTCGATGAATGTGATTGATACGGGTATGGGTTTTGAGCGCCTGGTGCGTATGCTGCAGGGCAAGCACTCGAACTATGATACCGACATCTTCCAGCCGATCATCAAGGCTGAGGAGCAGATTACGGGTCTGAAATATACCACATTCGAAGAAGGTGAGGTAGATAAGGCTCAGGACGATATCAATGTTGCCATGCGTGTCTGTGCTGACCATCTGAGAGCCGTGAGCTTCTCGATTGCCGACGGTCAGTTGCCCTCGAATGCGAAGGCAGGCTATGTAATCCGTCGTATTCTGCGCCGAGCTGTGCGTTATGCCTATACGTTCCTGGGTCAGAAGGAAAGCTTCCTCTATAAACTCGTGCCGACACTGGTACATGAGATGGGTGACGCATTCCCCGAGCTGAAGGCTCAGCAGCAGCTCATCTCAAAGGTCATGAAGGAGGAGGAAGATGCCTTCCTGCGTACTTTGGATAAGGGTATTTCCCTGCTCGACAAGGCGATGGAGGAGATGAAGGCAGCTGGTAAGACCGAACTCGACGGTGAGCAGGCTTTCCGTCTGTTTGATACCTATGGCTTCCCTCTCGACCTGACGGAGCTGATCTGTCGTGAGAACGGCTTTACCGTGAATGAGGCGCAGTTTAATGTGGAGATGCAGAAGCAGAAGGAGCGTGCCCGTAATGCTGCCGCTGTGGAGAATTCAGACTGGGTGGAACTGGCTCAGGGAGAACAGCAGTTCGTGGGTTATGACTATACCGAATATGAGTGCCGCATCCTGCGCTACCGTAAGGTGACTCAGAAGAAGAACGAGTTCTATGAGCTCGTACTCGACTACACCCCGTTCTATGGTGAGATGGGTGGACAGGTCGGCGACTGTGGTGTGATCTGCAATGAGGCAGAGACCATCGAGATCATCGATACGAAGCGCGAGAACAACCAGAGCGTACATATTGTTAAGCAGTTGCCAAAGGATCCCTCAGCCCAGTTTATGGCCTGTGTGGATACCGATAAGCGCGATGCCTCTGCCGCCAACCATACTGCTACCCACCTGCTCGACTATGCCTTGAAGCAGGTGCTCGGCGATCATGTGGAGCAGAAGGGTTCGTTTGTGTCGCCAGACACGTTGCGTTTCGACTTCTCTCACTTCGAGAAGGTGAGTGATGAGCAGATCCGTGAGGTGGAGCGTATGGTGAATGAGATGATTCGTCAGGACATCCAGCTCGATGAGCATCGTGACGTGCCCTTTGAGGAGGCTAAGAAACTCGGTGCTATCGCCCTCTTCGGTGAGAAGTACGGCGATAAGGTACGTGTGGTCCGCTTCGGTCCCAGCTGTGAGTTCTGTGGTGGTATCCACGCCAAGGCAACGGGTAAGATCGGTTTCTTCAAGATTCTCTCTGAGAGTTCTGTGGCAGCTGGTATCCGTCGTATCGAGGCAAAAACCGGTAAGGAGTGCGAGGAGTGGCTCTATCGTACAGAGGATATCTTGAGAGCCATCAAGAGCTTCTTCAACAACGCCAAGGATCTGCAGGCTACGATTGCGAAATATATCGAGGAGCACGACTCAATGAAGAAGGACATCGAGCAGTTCCAGGCCCAGCGTGTTCAGACGCTGGCACAGGAGTTTGTGTCGAAGGGTCGCATCGTGAATGGTGTGAAGGTGGTGACTGCCAAGGTGTTACTTGCTCCCGATGCCGCTAAGGACCTCGTGTTCAAGGTGCGTGAGCTATGTCCCGAGAACCTAGTTTGCGTGATTGGCTCTCTCTTCAGCGAGAAACCCATGCTGAACGTGATGCTGAGTGACGATATGGTGAAGGATCACGGTCTGAATGCCGGTCAGCTGGTTCGCGAGGCTGCCAAACTGATGCAGGGTGGTGGCGGCGGACAGCCCCACTTCGCCAGTGCAGGTGGTAAGAACCCCGACGGGCTCTCTGCTGCCATCGACAAGGTGATAGAACTTTGTAATCTCTAATTAATAAATTATGGCGTTGAATCTGAACAAGAATCTGAAACTCTACTACTCCATCAAGGAGGTGGCTGAGATGTTTGATCTGCCTGAGAGTACCCTCAGGTACTGGGAACAGGAGTTCCCCTTTCTGAAACCGAAGACCAGCGGACCAGCAAAGATCCGCCAGTATCAGGAAAAGGATATTGAGCAGATTCGCTTGATCCATAACCTCGTGAAGGTGCGTGGCTTTAAGCTGGCTGCTGCCAGGAAGATGCTGACACATAATAAACAAGGTGTGGATAAGACCGCCGATATCCTCTATGCTCTGATGAATGTGAGCTCAGAACTTCAAGCCTTGAAGAAACAGCTTGATGGTTTGCAATAAAAAAGGCCTCCCGCTTGGGAGGCTTTTTTGTGGGTTGGTTTACATGATCTCTGAGATCTCTTTCAGATCGGGGATGTGCTTGAGGTTGTTGATGATTTTCTTGACATCCTCGCGGTCATGTACCTTCAGTTCGACACTGCCATCGAAGATACCGTCCTCACAGGTAATGATGATCTTATGGATGTTTACACTCATCTGTGACGAGATGACCTGTGTGATCTCATTCAGCATACCTACGCGATCGATACCACTCAGGCGGATCGTTGCTTCGAAGTAAAGCACCTTATGCATGTCCCATTTGATGTCAAGGATCTTATTGCCGAAGCTGGTCTTGAGCTTCGCTGCCACAGGACAGGCACGTTTGTGGATCTCGATCTGTTTCTTGTTGTTGATATACCCTAGGGCATCATCGCCTGGAATGGGGTGACAGCAGCCTGGGAACTTATACTGGGTGATGTTCTCTTCAGAGATAAAGATCGGTTTCTTGCGGTTGAACTTCTCAGGTACCACGAATAATTCTTGCTTCGACTGTGGCTGTTCATCTTCCTCCGGTTTCTTATTACCCATGAAGGGGATATATTTACGCCAGCCACCTGTGTCATCCTCTTTCTTGCCACTCAGATGGTCGAGGTCTTTCTCTCCTAAGATGACTATCTTCTCACCCAAAGCGAGGAATAACTCCTGAGGTTTGTTGTATCCGTGTAACTCCGTCAGCTTGTCAGTTATCGATACGCTGGGCTCGATGCCGTTCTCTTCGAGGAAATTATTCAGAATCTCCTCACCCTCACGTTGTATCTCCCTGTTGTCGCGGCGCAGGATAGCCTGGATCTTTGCCTTAGCCTTTGCTGTCGATACAAAATTGATCCATGAGGCTTTCACATGCTGTGATTTCGACGTGAGGATCTCCACCTGATCACCACTCTGTAACTTGTGTGAAAGGGGCACGAGCTTATGGTTCACCTTCGCACCGATGCAATGGCTGCCGAGGAAGGTGTGGATGGAGAAGGCAAAGTCGAGTGCCGTACAACCGGTAGGTAGCGTGCGGATCTCTCCCTTCGGGGTAAACACGAATATCTCCGAAGCGAAGAGGTTCAGTTTGATGGTGTCGAGGAAGTCCATCGCATCAGGCTGCGGGTCGTCAAGGATCTCCTTGATGGTTCCCAGCCACTCGTTCAGCTCGTTCTCATCCTCCGTGTATTCGGTATCTACACCATCTTTGTATTTCCAGTGGGCAGCGAAGCCCTGTTCTGCTATCTCGTTCATACGGTCAGAACGGATCTGTACCTCAATCCATCGACCTTGTTTCGACATCAGCGTCACATGAAGGGCCTGGTAGCCGTTGGCCTTCGGCTGGGAAAGCCAGTCGCGCAGACGGTCGGGGTGTGACTTGTAGATCTTCGAGATGGCGACATAGATCTTGAAGCACTCGTTCACCTCTTCCTCTCTCACCTTCGGGGTGAAGATGATACGTACGGCGAGGATATCATAGATCTCCTCAAAGGTGACGTGCTTGTTCTGCATCTTGTTCCAGATGGAGTAGGGGGTCTTTACACGTTCCTTGATCTCATATTCGATACCCATCTGTTTCAGGGCATCCTCGATGGGTTCCGTAAAATCAGAGAACAGCTTGTCACGTGAGGCACGGGTTGACTGGAGCTTCGCCTCTATCGATGCATAGTCATCGGGATGCTCGAACTTAAAACTCAGGTTCTCCAGTTCCGACTTTACCTTATTCAAACCCAGTCGGTTGGCCAATGGTGCATAGATATAAAGGGTTTCTCCCGCAATCTTATACTGTTTGTTAGCAGGTTGCGAGTCGAGGGTACGCATGTTATGCAGACGATCGCAGATCTTAATCAGGATTACACGGATATCGTCGCTCATCGTGAGCAGCAGCTTCTTGAAGTTCTCGGCCTGTGCTGAGGCCTGTTCACCGAAGATACCACCGCTGATCTTCGTCAGACCATCTACAATCTGGGCGATCTTCGCGCCGAAGATGTTTGAGATGTCCTCTACGGTGTAGTCGGTATCTTCCACCACATCGTGGAGCAAGGCGGCACAGATACTTGTAGAACCCAGTCCGATCTCTGCACAGGCAATCTGTGCCACAGCGATGGGGTGGATGATATACGGTTCACCCGACAGACGGCGTACACCTTTGTGGGCCTGTTTGGCGAAGTTGAAGGCCTTCGTGATGAGATCGACCTTCTTGCGGTGGCGTGATGCCAGATAACTGTTCAGAAGTTCTTCAAACGCACCGTTAATCAGTTTCTCATCTGCCTCTTCAGAATATATCTGTTGCTCTACATCCATAGTTTACCTCCTTCTACGTGATCTTTTCCTTGATGACTTCTTTCTTGATGACTTTTTCTTGCTGCTTACCTTATGTCGTGATGAGTAGCTCTTGCCACCACGTTTGTAGCGACTTCCTCTGTTACGGGAGTAACGGCTACTCTTTCTGCCATATCGTGAACGCTTCTTGCTATAGGTGGGCAGATCGTCGTTTACATCAACGATGGCACGCTTCGTAAACAACTCGTCACGTCGGTAGTTATAGACGGAGTCCTCCAGGTCGATATATTTGCCGGTATCGGCAATGGGCATTCTGACGGCATAGGGTTTAGTGTTGCCGGGGATGATGTCACGGCGGAACTCCGGATTCAGTGAGCGCAGCATGTCGAGGTCGGTTCCCACCACAGCGGCTATCTGTTCCAGATGGATATCTTTGCTGATTATGATAGTGTCGCTCTTAGCAGGCAGACCAGTCGTCATCGGACAGATATTGTGCTCACAGTAATAAGTCATGATGTAGTTGGCAGCGATGAAGGCGGGTACATAGCCGCGAGTCTCTGCCGGCAGATAAGGATAGAGTTTCCAGTAGTCCTTCTCGCCCCCTGCACGGTGGATGGCCTTGTTGATGTTCTCCGGACCGCAGTTATAGGCGGCAATCACGAGGTTCCAGTCTCCGAAGATCCGATAGAGGTCGCGCAGATAACGGGCTGCAGCATAGGACGACTTCACCGGCGCACGACGCTCATCCACCAAGGAGTTGACCTCCAAACCGTACTGACGACCTGTCGCAAGCATGAACTGCCAGAGACCAGTAGCACCAACACGGGAGACAGCCTTCGGATTAAGTGCCGACTCAATGATGGGCAGGTATTTCAATTCCAGTGGCAGCTGGTAGGTCTCCAGCGCCTGCTCAAACAGCGGCATATAGAAATTTGCCGCACCCAGCATGTAACTTACCGAGTAGCGCAGACGACCGCTGTAACGATCGATGAAACGCTGTACGATATCGTTATATGCCAGCTCCATCACTGAGGGAATACGGCTCAGTCGTGCCACGAACTCCTCTTTCGGATAGGTGGGATTCTCGTTTGTCATCTCACAGTCGCCAGGTGTCCCTAAGAAGGTACGCGACATATAGAGATTCAGCAGACTGTCGAGATCATAGGTCATGGCCTCGGGGAACTCAATCACTTCCTCGTTACCCTCTTTGTCGGTAACGGCAATCTCGTCTTCTATGGGCACAAACACACTGTCGACTTCTTCCTCCTCATCGTCGAAATCGTCAACTACCGTCTGTGCTGATAGCGGCATACAACAGAACAGCATTGCCGCAAAGCTTAAAATCCTTATATTATTCTTTATTGTCATATTCATTAAAAGTTGAGGCTGCACTGCAGACCTACTGACGAATTGTCGAGCACATTCTTCGACGATCCGTTGTTGATAATCGTTGGTTCCACCTTCAGACTCAGGTCTTTCGAGATGTCGAAAACGGAGAGCTCCGCATCGACATAGGCATCGATTACTGAGAGGGCATACACTCCTAGCATCACGAAGAAGCTCAGGTCGCGCCAACGTCTGTACTTATCTTTTCGTTTCTTGAAAATATCCTTATAACGTTCTGCGTTCTCAGGTGTGATGGTGGTGCCGAGGTGCAGAAACTGGTTATAGCTCTGCGTATTGGGGTCGTTATCCGTCAGGTCGAGATAGGCCTGCGAATAGTCCTTATACATCGAGTTGTTCCAGCTCATCGCATATAGACAACCCATGAATCCACCATAGACAAGCGGCAGTTTCCAGTACTTGCGGTTGTAGATTTGTCCGCCGCCGGGGATCACCAGTGCGAGCCAGAGGGCACGCTTGGGGTTGGGTTTCCAGGTGCTCCAGTCTTTGGGCGTCTTAGCTTTGACGATGCTATCAACGTTTATCGGGGCGGTCTCTGCCATCAGCAGACTGTCTGTCGTCTGCAGGGTGTCCACTTTCTCCTGTGCCATAGCGCCTTGCCAGCCTGCCAGGATAAATAACATGGCCACCAGTGCCCGTTGTAATATGTTTCTATCTTGTCTCAATGTCAATTTTTTATTTTGTCGAGGATATTCATCACCTGCTCCAGTTCATATTCACTGTTGAACGGGATACAGATCTTTCCTTTGCCCTGTGGCGAGCAGCTCATCTGTACTTTCACTTGGAACAGTTCCGACAGACGGTCTTTGAGGATGCTGAACTCCAGTGGCAGCGCTTTTTCACTGACTGATTTTTTGGCCTGCTGCATGTTATCACCGTTCTTGATGAGCTGCACCAACTCCTCCACCTTTCTGACGGAATAGTTGTTACGCTGGATCTCCTTGAACAGCTTCAGCTGCTGCGAAGGACTTTCGATGGCGAGCAGCGAACGGGCATGGCCCATATCGATATCCTTGTTCTTCAGTGCCATCTGTATCTGTGCAGGCAATTTCAGGAGTCGCATGTAGTTGGTTACCGAGGTGCGGCTCTTTCCAACTCGTGAAGAAATCTTCTCCTGCGTCATCCCTGTGGCCTCTGCCAGATGTTGGTAGGCCAGGGCGATTTCGATAGCGTTCAGATCCTCACGCTGGATATTCTCCACGAGAGCCATCTCCATCACATCATCATCCTCTACCGTACGGATATAGGCGGGCATGGAAGTCAATCCAGCCATCTGTGAGGCACGCCAACGACGCTCACCGGCAATGATCTGATATTTGCCATCCGAAGTCTGACGGAGGGTGACTGGTGTTACAAGGCCAATCTCACGGATACTGGAAGCCAGTTCCTCAAGGGCCTCTTCGTCAAACTCATGGCGAGGCTGGTTCGGATTTGCCTCAATCATACTGATGGGCACCTCGATGAGGTTGGAACTGCCCTGGGTCTGCACGTCATGGGTGTCGATAAGGGCATCCAGTCCAAGGCCTTTGCTGCCACCGATGTTATCTAAACCGCGTCCGAGTACATTGCGGTCATATTTCTTTTTTACAGCCATTGTTCGTCTACTTGTTTTTGAAGATGATCTCTTTAGCCAGTGCCAGGTGGTTCTTCGCGCCGGTGGAATCGGCATCATAGAGAATCACGGGCAGACCGTGGCTGGGACTTTCTGAGAGTTTCACGTTACGTTGGATGACGGTCTTGAACACCAGCTCCTGGAAATGGCGCTTTACCTCGTCGTAGATCTGGTTCGCCAGTCGGAGACGACTGTCATACATCGTCAGAAGGAATCCCTCGATCTCAAGCTGGGGGTTCAACTTGTTTTTAATGATCTTAATCGTATTCAACAATTTGCTGATACCCTCGAGTGCGAAATACTCACACTGCACAGGGATAATCACCGAGTTGGCTGCCGTCAGGGCATTCACGGTGATGAGGCCCAGCGATGGTGAGCAGTCGATCAGGATGAAGTCATACTCTTTACGGATCGGTTCCAGCAGACGCTTGATGACCTTTTCGCGATCAGTGAGGTTCAGCATCTCTATCTCCGCACCTACCAGGTCGATATGGCTGGGGATGATGTCGAGACCATCGATGTCAGTTGTGTAGATAGCCTCATGTACGTCAGTATTGTTGATGATGCACTCATACAGTGAGCACTCCACCTCTGTGATGTCGACACCCAGACCACTGGAGGCATTTGCCTGCGGGTCGGCATCGATCACGAGGACGGTTTTCTCCAAGGTAGCTAGTGAGGCGGCCAGATTGATGGTCGTCGTGGTTTTACCTACACCGCCTTTTTGGTTAGCCAAAGCAATAATCTTACCCATTTAATCTTGATTAAAATAAGAAATTTGTGCGCAAAGTTACAAAATAATTAAGAATTAATAATTATGAATTAAGAGATTTTTGTAACTTTGCAGCCAAATCAGTGATATTTTATGGAAATTAAACGACCGCTATTACTTATTTCCAATGATGACGGCTATGCAGCCAAGGGTATTCGTGAGCTTGTGGAAATGGTGTCAGCCTATGGCGATGTCATCGTTTGTGCCCCCGAATCGGCCCGTAGCGGTTTCTCTTGCGCCTTTTCTGCCACCATTCCTTTGCGCCTCCAACTGCGTGAAAAGCGCCCAGGTGTCGAGGTGTGGTCATGTAACGGCACTCCTGTCGACTGTGTGAAGATGGCTTTGGCAGAGATCTGCCCACGTCGCCCAGATATGGTGATTGGCGGTATCAACCACGGTGACAATGCCTCTGTGAACGTGCATTACAGCGGTACGATGGGTGTGACGATCGAAGGCTGTCTGAAATATATCCCCTCTGTGGCATTCTCTCTCTGCGATCACGATGAGGATGCCGACTTTGAACCGTTGCGCCCCTATATCCAGACCATTACCCAGCGGGTGTTGGCAGATGGTCTGCCCCAAGGTGTCTGCCTGAATGTAAACTTCCCTCAAAAGCCTGTTTCTACGCCTTATAAAGGTGTCAGAGTATGCCGCATGGCGAAAGGTACTTGGGGTAGTGAGGTGTTGCGCTGTCATCATCCTCGAGGCTATGACTACTGGTGGATGATGGGACATTATACGAATGATGAGCCTGAAGCAGAAGACACCGATAACTGGGCGCTGAGTCACGGTTATATAGCCATCACCCCCACCCAGATCGACGTTACCGCCTATCAAGCCCTCGACCTCATCAAAAGCTGGAGTCTATGAGATATTATCTGATAGCAGGAGAAGCATCTGGTGACTTACATGCCTCACGGCTGATTCGTGCTTTACGACAGACCGATGCACAGGCAGAGTTTCATTGTTTCGGTGGCGACCTGATGGCAGCAGAGGGGGCCACGTTAGTGAAACACTACCGTGAACTTGCCTATATGGGCTTCATCCCTGTGCTGCTCCACTTGCGCACCATCTTAGGGAATATGCGTCGCTGCAAGGAGGATATCGCCAGTTGGCGTCCCGATGCCCTGATTCTCGTGGACTATCCGGGTTTCAACCTCAGCATTGCCAAATATGTGAAGTCGCAGGGCATCTGTCCGGTCTATTATTATATTTCTCCAAAGATTTGGGCTTGGAAGGAGTACCGCATCAAACAGATCCGTCGGGATGTGGATGAGCTCTTTTCGATTTTGCCTTTCGAGGTGCCTTTCTTTGAGAAGAAACATCATTATCCCATCCACTATGTGGGTAATCCTACAGCCGATGAAGTCAGGGAATTCTTGAAGAGTGAGAAGTGTGGTGTGAGACATGAAAAGACGATTGCCCTGCTGGCTGGTTCGCGGAAACAGGAGATCAAAGACAATCTGCCAGCCATGCTCTCAGCGGTAAAAGACCTGAAAGATTCTTACCGTATTGTACTGGCAGGTGCGCCTGCCATCGACAGTAATTACTACCGCCAGTTTGTCGAGGGCAGTGGTGTGGAGGTAGTTTATAACCAGACCTACAAATTATTGTCAGAAGCCCATGCTGCACTTGTTACCAGCGGTACTGCCACTCTTGAGACCGCCCTTTTCAATGTGCCTCAGGTGGTATGCTACGAGACGCCGTTACCTTGGCTGATCGGACGTCTGCGCAAGTTGGTGCTTAGTGTGAAATATATTTCCTTAGTCAACCTTGTGGCTGATCGTGAGGTGGTGCGTGAGTTGGTGGCTGACAGCTTCAGTGTAGAGAATATCCGTTCGGAACTTCATAAGATCCTCGAAGGACCTGCCCGAGAGGCGATGCTTGCAGGTTACGAGGAGGTGCGTCGCAGGTTAGGGGAGCAGTGCGCCCCCAAGGAAACGGCACGCATCATCTATTTACTTTTGAATAATAACCATAATATAAAATAGAAACGTATGAGAAAACTGATTCTTTGTGGGGTAATGGCCTTGATGGGTCTCACCATGCAAGCACAGAATGTGCAACTTCACTATGATTTTGGTCGTAGTATCTATTCAGAGCAGTTGGGCGGTCCCCAGGACGACAATATAGGGCGCCGTGCGACGGTGACGTTGACCTTGGAGCAGTTCAAGGCTGACAAATGGGGCTCCTGGTTCTACTTTGTAGATATCGATTTCAGCAGTAAGTTTGTTGAGGGCGCCTATGCGGAGATCTCTCGTGAGTTTAACCTCGGCAAGCAGTCACCCTTTGCTGCCCACATCGAGTACAACGGTGGTCTGAACCGCTTTGGCAGTTTCCAGCAGGCTGCTCTGATAGGTCCTGCCTACAACGGACACAGCGAGGATTTCTCAAAGACATGGTCTGTACAGCTGATGTATAAGCAATTCTTCAAGAGTTACGAATATACACGGGCTTATCCCAGCTTCCAGTTGACAGGTGTGTGGGGCATTAATTTCGCCAATAACAAGTGCCGTTTTGACGGTTTCATCGATTTCTGGCGTGGCGAGAACTGGCGTCCAGGAAAAGAGGGACATGGTATGCTAGTCATCCTCACCGAGCCGCAGTTCTGGTATAATTTCACCGACCACTTTGCAGTTGGTTCTGAAATAGAGATCAGTAACAATTTCATCTATAATGTTGTTGACGATAAATCGTTCTTTATTAACCCAACACTTGCAGTGAAATGGAATTTCTAAGGTTTAAAATGACATGGGTGCTGGCTTGTATCGCTTTGATGGTACAGGCCCAGATCGTGAATCCCGTGCATTTTACCGCAGAGTTGAAGACTGGTGATGGTGCGGAGGCAGAGATCGTGTTTCATGCCACCATCGACAACGGCTGGCATGTGTATTCCACAGACTTGGGCGATGACGGTCCCATTGAGGCCTCCTTCCATGTAGAGAAGATGGAGGGTGCCGAGCCTGTGGGTAAGCTGATACCAGTGGGCAGGGTGATCAAGAAGATGGATAAGCTTTTCAATCTCGAGCTGAAGTATTTCGAGAACGAAGCAACCTTCATTCAGAAGATCCACTTTACGAAACCCGACTACGAGATCGACTGCTATCTGGAGTATGGTGCCTGCAGCGATGCCAGTTGCCTGCCTCCGTCGGAGGTCGCCCTGAAACAGAAGGGAAAGAGTCCCGTCGTGGCTGCTGTTCCGAAACCAGAGGAACCGATAAAGACCGAACTGCCAAAGGAGTCACCTAAGGCAGAAACAGATACCACTCAGACTGTTCCTTCGGCAACTCCATCGGAGGTGACAAACGACTTGTGGGCTCCTGTAACGGATGAGCTGCGTTCGTTAGGCTCTGGCGAGGATCTGGCCAAACAATCGCTGTGGTGGCTGCTGCTGATGGGATTTGTGGCAGGCCTGTTGGCGGTCTGCATGCCTTGTATCTGGCCGATTATCCCGATGACAGTGAGCTTTTTCCTTAAACGTTCGAAGGACGATCAGCAGAAGGGTATTCGCGACGCCTTTACCTATGGTCTGTCGATCATCGTGATCTATCTCGGACTGGGACTGCTCGTCACCGCCCTTTTCGGTAGTGACACGCTGAATGCGATGTCCACAAATGCTGTCTTCAACGTGTTCCTTTTCCTATTACTCGTCGTATTCGCCCTAAGCTTCTTCGGCTGGTTTGAGATCAAACTGCCAGAAAGCTGGGCTAATAAGGTGGATTCCAAAGCTTCTGAAACCAGCGGACTGGTAAGTATCTTCCTGATGGCATTTACGCTGGTACTCGTGTCGTTCTCATGCACAGGTCCGATCGTGGGAATGCTGCTGGTACAGACCACAACTACAGGTAACTGGCTGGCACCTGCCGTCGGTATGTTTGGCTTTGCCTTAGCGCTCGCCCTGCCTTTCACGCTATTTGCCATGTTCCCCTCATGGCTGAAATCGGCACCGAAGTCTGGTTCCTGGATGACCACCTTGAAGATTGTACTTGGATTCATCGAGCTGGCCTTTGCCTTTAAGTTCCTGTCTGTAGCCGACCTTGCCTATGGCTGGCATATTCTCGATCGTGAGGTGTTCCTCTCTATCTGGATTGTTATCTTCGCCCTGTTGGGTGCTTACCTCGTAGGCTGGCTGAAGTTCCAGGTGGATGAGATCGGCGGCGAGTTGAATAAGCCGAAGCCTGTGGTGTGTATCATGGGTGGACTGGCGTCGCTGGCCTTTGCCGTTTATATGGTACCAGGCTTGTGGGGTGCTCCCTGTAAGGCAGTCAGTGCCTTCGCTCCTCCGATGAGCACGCAGGATTTCAACCTCAATCCCAAAGTGGTAGAGGCAGAGTATCACGACTACGAGTCGGGTATGGCTGTGGCTCGTGCCCAGGGAAAGCCTGTATTCATCGACTTCACAGGCTATGGTTGTGTGAACTGTCGTAAGATGGAAGCGTCTGTATGGGCTGATGCCCGTGTGGCTGACAAATTGAAGAACGACTATGTACTCATCTCACTCTATGTAGATGATAAAACACCACTGAAAGAACCGATGGTAGTGACGGATGCCCAGGGGCATCAGAAGACGCTCCGCACCGTGGGAGCCAAGTGGAGCTATCTGCAGAGTCATAAGTTCGGTGCCAATGCCCAACCGTTCTATGTCGCCCTTGATCCCGCTACAGGCAAACCCCTCACAGGCAGTCGCAGCTTCAATGAGGATGTGTCTGCATACATGGATTTCCTGAACCAAGGACTCAGGAACTATCATTGATCAGACGTCATGTATTAATAAAAATTAACTAAGTAGAACCTAAGGACGTTTTTTTTCTTTGTATCTTTGCAGCGAAAAGGTAAAATAGACAGTTTATGGAACAGACTAAATGTTTGATTATCGGCAGCGGCCCTGCTGGCTATACAGCTGCCATCTATGCCGGACGTGCCAACCTCAGTCCTGTCGAATACTGCGGCTTGCAGCCTGGCGGTCAGCTCACACAGACCACTGAGGTGGAGAATTTCCCTGGTTATCCTCAGGGTGTGGATGCCAACCAGATGATGATGGAGATCCGTGAGCAGGCAGAGCGCTTTGGCGCCGACATCCGCGACGGTGAGATTGTGAAGGTGGATTTCTCTAAGTCACCATATGTCTGCACGGTAGATGACGGCAAGGAGATCGCTGCCGAGACAGTGATTATCGCTACGGGTTCATCAGCCAAGTATCTCGGACTTGACGATGAGCGGAAATACAATGGACAGGGTGTGAGTGCCTGTGCTACTTGTGACGGCTTCTTCTACCGTAAGAAGACGGTGGCTGTGGTAGGAGGTGGTGATACGGCCTGCGAGGATGCCCTTTATCTGGCAGGACTAGCTAAGAAAGTGTATCTGATTGTTAGAAAGCCTTATCTGCGTGCCTCACAGGTGATGCAGCAGCGCGTGATGGAGCGGGAGAACATTGAGATATTGTTTGAGCACAACACGCTAGGTCTCTTTGGAGAGAATGGCGTGGAGGGCGCCCATCTGGTGAAGCGTAAGGGTGAGCCCGATGAGGAACTGGTGGATATCGCCATCGATGGATTCTTCCTGGCAATCGGTCATACGCCGAACACGGCGATCTTCAAGGAGTGGCTCGATACCGATGAGGTGGGCTATCTGAAGAATATCAATGGTACACCTGCCACCAAGATACCTGGTGTATATGTGGCTGGCGACTGTGCTGATCCTGTATTTCGTCAGGCTATTGTGGCTGCTGGCAGTGGTTGTCAGGCAGCGATTTTGGCAGAGCGATATCTGTTGGGCCGCTAGCTTTTCTGACGGATGATGTGGAGACCGTGGGAGATCATCGTCTGACGCATGTTCTTAAGCAGGTCGCTGGCGAAGATGAAATCGGTGAGCTTCTCGTCGTCAGACCACATGATCATACTACTCTCACCCTGCCACTCTTTCTCGCCTTCATAGATAAAGATAATATTTTCGCCAATACCCATGACAGAATTCATGTCGTGGGTATTGATGATTGTAGTCATGTTAAACTCCTTCGTGATACTCTGTAGCAGACCGTCGATAACGAGTGATGTCTTGGGGTCGAGACCAGAGTTCGGCTCGTCGCAGAAGAGATATTTTGGGTTGAGGGCGATGGCACGGGCAATAGCAACACGCTTCTGCATACCACCAGAGATCTCACCAGGGAACTTCTCGTCGGCACCTTTCAAGTTTACGCGATCGAGGCACTCCTGAGCCCGATGGATGCGCTCACGGAGGTTCATGGAGGAAAACATATCGAGGGGGAACATCACATTCTCAAGTACCGTCATTGAGTCGAAGAGTGCGGCACTCTGGAAGATCATACCCATCTCACGACGCATGAGCACCTTCTCGTGCTTCGTCATCTGCACAAAGTCGCGCCCGTCATAGAGCACCTGTCCACTAGTTGGTTCAAACAGACCTACGAGGTTTTTCATCAATACGGTCTTTCCTGAACCACTCTGACCGATGATCAGGTTGGTCTTGCCATCCTCGAAGACGGTACTGATGTCCTTCAGCACTTCGCGACCTTCAAAGCTCTTACACAGATTCTTTACTTCTATCATCGTTTAGCTGAGTAGTTGGGTGAGGAAAACATCACTGAAGAGGATGAGTGCGCTGGAAGAGACCACCGCATCGGTGCTGGCCTTACCCACATCGACAGAGCCGCCCTCGACGGAATAGCCGAAGTAGGCAGGGACACTGGAGATGATAAAGGCGAAGAAGAGGCTCTTGATGATTGACATCCAGACAAACCATGCTTTGAAGTTATGCTGGAGACCGATCGTGAGATCGTCGGGTGCCATGATATGTCCGATATATGCGGTGGCATAAGCACCCACAATGCCCATCGCAGAAGAGAAGATCACGAGGAAGGGCATAATGGTAATCATACCCATGATCTTCGGCAAAATAAGATAACTGGCTGAGTTGATACCCATGATCTCTAAGGCATCAATCTGCTGGGTGACGCGCATCGTTCCAATCTCAGAAGCGATATTCGAGCCAACCTTACCTGCCAGGATGAGACACATGATAGAACTGGAGAACTCAAGGAGCATGATCTCGCGAGTGGTGTAGCCACTCACCCAGCGAGGCATCCATGGACTCTGGATGTTAAGCTTCATCTGGATGCAGATCACTGCACCGATGAAGAACGAGATGAGCAGGACAATACCGATGGAATCGACACCAAGCTGTGCCATCTCCTTCACATATTGCTTAAAGAACATGCGAAAACGTTCGGGCCGCGCAAAGGTGCGCTTCATCAGAATCGTATATCGACCAGCGGTGGTCAGCCATTTCTCTATGAGCATGCTTTTTTATTAAAAATCGCTGCAAAGGTACAAAAATATTTTTTTATTTTGGTTTTTCTCTCACTTTTTCGTAATTTTGCAACCGATTTATGGAAGAAAAGATCGTATTACGCGCAGAAGGACTGGTGAAGCGCTATGGTAAGCGCACTGTGGTCAACGACGTGAGCTTCGATGTGAAGCAGGGTGAGATTGTGGGACTTCTCGGACCGAACGGTGCCGGTAAGACCACGTCATTCTATATGACGACAGGTCTGGTGCTGCCTAATGGTGGTCATATCTATCTGGGCGACCAGGAGGTGACCTCCTTCCCCGTCTATAAACGTGCCCGTGCTGGCATCGGCTATCTGGCACAGGAGGCCTCTGTGTTCCGTAAGATGAGTGTGGAGGATAATATCCTCTCCGTCTTGGAGATGACGGGTAAACCTCGTGAAGAACAAATAGAGGTATTGGAGAGTCTGATAGCAGATTTCCGCTTAGAGAAGGTGCGTAGGAACAAAGGTGATCAGTTGTCGGGCGGTGAGCGTCGTAGAACGGAGATTGCCCGCTGTCTGGCTATCGGACCGAAGTTCATCATGCTTGACGAGCCGTTTGCAGGTGTCGATCCTATTGCTGTTGAGGATATCCAGTTTATCGTGTGGAAACTGAAAGATCGAAATATCGGCATCCTTATCACGGATCATAATGTGGAGGACACGCTCTGTATCACTGATCGTGCCTACCTGCTTTTCGAGGGACGTATTCTCTTCCAAGGCACACCAGAAGAACTGGCTGCCAACCAGGTTGTGCGTAAGAATTATCTGACAGAGTCGTTTGTGCTCAGACAGAAGGATTTCCAGAAGATGGAGGAGGATCGTAAGGCGCAAGATCAAGGAAAGGGAACAACGTCGAACGTTAAATAATATTAAACTGTCAACTGTCAACCATTAACTATCAACTTAATTTTGTACTTTTGCACCTCAAAATTTGCATAGTATATATTTAATAAGGTATAAAAGACAATGAAGATTACATTTGAATGCCCTGATAAGATCAACGGTCTGTTGACAATGACTGTTGAGCCTGCAGACTATCAGGAACAGGTAGAGAAGACTCTGAAGAACTATCGTAAGAAGGCTCAGGTGCCTGGATTCCGTCCAGGTATGGTGCCCATGGGAATGATCAAGAAACAGTATGGTACTGCCGTGAAGGTTGACGAGGTCAATAAGCTCATGGGCGAGAAGCTGTATGCTTATATTCAGGAGAATAAAATCCAGATGCTGGGTGAGCCCCTTCCCAACGAGGAGAAGCAGGTGCCCCAGGACTTTGAGAAAGACAGTGAACTGACATTCGTATTCGATATCGCCGTAGCTCCTGAGTTCAAGGCTGAGTTGACCGCAAAGGATAAGATCGACTACTACAAGATCAAAGCTGACGACAAGCTGATCGACGACCAGGTACAGATGTACCAGTCACAGGCTGGTGAGTTTGTGAAGGCAGAGGTGTTCAGCGGTAACGATACCATCACTGGTGACCTGCGTGAGCTCGATGAAAAAGGTAACACCAAAGAAGGTGGTATCACCACTGAGGGTGGTATGGTAATGCCTGCATATATCAAGGTTGAAGATCAGAAGAAACTCTTTGACGGTGCAAAGCCTGGTGACATCATTACTTTCAACCCGAAGAAGGCTTATCCAGATAATGATGCTGAGGTGGCAGCTCTGCTGAAGGTGGAGAAAGATCAGGTAAAGGATATGACAGCTGACTTCAGCTATCAGGTGACTGAGATCCGTCATTTCCAGCCTGCAGAACTCGACCAGAAGCTCTTCGACCGTGTGTTTGGCGAAGGTGTGATCAAGGACGAGAAGGCTTTCCGTGAGAAGATTGCTGAGAATATCGCTCCCCAGCTGCAGCAGAACAGCGACTACAAGTTCCTGCTCGATGTACGTAAGTATCTCGAGAAGAAGGTCGGTGAGCTGAAGTTCCCTGAGGCTTTGCTGAAGCGTGTGATGCTGCAGAACAACAAGGACAAAGGTGTTGACTATGTGGAGAAGAACTTTGAGGGTAGCATTAAGGAACTGAAATGGCACCTCATTAAGGAGCAGATCGTTGCTGCCCATGAGATCAAGGTGGAGGATGCCGACCTGAAGACTGTTGCCAAGGAAGCTATCCGTGCTCAGTTCGCTCAGTACGGTATGAGCAATGTGCCCGAGGACGTACTCGAGAACTATGCTGCCGAGCAGTTGAAGAAGCGTGAGAATGTGGAAAACTTTGTGGACCGCGCTGTGGATCTGAAGTTGACAGAAACGCTTAAGAATGTAGTCAAACTGAACGAAAAAGAGGTTAGTTTGGAGGACTTTAATAAGCTTCTGCAAGAAAAATAATATTTTTTAGGAAAAAATAACCCCAACTTAGAGAGGTTATCGACTTTTTTTGCTATCTTTGTGTCCCAATACAAGATGCAGAAGGTCGATAGCCTTTTTTAGTATTGGAAAGTATAGAAATGAAATGTGTAATTAGAATAGATAAAAGTGACTATGATAAGGAATGATTTTAGGAAATATGCTACAAAGCATTTAGGAATGGATGGCCTGACACTCGACGATGTGATGAAGGCACAGGCGCAGTATCTGAATCCTTATATCCTTGAGGAGCGCCAGTTGAACGTGACTCAGATGGATGTGTTCTCACGTCTGATGATGGACCGTATCATTTTCCTCGGCACGCAGATTGACGATTATACCGCCAATACCCTGCAGGCCCAGCTGCTTTATCTCGACTCTGTGGATTCTGGCAAGGATATCTCCATCTACATCAACAGCCCTGGTGGTAGTGTGACTGCTGGACTGGGTATCTATGATACCATGCAGTTCATCTCAAGTGATGTAGCTACTATCTGTACGGGCATGGCTGCCTCCATGGGTGCTGTGCTGCTCGTGGCAGGCAAGGAGGGAAAGCGCTCTGCTCTGCCTCATAGCCGTGTGATGATTCATCAACCGCTTGGTGGTGTTCAGGGTCAGGCATCTGATATCGAAATCGAGGCCAAAGAGATTCTGAAATTCAAGAAGGAACTTTATACCATCATATCTGAACATTCACATACGCCCTATGAGAAGGTATATGCCGATTCTGACCGTAACTACTGGATGACGGCAGAGGAGGCGAAGGAATATGGTATGATTGACGAAGTGCTGACCAGGAAGAAGTAAGACTGATGAAGAAAGCATGTAGTTTCTGTGGAAGATCGGAGAAGGAGGTGAGGCTGCTGATCACTGGTATCAATGGCTTTATCTGCGAAAGTTGTGCTGAACAGGCTTACCGCATCGTGCAGGATAATACACCTCACGAAAAGGCATCAAACGGGAAATTCAAACTGAAAAAGGTGCCGAAGCCCAAGGAAATCAAGGCCTATCTCGATGACTACGTGATCGGACAGGATGAAGCCAAGCGCTATCTCTCCGTGTCAGTCTATAATCACTATAAGCGCCTTCAGCAGCCTGACAGCGACGACGGAGTGGAGATTGAGAAGAGCAACATCATTATGGTGGGTTCGACGGGAACGGGTAAGACCCTGTTGGCTCGTACGATTGCCAAGTTGCTTGATGTACCTTTCACCATCGTTGATGCCACCGTGTTTACTGA
>CACZTJ010000014.1 GCA_902784065.1 uncultured Prevotellaceae bacterium | reverse complement strand
GAGACCGATAGCCTTAGCAGCACCAGTTGAGTTAGGAACGATGTTCTGAGCACCAGCACGAGCGCGCTGAACATCACCCTTGCGCTGAGGACCGTCGAG
Source organism: uncultured Prevotellaceae bacterium (assembly GCA_902784065.1). GTDB lineage: Bacteria > Bacteroidota > Bacteroidia > Bacteroidales > Bacteroidaceae > Prevotella. Next base: position 26,029 of record CACZTJ010000014.1, on the reverse strand, counting down.
AATCATCTGGTCACCAGTATAAGCGTGTACAGTTGTCATGATACCGCTCTGGATGGGAGCGAAATCGTTCAGAGCCTTGGTCATAGGAGCCAAGCAATTTGTTGTACAAGAAGCAGCGCTGATAACGGTGTCAGCAGGAGTCAGAGTCTTGTGGTTTACGTTGAAAACGATAGTAGGCAGATCGTTGCCAGCAGGAGCAGAGATAACCACCTTCTTAGCACCAGCAGTCAGGTGAGCAGAAGCCTTCTCCTTTGATGTATAGAAACCTGTGCACTCCAGAACAACATCAACATCCAACTTACCCCAAGGCAGCTCAGCAGCGTTAGGAATAGCATAGATAGTGATCTTCTTACCATCAACTACGATGTAGTCCTCACCAGCCTCTACAGTGTGCTTGTTCTCACCGAACTTGCCACAGAAACCACCCTGAGCGGTGTCATACTTCAACAGGTGAGCAAGCATCTTGGGGCTTGTCAAATCGTTGATAGCTACTACTTCATAACCTTCAGCCTCAAACATCTGACGGAATGCGAGACGACCGATACGGCCAAAACCGTTAATTGCAACTTTTGTCATTTTACTAATTATTTAAAGGGTTTATACCAATATTACTAACTATTTTTTTGCTTTAATAGCATTTTTTTTATTGTTTCGGATGCAAAGTTACAAAAAAATATCTATATTTGCACCATAATTCAGTCTAAAAAGAAGTGAAAAGTGAAAAGTGAAAAGTGAAAAGACTCTAAAATCACCGATAATTGGCTGATGATTGCAAAATGCAGATTACAATTCAAACGTTCTTGGACATGCCAAGCGGCAAAGCCGAGCGAAACATTAAATATTAAACTTTAAAACAAGATTTACGATTATGGGATTTATTAAAGAATTCAAGGAGTTTGCCATGAAGGGCAACGTATTGGACATGGCAGTCGGTGTTATCATCGGTGGTGCTTTTGGTAAGATTGTTAGTTCACTGGTTGACGACGTACTGATGCCACTGGTTGGTATGGTTACGGGCAACGTAGATTTCACCTCTCTGGCTTTCCAGATTGGCGAGGGCGAGGGCGCTGCTGTGTTGAAGTATGGTAACTTCATTCAGAACACGGTCGATTTTATCATCGTGGCATTCTGTATCTTCATGATGCTCAAGGGTATCAACAAGTTGAACCGCAAGAAGGAAGAGGCTGCTCCAGAGCCCGAGGCTCCAGCCGGACCTACCCAGGAAGAGCTCCTCGCTGAGATCCGCGATCTGCTGAAGAACAAGTAATTCTGAAGATCGTTTCAAAACACTGAATCACAAAAAAATCTGCATCACCACTCTGGATGATGCAGATTTTCATTTTCGGTACTTTCTTATACCTTATATTATAGTTGCACACTAACAGCCTTGCCGTTGTACTGCACCATTTTTCCCTCTGGGTTTTCAAGGTTAAGAGGCTTCGCTGCATCCTTTGAGATGAGTACCACATTGAAGCGACGGTTCTTCAGCATACCATTGAAGCTTCCCTTACGAGCCCCGAAGGTCACCTTCTTTGCCGCATCATCGTATGTGATATCGATCGTAGCAAACTTTCCCTTCTCATAGTTATAGTTCACACCCTCGTCCTCATACAGCTGGAACTCGCCATTCTGTCCTGCATAGACATAGAGGTTGATCAGCTCTGCTGGCTTCTCATCGCTCCATTCCATCTCCGGGCCAAATGGGATAATCGCACCTTCACGCACGAACACAGGAATCTGCTCGTAAGGTGCATCAACGACAAGTGTCTGTCCTCCCTCGATGTACTCATTGGTATATAGGTTGTACCAGCCGCACTGCTCTGGGAAATAAACGCTGCGGTTGCGGGCCTTGTAATAGCCTACGGGACAAGCCATCACTGCTGGTCCGAACATCCACTGATTACCAATGTTCTCTACGTTTTTATCACCATTGAAGTCCATCACCAGCGCACGCATCAGGGTGTAATCCTTGAAATGAGCCCAACCGGCAAGCGAGTACAGATAAGGCATCATGCGATAGCGCAGCTTATCGTAATAGACGAACGACTGATAGCAGGGATGATCTTCCGGAGCGATGTTCCAGATCTCACGGGTAGGCCATTGACCATGTGAACGGAAAAGTGGGATGAATGTACCAAACTGGTTCCAACGGGTCTGCAGCTCACGCCATTCTTTCAGGTCTTCGTTCTCCACACCGGAGTGATTGAAGATCTGCTGAGCAGCCACATAACGGTTCTCTACACAGAAGCCACCCTGATCCATACCCCAGAAGGGGATACCCGACATCGAGTAGTTCAGACCTGCTGTCATCTGGGCACGCATATCCTCCCAACGGGTACCGATATCACCGCTCCATGTAGCTGTTGAGAATCGCTGTTCGCCAGCAAAGCCGCTACGGGTGAGCAAGAATACGCGAGGCTCATTCATCTGTCCCTTCCAAACACTGCGCTGTCCGTTGTAGATAGCATCTGCATTCACCGTAGAATAGGCATTGAAATATTCTGTAGAGGTGCCAAGAGCAGTCGGACCACATAGCGCCTTGCGATACCACATCGGCGTACAGTCTCTCACATTTGGCTCAGAGGCATCCATCCACCACGCATCAACACCGGCAACACCATTCTTATTATACTTTGAATACAGATTCTCATCCATCTGACGCCAGAACATCTTACGGGCACCTGCATCATAAGCATCATAGAATCCTGCCACATAACCAGGACCTACCCAGTCGTGAATATCATCCTTCACAGCCTGATTATACATCCACCCATTCTGGTCAAGCTCCTTGTAATTAGCGGTATTCTTATAGAACTTGGGCCAGACACTGATCATAAAGCGACCATGCATAGCATGAACGCTATCGAGCATAGCCTGCGGGTTAGCATATCGCGAAGCCTCGAACTGATGACTACCCCACTGGTCCTCAGGCCAGTAGTTCCAGTCCTGCACGATATTATCGATGGGGATATGACGCTTGCGGAACTCTGCCAGGTTACCCTCAATCTCACCAGAGGTCTGATAGCGCTCACGACTCTGCCAGAAGCCCAGCACCCACTTCGGATAGAGTGCTGCCTTTCCTGTCAGCGTGCGATAACCGCTGATCACGTCATCGAAGCTCTTACCGGCGATGAAATAATAGTCCATATCCTTTGCCATCTCACTCCAGATGGAAAGCTGCTCACGCTGTTCCTTGCTACGAGGTTCTGCCACGCGCAGACCGCAGTAGGCCTCACCACCGTCAGGACGCCACTCGATACGCAGATGGTTCTTCACACCCTTACGAACATTGGCCGTAAACTTATAGGTATTGGGGTTCCAGGCTGTGCGCCAACGCTCTGGCACCACCTCCTTACCGTCGATATACACCTTTACATAACCACTATAATAAAGGATAAACTGGTAGTCGTAGGACTTACCCTTGCACTTGCCGCAGCACTCCGGCTCGATAAAGCCCTCGTAGATGACATTGGCCCCCATCAGACTCACATCTTTCGGGAAATTCTTGATGCCGCCATTGTCAGTCTTCACAGCAATCTCAGAAGTTGCAGGGAAAGCATATTCATAATAGATGGAGTCCTCATCACGTACCACCTTCTTACCACTTCTGTCGATATAAGTTCCTGTCAGATGTCCTTCCTTACCCTGCTTGTCATAGAGCTTAAACGCATGGTTCAGCTGCAGATAGTCGTTGGGACTGCCGAAGCGGCAATAAGAATACGAATCCCACAGCAGTCCGTAGTTCTTGTTGGAGAGTACGAACGGGATCGACACTTTCGTATTATACTGGAAAAGGTCTTCGTTCTTACCCTTCATATTAAACTCCTCGCTCTGATGCTGTCCAAGTCCGTAGAACGACTCGTCTTCAGGAGAGTCGAATGTCATCTGCCAGGTCAGACCGTGCTTCATCTCCTCTGTAATGGGAGCGCCACCCTTCAGACCGTATTCGCGCTCGGGCACGGTAAAATCCTTAAACTGTTTTCCGTCCTTAGTTTCCTTCAGAAGCTGGTTACCCTCAGCGTCAAAGAAAGTCACCTCACCAGTAGCTTTTGAAACCACAGCCTTCACATTCTTGGCCTTGACAACCACCACATCTCCTTCCTCACTCACCGTGTAGGTGTTCTTAGCAGGTGCCGTCTGCGGCACAATCATCAGCGAGGCAGGTTTCTGAGGTAATAATGCCTCCGATGTGGCCCGCACACGGATAATGTTGTCGTTAATCACTTCGAGACGAATCACCTTGGCCTGTCCGCCGTCAGGTCGAATCGTCACCTGTTCACCTTGGGTCTCCACTACTGCAGCCATCGTCACACTGGCCATCAACAATGCAGACGCCATCATACAGATCCTTTTCATTACGTCTTTGTTCTTTAGTTATTAATAATATTCATCTTTTATTGGTCATCATCCATCATGACCGCCTCTTCTATCACCTCAGGGATGAGTGGCAATGAGATCGTAAAGATTGTACCACCGCCCTTATTCGATTCTCCCTTAACAGTGCCGCCATGCGATTTCACGATATCGGCAACCAGATGCAGGTTCGTACCTTCCTGATCGTTCTCTATCTTCTCGAAAAGATGCGGCAACACATCATCAGGTATTCCAACACCTTTGTCAATCACACGGATCACAGCATGATCCGCCTTCCGCTCCGCAAAGATCTTCACCGTGCTATTTGCCGGTGCGAACCGAGCCGAATTGAGCAACAAGGTATTTATCATAAACTCCACCTGAGTACGATCTGCCATCACTTCCATTTGTTCTTCCAAGGGGAAGAGAACTACTTTGAGAATCTTGCCGCTGGGCGCCCTGAACTTGTCGCACAACTCACGGAGCAGAGCCACGATATCCATCTTCTCCTTCACACCTTCAACCACAGGTGCCAGTTCCTCTTCTTCAAGATCTTCCTCTACTTCGTCTGTCTCCGGCCCTTTATCTCCTTTTCTATGCAACTTCATCTTCTTGCGCATCGCACTCATCCAATGCTTCATATGGATCTTGTTACGGTAGTTCTCCAGCTCTATACGTTCTGCCTGTTTCTGCAGGAATCGACGGCGCCAGAAATAGATACCACAGCCCACCAGCAGCAGGAATCCCGCCATCAACCAGCGGTTACGCAGCAGCGGTGGTGTGATAGTGATCTTCAGAACAGCCTCATTCTCACCCATCGTTCCATCTTCGTTCAGCATCCTCACATGAAGCTTATAACTGCCGTGATGAAGTGACATATAGGTGATGTTAGGATCCACCTCCTCTGTCTTGATCCACTTATCGCTGAAGCCCTCCAGCTGATAAACAAAGCGTGCGGTATTGTGAATCTCTCCCTTGTCTGTACCCAACTGGATGGTAAACTGGTTCTCATCATAACGCAAAACCAGCTCGCGACAGACGTCAAGTGCCTCATCCAGAATGACACGTCCATCGTAGGCTTTTCCGACCTCTACCTGCTGACCAAACAGTTTCAGACCGCTAAAGATGGGACGCTCTTTATTATTACTACTGGAGATCAGTTCCGGATCGATGATGTCAAGACCTGTATAACCGCCTACGAGCACCTTGCCATCATGGGTAATACTGATAGATCGCTGGTTATAAGGGCCTTGTTGCAAACCGTCCTTCGTATTGAAACTACGAATGAGGAACGACCAAGTTCCGTCTTCCTCCTTTTGCGGTGTGACATTAGAGATACCGTGCTCTGTCACCACCCACATCGTATGACGATGGTCTTCTGCAAGTCCTACGACACTCGAGCCAAACAGGCCGCTATTCATATCCAGCAGTTTCTGCCAACCCGTCTTCTGATCCAGCACGCAACAGCCCGACATAGATCCCTGCCAGATCAGTCCACGACTATCTTCCAATACACAGACAGACGACGGAGCGGCGGCAGACTGTCCTGGCACCGTAGGAATCGTCATATTCATCACCTTACCACTGACGGGATTGATCAATGAATAATAGGAGGAGTGACCAGCAATCAGCCAACCCTTCTTAATCCAACTCACCGTTGTCATGAAGTTCTCATTGAGGTTCGTATTATATGAACTCCACGTCTTGAATTTACCTGTTTTCCTGTTCAACCGCTGAACACCATTACCCAGCGTACCCAACCAGATATCTCCCCATTTATCCTCGGTGACCGACCAGATGTTATTATTGAGTAGTCCGTTCTCGGCACCAGTAGCCAGATAGTTGGTCACACGTCCGCTAGGATTAATCTCAACCAATCCACCATTATACGTACCAAACCACAGGGTACCATCGTGCGAGCAATAGCTCGACACCATCGTATTAGAGGCAAACCCTGCGGTAGATTTATCTATGAACTGGCTCTCGTCAGTCTTCGGATTATATTTGATAATACCGCGGTTATCAGTTCCCAGCCAGTAGAAGCCGTTCTTATCCTCTACAGTGGTATTAATATCTCCCAACTCAACATTCTTGATACCCGCCATTTTCTCGATATATTGGTTCAGGCCATTACGATAGGCACCAATCCACATGTTACCGGCCCTGTCGAGCATCAAGCGCTTCACCGTATTCTCACTCAGCGAGGTCTGATCGAACTTATTATTCAGGAACTGTTTTACATCCTTGTTGTTGATATCTATCACAAACAGGCCCTCATGGTCAGTTGCCATCCACAACCAGTTGCGATGATCCATCACCACATCCCATACCTGAAGATTCTCAGGCAGTCCTTCAACGCCTATCGTAGCCAGGTACTGATAAAGAGAGTTATACCATCTCTTCTCCTTCGGTTGATAGATAAAGGTATTATCCTGCGACAGCACCCAGAAATTATCATAATTGTCTTTTTTGATGGCATAGGCTGCCTGCTGAGCACCACCGTGTTGACGGATATAGTCATCTCGCCAGACCACCCTACCCTTTGTACCATCGACAGCCATGAGTTCGCCATCACTGGAAACCATCACCAGCCAGTCATTATACTCCTCAAACGACTGGATCCAATACTCCTTGGGGAATTCTCCGTCACCATAGCCATATTTGGTCAGAGTTTTTTGTTTGGTCTTCGGATTATAACAATAAAGACCGTCATCATAAGTCTTCACCCATAAGTTTTTCTCCTTATCGATATAAACACGGTCCACACCGCCCTTAATACCTATTTCAGAAAGCAGTGTAGAGGGGGTACGCACCACAGACTCCTTTACCGGATCAAACACACAGAAGTTCATGCCCTGTCTCAGCCACAGCTTACCGAGATGATCCTCCCAGATATAATCCACATAGTTGCTGCGCAGGGTGGTGGTATCATTCGCATCAGAATAGTAGGTACGGAAGCGATAGCCGTCATAACGGTTTAATCCATACGACGTTGCGATCCACACAAAGCCCTTGGAATCCTGATAGATGTAATTGATCTGCGAGTTCGACAAACCGTCGCGTGTATCCAGACGGCGGAACTTCATGTCAGGAATCAATGGGGTACCTGCATCCATACCCAGGCTGCAGATAAGCAACAAGAGAGTTAACAGCTGTTTCATACTTTTAAGTTATGTTTGTCTGATGTTCCTCTGATAACGAGCTTCTGAGGCACAATCTTTTTATATATCTTTGGGTCACCACTAATCGTCTTCTGCAGCAGTTCATAGGCCACCCTTCCCATCTCTTGAGCCTGATCCTCAATGGCCGACATCCTCGGCGTCACATACTTGGCGTGCTCATCGTCAGTAAAACCGATCAGCGCCACATCTTGCGGGATCCGTAATCCCATATCCTTGATAGCAGAAAAGGCTGCAAAGGTAATGATATCATTGAAGGCTAAGATGGCATCGGGCTTATTCTCCATCTGTAGTAACTCCCTTGTAGCCTCCACAGCCCAGTCGAAATCAATCTTCTCACACTTTACCAGCTCCCTGTCGATAGGGATGCGGTTCTCACGCAAGGCCTCCAGATAACCGTGCTTACGACGTCTCACCATATCCAGATGGTTCGGTCCGCCGATAAAAGCGATCCTCCTGCTGCCAGTATCTATCAGGTGCTGCGTAGCCTCCTGCGCTGCCACATCACCGTTCGCTGTCACGCACGAGAATTTATCCGACAGGCAGGTTCGTCCTAAAAGCACGAGGGGGATGCCCATCTTCGAGATCTCCTCAAAATGGGAATAGTCGGTCGTATTCTGCGACAGGCAGGCAATGATACCCTCCACATGAAGGTTGATAAAATTGTCGATGGCTCTCACCTCGTCCTCACTGTTCTCATGCGTGTTGGCACTAATCACCGAGTAACCCGCTTTCCGGGCTTCAACCTCAATACCATCGAGCACGGCAGAATAATAGTGAGTCACCATATTAGGCATTACCACGCCAATAACCCTCGGAGCCTCTTTTCTAAGACTCTGTGCAAAGGGGTTGGGGCGATAGTTAAGGCGTTTAGCCAGAGCTTTCACCTTTTCCTGCATCTCCTGACCGATCTCAGGAGAACTGCGTAAAGCTCTACTAACAGTTGCAATACTCACGCCCAGTTCACGGGCGAGATCCTTCAACGAGGTACGATGTTTTTTAGTTTCCATAACAATACATAAATTGCGGACGCTGCAAAGATAAGTATTTTTTTCGAATGTCGCAAACGTTTACGTCTTTTTTTGCATAAAAAGGTATACAACATCCTCAAAAACTTCGTACCTTTGCAGCAGCAAATTCAGAATGAGTAATGAATAGTTGATAATAAGTTAGTTAGAAAAGGGAAACCAAGACTGTCGCGAGGACACTCTTGGTTTTTTTTATGCTTGTTTTTTCGGTTTTGTATTGCAAAATCTGCAGGAAATTAGTATTTTTGCAAAAGAGAATTTTAACGAATAACTAAATATGTAATGTTTTATGATTGCTCCAATTTACCAAGTATCAGCTGAAGCCATTCGGTTGATATCAGAAATTTCAGAACAGATAGGTATCCTGAAAGCCCTCATGCCCAAAACATCAAAGACTGAAAGTACCCATCAAGAGCTTCCTTTCGACCCATTCCTGGAAGACGATCTTTCGCGTGCACAAAAGAAAATGGTGGATGAGTTGAGCACCAATGGTGGTTACTACCGGACAGACGATCAGCGTGTCAAGTTGCATATGGCGATGCTCTTCGACTGGCTAAATCACACCGATGAACACCCACTCATCAGTAGCTGTATTTTTCATTACGAATTAACGGCTATACATCCCTTTTTAGAAGGAAACGAGCGCCTGGGACTCTACTGGCAGATGCTTTTATTGCGCCGCTGGCAACCGATTTTAGCCAACCTGTCAATAGAGCAGGCAGTTATAGACCGTCATGCAGAATATTGTCGTGTAATGGCCTATTTCGGTGAAATCGCAAAAACGAGCCATTTCATCGAGTTTATATTGGGCTGTTTACTGGATGTTTTAGAACAGGAAGTAAAGAATAAAGTAGAGAATAAAGTAAAGAATAAAAGTAGAGAGAAAGTAGAGGACAATACCTCTAAAAATGCCCTTCCAGAGGGCGATGAGGTACAACTTTCCAAGTCAGAGCAGCGTGTTGTCAAGCTGTTGGTCACCGATCCACGTATCACCATCGGTGCCCTTTCACGCCGCTTACAACTGTCAGAAGCCGGTATAAACAAGGTTTTGGCAGCTCTTCGCAAGAAGGAAATCATCGAACGCGTAGGTGCTAACAAGAATGGCTCTTGGAAAGTCAATATCTAATGCGTTACTTTAAAATTTTTATATAACACAATAATTTTCAAAAGATTATAATACTATTCTGAAAGAGGGTGATTTCCAACTGATTACCCTCTTTTTTATACTTATACCGTCTTCAAGTCGTATTTACCCCCTCTTTACCTTCTTTCAGCCGCTGACCCCCAACTCAAATTCCTGTTATTTTACATTCTAAACTTACTTTATCTCCTATATTCATACCCTCTTAGCACACCTCTAGCAACCACTCCCCTACCCTATGCAACCCGCATGATAATGATAACGAACACACATTTTCACCTATTCAACAAGTCAGCTGTGCCCCCTATAAAAATCACAAGATTCTGCTCAAGCAGGAACAAATGCCACACAGTCAATATTCCCCAAAAATAGTTGCAGCCAATAGCAATCCGGCTTACAAGTATTTCCTAATTCTTAACATTCAATATTCTTATAACAACAATTCGAAACAAAATATCATGTAATCTATTTTCTAAAGTGTAGATTTTACACACATAAAGAAGATGCCCCGACCAACGCAAAATTTAACCCGCACAACACAAACCAGAAGAGACCTCTCGACTCCGCTCGAGGTGACAAAAAGGGAATATAATCTGGTCATTATGGTCATTAGTCATTTGTCATTAAGGATTTGGAGATTGGTTATTTTGCTCACTATAATATAAATATTTTATATTTATAATTATAGTGGGTTATTTTGGGGAATCCAAACCTTGAAAATGACTAATGACTAATGACAAATGACACCACTTTTTCAGGTTCGCAAAAAAAATGCAGAAAAAAGAAAAAATAATTGGGAAAGTATTCGTGAACCGCAATGAAAAGATTCTACCTTTGCACCGTCGATCAATAAAGACGGATTTTGCGCTCCGGGCGAAGAAAATTAAGTTTCTAGTGCACGAGATTTTTTTTCCTAGTTAGGCAGTAAAAATGAAGGCTTAAAATCGGCAAACAGAGAATTAAAAAACAGCTTATTATTAATTATTATTTTTTAGAACAATTATGGCATTGAAAGTTAAAGCAGTAGAAAAGAAGGGGGTGCTCAAAGAGACTCTCACTCGAGAAAAATCAAATATTATTTGGTTTTTTAGTCGCTTATTTGTATCTTTGCTCCCGGAATCAATTAATATTCTTAAACCACTTAAAACAATGAAAAAACGTAGATTACTATTAGCTGTCGTGACTTTGCTGTCACTTTCAGCATTTGGAGCCGAAGATGATGAGCAGTCTCCTGAACTGGTGTTTGTCCCCGATGTCTCAAGCGATATGCCGCTCGACCTCTCTGACGGAAAGGATCAGCATATCAAATACTTCCCATTGTGGAACCGTGATGACCAGGTGCAGGAGTATGAGGGCGAGTGGAGCTATAACCTCTCCTTGGGATACGACATGCTGCTGCAGCAGCTGTTCCTGCCATTGCCTGGCGTGCCGCAAGACCCCAATGAGGTAAGTCGCGTGGTTCTCTATGACCTGAACCAAGACGGCTTTACCGATGCCCTTATCTGTCTCGGAAGCTATGGCGACAACCCTGTGTTGTATTTCGATGCCTACCTGTGGGATGAAGAAAGGTTCGGTGGCAGCTTCGAATATGTGGAGGATTTCCGACTGATTCCTAACCCGAGGATTGATGAGGAACACGGGATGATCTTAGGCCGTAATGGCAATGACGCGGAGATCTGGAGATTCGACGGGCTGAGTAAGATTGAGAAGGTATCCGTAAAGCAGGGCTATTATTAATCTAACGCCTCATCGGCGGGATAGCCACCCATTTCGCGGAGGGCGTTCTTCAGCATGGTGTATTGCTGATAGAGGTGGTTGACGGGCTGCTCCCCCAAACGGTAGTCGTGCATCGGACTCTTCATAAAGAAGCTCAGGAACCGCTGGATGCCATAACGGCCTGCACGGGCGGCAAGGTCGATGAGCAGGCAGAGGTCGAGGCACAAGGGAGCTGCCAGAATGGAGTCGCGGCAGAGGAAGTTGATCTTGACCTGCATGGGATAGCCCATCCAGCCGAAGATGTCGATATTGTCCCAGCTTTCCTTATTATCCTTACGCGGCGGGTAGTAGTTGATACGCACCTTGTGGTAGTAGTCGCGGTATAACTCAGGCTGTGACTCGGGATCTAAGATAGTCTCCAGCGTGGAGAGTTTCGACACTTCCTTGGTGTGGAAGTTCTCGGGTTCATCGAGCACCAATCCGTCACGATTGCCTAAGATATTGGTAGAGAACCAGCCGTTCAACCCGAGGCAGCGGGTGCTGATAATGGGGGCAAAGCCGGACTTGACAAGTGTCTGCCCCGTCTTGAAGTCCTTGCCTGCTATTGGCATCCGCATCTGCTCAGCCAACTCCCACATGGCAGGGATATCCACCGTAGTGTTAGGCGCTCCCATGATGAAAGGTGCCCCTTCGGAGAGGGCGGCATAGGCATAACACATGGAGGGGGCGATACGGGCGCGATCGTCGGCCTGCATAGCGGCTTCCAGATCAGCCAGATGATCGTGGACAGCGGCATCGACAGGGACATAGATCTCCGTAGAGGCAGCCCAGAGCACCACCACGCGACTGCAGCCTTTCTCTGCCTTGAAAGTGCGGATATCTTCACGCAGTGCCTCTACCATCTGCCAACGGGTAAGTCCTGCCTTCACATGATCGCCCGTAAGGCGCTTGGCATAGTTGGGATCGAAGGCTGCCCGCATCGGCACAATTTGTTCCAGTTCATCGCGCACGGGTTCGATATCCTTCTCATTCAGCACCTCGGCATACATGGCGGCCTGATAGGCATTCTGGGGATAAACATCCCAACAGCCGAACACCAGATCGGAGAGGCGTGCCAGGGGAACGATCTCCTCATACTTCAGATACTGACGGGCTTCACCGCTACCAACACGGATCCTGTCGAACTGCGTCATAGAGCCTATCGGCTTTGCCAGACCCTTACGAGCCATCAACACGCCTGTCATCAACGTAGTGGCTACAGCGCCACAGCCTACTACCAAGATACCTAACCGGCCTTCTGCCGGCACTACTTTCACTTGATTCATATCTCTTTGTTTATTCTTTTATTCAACCATACGGCACGACAACCCAACTGACGGGCAGGCAGGATGTCGTTCTCCAGACTGTCACCCACCACCGTAACTTCCTCTGGTGACATACCCAGCGCCTCGATGCCTAACTGGAAGATCTGAGGATCGGGCTTCCGGACACCTACCACCGCTGACTCGATAATCTGCTGGAAACAACCGTCGAAGCCGAACTCATGGAGCACCACCGACAGGTTGCCATAGAAGTTGCTGACCAGCACCTTAGGCACATCGGGGAGCTGACGCAGGACTGTCAGGCTATGCGCCGTCTCACGCTTTGTCAGAGCGTAGAGATCATCGACAATCGTCTGGTGATACTGTTCTATCGCAGAAGGGGTCAAACCTTGCTCAATCAGGTGTTCCAACTGCAGGCGCACCTTCAGATCCAGCGTCTGGCGGAAGGTGAAATCGGGCTTCACCAGGGGTTGCGCGCCCAACTGCCGCTCTACGAAGACGTAAGCCTCACGGAACTGCTGCGCGGTGACGGGCACCTGATGACGCTCGTAGGCCTGCCAGAGCACCTCGCGCCAATGGATGCCGCCCGTATCAAGGGTGCCGCCATAATCAAAGATATACCCCTGATGAGGAGTCAAGGAGCGGCAGAGTCCTTCATGCGTACGATGCATATAGACATACATCGCCTGGAAAACGGTGATCTCCATGAGCGGATAGACCCACGGGCAATCCAGCAGACAGGCGACGTAGAGGGTGATGGCACGCGCATTAAATGTCAGCAGGTTGGTGTATTTCATCAGCGGACGGCTGCCCTGCAAGAACTGTTCACGCACCTTGGCAGGCGGCTGCTGGTGCCAGCTGGCGAAGAACCGCTGGAAACAGGGGGTACGACTTTCCTGACTCTTACAGTAGTTCGCATAATTATAATAGAACAGACGCGAGAACAGCGCACCCTTGGGCAACTGTTTGTAGATGGCACGCTGCTGACGGTAATTATCCAACTCACTACCCTTCTTTCCTAACAGGAAATACAAATGTACCTGACGGTAATAATCGGCCAGGGAACTTTGCGGAGCATGGAAAAGGAATCCCGCAGCAGCACACAGAAGGAAGATCAGAACGCCCCACGACAACTCGGTTCCAGGGAAGGGCTGATGCCAGAGTCGCACGACAATTCCTATATAAATAGCGGCAAACCACACATCACCTGAGAAGCCGTCGAGCACGCGACCCACGAGGGTCTTCTTACCTGTGAGGCGTGCCATCTGACCATCGGTGGAGTCGCAGAAGTTGGCTAACATCAGCAGAAGGACACCCAAGAGGTTATGACGGATATCCATGTAATGAAACATCCAGCCTGCGCCTATGCCAAGGAAGATGGAGAGAATGGTTATCACATTGGGATGGATGCCCAAGCGATTCCAAAAAAGCGCAAACACCAAGCCTATGGGACGGGTGAAATGAACATCCAACCATTCCTCCGTGTCCTCAGACTTAAATGACAACTGCAACAACTCCTTGAATGTAGCCATAACTCTATTTTATATCAGCCCTGCTATCGCATCGGCAGCCTCCTCACGACAGCGAGAAAAACTCGGCCAGTCGTTAAAGTCAATCATATACCAGGTACCGTCTGCACAGACGATGCAATCACCGCCATAGATCTCCAGCCCCACTGCAGCAGCCAACTGTTCTGCCCTTTTCTGTAACGTCACGACATCAAACGGATAGTGATGAGCCTGACCATTCAGACGCTCCTGATTAAACTTTGTCAGCCCATCATCGGTCGGATAGAAATAACGGAAGAAACCAGCGGCTGAGACACCATAGAACTTCACAAGGTCGCCCTCGATATGAGGACTGACGAGATAGTCGTGAATGCCTCGCGCCCGCATAGCAGCTTCAGCCTCAGCAAGAGTCTGCGTGTCGGGGACATAGACCACATCCTTCTCCGTCTGGGTTACGGCATCAGCCCGTTTCAACCAATAGCCGTGAGGGCCTTCACCTGAAGGGAAAGGGATATCGAGCGACAGCATGATCTGCTGTAAACGACGGCGTGAGCACTGAGTCACCCCCAGAGGGGTATTCACAACCCTCACTCCTGACGCATCTAACAGACGAAGCGTCTCAGGAAGACGGGCCATAGAATAGATGAAGTCGGGTGTGTCAGTAGCCAGACAGGAGGCGAGAGAAGCCTCATCTACCTGCGTGACAGCGTGACCCCGCTGAGACAATCGTGCTGCGACCGCCTCAAGGATGGCCCTGTCGTTCTCTACCGAATGAGGAGAGAACTGCTCTGCCCGTCGTATCATCAGTATCCTCATAGGCTCAAGAATTTTTCTGCTTTCTGAATATCTGAGACATGATCAACGTCGAGCACTTTCGAGAAAGGCCAGGCTTTTAGATTAAATCCTTCGGCCACAAGCGAGCGCTGGAAATTACGCATGCGCTGTTCACCTCGTTCCACACAACGGCTTAAAGGCTCAAAGCATCGAGGTGTAAGGCCATAAATACCAGCACTGACATAATGCGGATGATCTGAGGTATCCGTAAAGCCTGTGATTTGCAGTTCGTCATCAGCATCGACATAAAGGGGCCGCTCATCATCTATATAATCCGTGACACCCATCAGACCGTCGGCTGCAGACTGAGCAGTCAGGCTGCGGAAGGTATGCACATACTCGGTAAACTCCTGCTCCCGGAAGATCGTGTCAACTGTAGTCAGAATGAAAGGTGCATCTTCAAGCCAGCGACGGAGCGCCCAAAAGCTATGCATCGAACTGGGTGTCGATTTGACCATCAGGCGCAAAGGTATATCCCCCGCTTTCTGGATCGTATCCAAATATGCAACAACTGCCGTCATCTGCGAATTACAGATAACGGCAATCTCAGTGGCGTCGTTTGCCATAAAGACTCGCAACAACCGATCTATCAGTGCCTCACCGCCCACTTTTACCAGGGGCTTAGGGGTCAGCTCACCTTCCTGCATCAGCCGTGAGCCATCTCCCGCGGCCAAGATTGCATATTTCATTCTATCTTTTTCATTTCGCTATTTTCAACTGATCGACATGCACGTCACCAGAGCCACTCTTTTTTTGTGAGAAACGAGTCACATCGCCGCTCAACTCTATATCACCAGAGCCTCGCAATTCACAGTCAACAGCCTGGCAGCCTTCTCTGAAATTCACATTGATGTCGCCTGAGCCTTTCAGTCCCAAACGGGTAGAGAGCACACGCCACAGGTTCAGGTTCAGATCACCAGAGCCGATCAGACTTGCAGCCGTCTCCTTCGCTTCCAGACGGTTGATATCGATATTTCCAGAGCCTATCAGCTCCACTTGACAGTCATCACAAATCAGATCCGAAAATTTAATGTCACCAGAGCCACGGAGCGAGATTTCCATAGTATCGGTATCCACGCGCTGATCAGCACTAAAGTCACCTGAGCCATTCAGACGGACACTAACAAGATCAGGCGATGTGACATAGATCTCCGCCTTGTCTTCATCATGTATCACGACATTCAGGACCCCCATCTTACCACGGTTACGGATATAGAGCGTACCACCATTCACATCCGTCAGGATATTCTCCTGTCCTTCTTTTGAACATCTCACCTTCACTGAGAACGAGTCGCCCTGTGTGTAAAAGACATTGGGGTAACCGCTGATCTCGATCTTCTCAAAATCTTTCGCGAGACGCGACTCAGTAACAGCCTCGCTATCACCGATTTCAAGCGTTTTAATTTTGTGAACACATGAAGTTGACATTACAGCAACTGCCATCAGCAGCATACCTGTCAGGAATAATTGTTTTCTTTTCATCTTTCTGTCATTTTTGGTTTTACTTCCTGTACATTTGACGGAAGTATTTCCATAAAAGTTGCAAGAACAGATATTTTGGTGATGCGCACTCATGGTTAACTTATTGGGAGCTCAACCCAGAACGTTGAACCTTCGCCTACCTGAGACTCAACACCCATCGTACCATTCAGACTTAATGCATACGACTTAGCTACAGAGAGGCCGAGGCCTGTACCTGGTATAAACTCATCGAGCTTCACGAAACGCTCAAAGATCTTCTCCTGATCCTCTGCAGGGATACCCTTACCGGTATCTTTCACCCAGATACGTACATTGCTTCCAAGCACATCATAACCCAATGTGACGCTACCATGTGAGGTAAACTTAAGCGCATTCTGCATCAGATTATCAAGAATCTCCAGCAGTTTCTCCCTATCTGTCTTTATGGGAAGTTCCTCTAACGGGCATTCGGTAAAAATACTAAGCGTTGTCATCGGCTGATAAGTATCCGACACCTTATGAAGAATCTCATTGATATCTACCTTTGCCATCATCAGACTCTTGGCACCAGCCTCAATCTTCGACATACTAACAAGACCGTCGATAATACGCAACAGCTTATGATTGTTGCTCTGGATTTCCTTAATCAGCTGATTGCGATCCTTTTCACTTTCCACAACAGGCAACAGGTCGGCAAAACCGACAATCGCATTCAACGGCGTACGGATCTCATGACCCATATTCGCCAGGAACGCTGTCTTCAACCGGTCACTCTCTTCTGCTTTATTACGGGCTGTCACCAATGAAGCTTCCATCTCCTTTCGTTCATCAATACGCTGCGAGGTACCCACAATCTTCGAAGGCTTGCCATTCTCGTCACGTTCCACGATCGTAGCATAGCTCTCCTCCCAATAAGAAGAGCCAGAAGACATATAATTGATCCGATATTCCTGATGATAGTAATCCGTTCGCCCTTCCACGATATCATTGAAAGCCTGCCTGACACGTTCTGCGTCGGAAGCGTCAATGGAAGCCATCGCGTTAGAGAAGCTTTCAAACTCCTCAGCTACGAAGGTATTCACGCCCTCACGGAAATCATTCTCATAAATAATGGACTGTTTCTGGACATCATAACGCCAAACAGCAATTTTCATAGCCTTAAGCACAAACTCATATTCGGTATTATTCTGCCTGATTTTATCCAGTTCATGAAGTTCTTCCTCCAATTGCCTGCCTTTCCTACGCTGAATGAAAATAGCCATAAAGAGGAATACTACAACAGCCACTGCCATCATCCAAAAAACGACGACAACAGCATTCGACTGATAGTACGAAAATAGAAGATTCACCATAATTCATACAAGAAGATGTGCGCAAAATTAATAAATAATTTGGAATAACACAAAAAAGCACATCTTTTTTTGATAATTATTTGTTTTTTCGGCCGACTTCCATTAACTTTGCACACGCAATTCCGCAAATTGCCCAATAAGCAACAAAAAAATGGAACAGAATTTTGAATTGATCGCCAAGACGTTTATGGGACTGGAACCTGTACTGGCGAAGGAGCTGACCCAACTGGGGGCTAAAGATGTGAAGATCGGTAGACGAATGGTATCGTTTACAGGTGATAAGGAAATGATGTATCGTGCTAACTTTCAGTTGCACACTGCCATCAGAATTTTAAAACCCATCCGTCACTTCAGAGCAAAGAGTGCAGATGACGTTTATGATGAAATCAAGAAAATAGAATGGTCACAATATATCGGACAGGACAAGACCTTTGCCGTTGACTCGGTTGTCTTCTCCGAAGAATTCCGCCATTCGAAGTTTGTATCCTACAAAGTAAAAGATGCGATTGTTGACCAGCTTCGCGAGACGACTGGCAAGCGTCCGAATATCTCGGTAGCCAATCCGGATATCCGTCTGAACATGCATATTGCAGAGGATCATTGTACGCTTAGCCTTGACTCCAGTGGCGAGTCGCTCCATCGTCGCGGCTACCGACAGGAGAGCGTGGAAGCGCCCCTGAATGAGGTGTTGGCCGCAGGAATGATCCTAATGTCGGGCTGGAAAGGCGATACCGATTTCATTGACCCTATGTGCGGATCAGGCACTATCCTGATTGAGGCTGCTTTGATTGCGAAGAATATGGCACCAGGCTTGTTCCGTCATGAGTATGCCTTTGAGAAATGGCCCGATTTCGATGCTGAGCTTTTTGATAACATCTATAATGATGAGAGTCAGGAAAGGGAGTTCAAACATCATATCTATGGCTATGATGTTGACATCAAGGCTGTTAACACGGCTCTGCTCAATGTAAAAGCAGCAGGTCTTTCGAGCGACATCACCATCAAACAGCAGGATTTCAAAGACTTTACCCAACCTTCAGAAAAGAGTATCATCATCACCAATCCCCCTTACGGCGAGCGTATTTCAACACCCGACCTGCTGGGTACTTATAAGATGATTGGTGAGCGACTGAAGCACCAGTTTAAAGGCAACGATGCCTGGGTGCTCTCTTATCGTGAGGAATGTTTCGACCAGATCGGGCTTAAACCCAGCATCAAATATCCCCTTTATAATGGTTCTTTGGAATGCGAGTTCCGTAAATACCAGATGTTTGACGGCAAACTGAAGGTTTTCCGTTCTGAGGGTGGTATTGTCAAAACTGAAGAGGAGAAGCGCCAGATGGCGGAGAAGCACCGTTTCAAGAAAAACCGCGAGTTCAAGCAACGTCTGGAAGAGACAGAGCAGAATGAAGAAGCAGACATCAGGTCGTTCACATTCCATCGTCACCAATTGGCAAAGCCGAATCGTGGCGGACATGAGCGTTTTGATCGAAGCGGCAAAGGCAAATCTTTTGGCAAAGGAAAAGATTTCGATAAGAGAAGAAGGAAATTTGACGATGATGAAGATTAAGACATTACTCATAGCACTATTCACGGTTTACGGTTCATTAATTGCTCCTATGAGTGCTCAGGATAAGAAGCTCTTCACACTTGAAGATCTGAACTACGGCGGAAATAATTACGCTAACCTGCGACCACAGAACATGTGGCTGACATGGTGGGGTGAGAAACTGATAGAGACCGATGTTGAGACGTGTAGCATCATCGACACCAAGACAGGCAAGAAAACCCGTCTGTTTACGCTTGATGACATCAACAAGTGGGCAGGAAGCAATGATGAGACCTACGTTCGCCATCTGATGAACGCCACATTCCCCTACCCTGACAAGTCGATTGTGGCATTGGGTAACAAGAAGGCGTTTATCCTGTTGGACTTCGAAGCTAAGAAGATTGTTTGGCAGGACAGCATATCCGGTCAGGAAGCAAACGATTGGAACCCCATCTCACGCGCTACGGCCTATGTTGAGGACCACCAGCTGTTTGTGGTGGACGGTGAAGGCAACAAACACCAGTTGAGCACAGATGGCAGTCGTGAGATCGTTTATGGTCAGAGCGTGCATCGTAATGAGTTCGGTATTCGCAAGGGCACCTTCTGGAGTCCTAAAGGCAACCGACTGGCCTTCTACCGTATGGACCAGAGTATGGTGGCCGATTATCCCCAAGTGGACATCTTTCCGCGTGAAGCCAGCTATGAGCCCGACAAATACCCTATGACAGGTATGACCAGCCATCAGGTGACAGTTGGCGTGTATGATGTGAATACAGATAAGACCGTTTATCTGCAGGCAGGCGACCCAACAGACCGCTATTTCACTAACATCGCGTGGAGTCCGGATGAGCAGACTGTATATATGTTTGAACTGAACAGAAAGCAGAATGACTGCCGGTTGGTATCTTATGATGCCACCACAGGCGCCAAGATTGCGGAGTTGTATCGTGAGACTTCAGACAAATATGTGGAGCCACAGCATCCGATTCAGTTCCTGCCCTGGGACGACACGAAGTTCATCATGCAGAGTCAGAAGGACGGCTACAACCACCTGTACCTCTTTGATCAGAGCGGTAAGGAGCTGAAGCAGATCACCAGCGGCAAATGGGTGGTGCTGGATGTCGTTGGCTTCAACACCAAGACAAAGAGCGTGTTGATTCTAAGCAACGAGGCTTATCCCATGAACAGCAACCTGTTTTCCGTTAATATCCATAATGGTGATCGCAGAATGATGGGTAAAGGTATTGGTGTGGCTCAGAGTGCCCAGCCATCGGTATCAGGACAGATGGTGGCCCTGAAGCTTTCCTCTTTCAACAAACCGCGTATGATTGACGTTATCAATACGAACGGCTGGGGCAAAGTGACAGAGTTGCTGGATGCTGAGGATCCCTGGAAGGACTACCAGCAGCCCATTTACACCAGCGGCTACATAACAGCAGCCGACGGCGTAACAGACTTATATTTCAGAATGGTAAAGCCTCACGACTTTGATCCTAACAAGAAATACCCAACCGTGATTTATGTATATGGTGGTCCTCACGCTCACAATGTAGATGCATCGTGGCACTATGCCAGTCGCTCGTGGGAGACCTATATGGCTCAGAAGGGATACATCGTGTTTATCCTCGACAACCGTGGATCGGAAAACAGAGGCAGAGACTTTGAGCAGGCCACCTTCCACCAGTTAGGACAAATAGAGATGCAGGATCAGATGATGGGTGTAGAGTACCTGAAGAAACAGCCATACGTAGATATGGATCGTTTAGGTGTTCACGGTTGGAGCTTTGGTGGATTTATGACCATCTCACTGATGCTGAACTATCCCGATGTATTCAAGGTAGGTGTAGCAGGCGGTCCGGTTATCGACTGGAAATGGTATGAGGTGATGTATGGCGAGCGCTATATGGGTACCCCACAAGAGAATCCTGAAGGTTACGCCAAGAGCAGCCTCATCGACAAGGCCAAGAACCTGAAAGGCAAGTTGCAGATTATCACAGGCTATAACGACAATACGGTAGTGCCGCAGCACTGTCTCTCGTTCCTCGATGCGTGTATCAAAGCTGGCACACAGCCAGATTTCTTTGCCTACCCTGGTGAGGAGCACAACATGCGGGGGCACGCCTCTGTTCATCTGCACGAACGTATCACCCAATATTTCGAAGACTATTTAAAGTAACAATATGAAAATCTTACTGTTAGGAAGTGGCGGACGTGAGCACGCCTTAGCTTGGAAAATTGCTCAGAGTAACAAATGCGAGAAACTGTTCATCGCACCAGGTAACGCAGGTACAGGCAACTGTGGCGAGAACGTAGCCATGAAGGCCGATGACTTCGAGGCTATCAAGAACTTCGTGGTTGAGAAAGGCATCAACATGGTGGTAGTTGGTCCAGAGGATCCACTGGTAAAAGGCATCTACGACGAGATGAAGGCTGACAGTCGCACCAGGAACGTGCCAGTTATCGGTCCGTCGAAGGCAGGCGCCGTGCTCGAAGGCTCGAAGGATTTTGCCAAGGGCTTTATGCAGCGCCACAATATCCCCACAGCGCGCTATCAGACATTCGATGGAACTAGTCTTCTAGAAGGCCTAGAATATCTAGAAACTCTTGAAGCCCCATACGTATTAAAGGCCGATGGTCTTTGCGCCGGTAAGGGTGTTCTGATCCTCCCTACCCTTGACGAGGCCAAGAAAGAGTTGAAGGAAATGCTGGGTGGTATGTTCGGTAATGCTTCTTCGCAGGTTGTCATCGAGGAATTCCTGAGCGGTATCGAGTGTAGCGTCTTCGTACTGACCGACGGTCAGCATTACAAGATCCTGCCTGAGGCCAAAGACTACAAGCGTATTGGCGAGCACGACACTGGTTTGAACACAGGCGGTATGGGAAGCGTAACCCCAGTACCGTTTGCCACCAAGGAGTGGATGAGGAAGGTCGAGGATCGCATTATCCGTCCTACGGTTGAGGGATTAGCTGCAGAGAACATCGACTATAAAGGCTTCATCTTCTTTGGTCTGATCAACGTGAAGGGTGAGCCAATGGTCATCGAGTACAACTGCCGTATGGGCGATCCAGAGACAGAGAGTGTGATGCTGAGACTGAAGAGCGACATCGTTGACCTGTTCGAAGGTGTTGCAGAGGGTAATCTTGACCAGCGCGCTATTGAGTTCGACGAGCGTGCAGCAGTCTGCGTGATGCTTGTTTCGGGCGGTTATCCTCAGGAATACAAGAAAGGCTATCCTATCAAGGGCATCGAAAACGTTGAGGGATCGATTGTGTTCCACAGTGGTACGGCTCTGAAAGATGGTGAGGTAGTTACTGCTGGCGGACGTGTGATTGCCGTATCCTCTTATGGCAAGGACAAGGCTGAGGCGCTGCAGAAATCTTTCGAAGAAGCACAGAAAATACAGTTTACCGATAAGTACTTCCGTCGCGACATCGGTGCGGATCTATGATCAAACGCTTACAAAATAGGATCGCAGAGAGCCGTTACACATTGGCTGTAACGGCCTTCTATAGTATCATCATCTGGCTTATTGCCGGACTGGTGTCGCAACAGTGGTGGATACAGTTTGGCTGCTTTGTGGTATCAGCATGGATGATGATGATGATCAACAGGGAGAACCTGCTCATCCGCATTTACAGCCGTCTGGTGTCGAGTGCCTATCTGGTGCTCACTTGTGCGGCAGTGTTTCTTTTCGCCTCACGTGCATGTGCCATCATGCAGATGGGGGCAGCCATCTCACTCTACCTGCTCTGGCACTGCTATCAGGACAGAGAGGCTGTAGGTTGGACTTTCTACACATTCCTCAGTCTGGGTATCGGAAGCATCATGCAGAGTCAGGTGCTTTACTATCTGCCTATTTACTGGATCATCATGGCGTGGTTTACTTACTCCCTCTCGTGGCGTACCTTCTTTGCATCGATCTTAGGTCTGCTCACGCCTTACTGGTTCTGCCTGCCCTATTATGCTCTCCAAGGTGAGAACTGTCTCGATATCCTGTCAAGTCACCTGAGTACGCTGTTTGATATCGCGACACTCCCCGATTACTCTGTGCTTACTATCACGAAGGTCGTATATCTGAGCTTTCTTATGATGCTGATGGTCATCGGCAGTTTCCATTTCATCACCACCAGCTATAGGGACACGATCCGTGTGCGTCAGATCTATTACAGCTTTATCTTGATAGCTGCTTTCTCGCTGTTCCTGGTGATCATTCAGCCGCATTGCTATGATATGGTGATTCACGTACTGATCCTGGCGATCAGTCCGATGATAGCGCATTTCTTTGCGCTCACCCACTCCAAGTTCACGAATATCCTGTTTATCAGTACGCTAATCATCATTCTTCTTTTCACCGGCTATCATATAATATGGATATCATAATTACATTTCTCACCCAGTATGGCTATTGGGGTATGCTGATTGCAGCTTTTCTGGCCGGTAGTGTTCTACCGTTCTCCAGCGAGGCGGTGATCATCGCACTGATGGCGGCAGGACTTGATCCCTGGCAACTTATGACCTATGGCACCATCGGTAATGTGTTGGGTAGTGTGGTAAACTACGGTGTCGGACGGATGGGTAAGATGGAATGGATCGAGAAATATCTGCATGTGAAGAAAAAAGACCTTGACAGAGCCCACCGCTTCTTAGCCGGTCACGGTGCGTGGATGGGATTCTTTGCTTTTGTACCCATATTGGGTAGTGCCATCACCATTGCATTAGGTCTGATGCGTTCCAATATCGTCATCACTTTCATCTCCATGACTATAGGAAAGATATTTCGCTACCTGGTCCTTATATATGGGACTGAACTGTTTTTGTAACGTTAATTTATGTAGAGCTATCATAAATTCTTAATTCTTCGTTCTTCTTTCTTAATTTTAAGTTGTACCTTTGCATCCGACATTGGATTTTAACGGATAATATATAGATGAAACAATTCAAATTGGTGGACAATATCCTGGGTTGGTTATCTTTCCTGATAGCTGCCTTCGTCTATTGTTCTACGATTGAGCCGACAGCCAGTTTCTGGGACTGTCCGGAGTTTATTACAACTGGTTACAAACTGGAAATCGGTCACCCCCCAGGGGCACCATTCTTTATGTTGACAGCCAACCTGTTCTCGCAGTTCACGAGTGATCCTACGCAGGTGGCAAGAATGGTTAATATGATGAGTGCGCTTCTTTCGGCCACGTGTATCCTGTTCCTTTTCTGGAGTATCACACACCTGACCCGTAAGTTGCTTATCAGTAATTGGAATGAGCTGTCGCTGCCGAAGATGATTGCCATCGAGGCTTCTGGTCTTGTCGGAGCACTTATCTACACGTTCAGCGACACGTTCTGGTTCTCTGCCGTCGAGGGCGAGGTATATGCCTATTCTTCAGCTTTCACAGCTGCGGTATTCTGGCTGATCCTGAAATGGGAGGATCATGCCGACGAGCCTCATTCCGACCGATGGCTGGTATTGATCATGTATATGACAGGACTCTCTATCGGTGTTCACCTGCTGAACCTGCTCTGTGTGCCTGCCATCGTACTGGTATATTATTATCGTCGCTTCCCCGATGCCAACTTGAAAGGATCGCTGATTGCCTTAGCTATCTCGATTATCATCCTTGCAGGCGTACTCTATGGCGTCGTCCCAGGCATTATTACGGTTGGAGGCTGGTTTGAGCTGTTCTTTGTCAACAGTCTGGGTATGCCTTTCAATACGGGTGAGATCATCTATATCATCCTGTTGATTGCCTGTGTGATATGGGCTGTCTATGAGACGCAGACACAACGTCACGGAGAGAAGATCCAGAATATTGCCTTCCTGCTTTCTGTTGGCATGCTCGGCATACCTTTCTACGGCTACGGATGGTCTGCTTTCATCATTGGCGTCATCGTCCTGGCAATCCTTTGGTTTGTATTAGGTCTGAAGAAGGATAAGCAACCGCTGATCACAACCCGTATCAAGAACACTATGTTGCTCTGTATGCTGATGCTGATGATCGGTTATTCAAGCTATGCACTGATTGTCATCCGTTCCTCAGCCAACCCTCCGATGGACCAGAACTCACCAGAGGATATCTTCACCCTCGGCGACTATCTGGGTCGCGACCAGTATGGTTACCGTCCACTTCTTTACGGACAAGCCTATACCTCACAGGTTGCTTTAGAGAGCGATGGGCAATACTGTCGCCCTGTCATGTCGAAAGGCAAACCCGTCTATCAGCGTAAGGAGAAAGCATCTCCCGATGAGAAGGACTCCTACTTCGTGGTTCGTACCAAAGATGAGTATAAATATGCTCAGAACATGCTCTTCCCACGTATGTATGACGCTGGCCATGCAGCAGCTTATGAGTCATGGATGGGTGGTGTCGACGGATCGGAAGTGCCATACGATCGTTGTGGCGAACCAATGACCGTCAAGATGCCTTCACAACTCGAAAATCTACGTTTCTTCCTGTCATATCAATGCAATTTCATGTATTGGCGTTACTTCATGTGGAACTTTGCAGGACGCCAGAATGATATTCAGGGTAACGGAGAGCTTGAGCACGGCAACTGGCTATCGGGTATTCCTTTCATCGACAATGCCCGCCT
>CACZTJ010000013.1 GCA_902784065.1 uncultured Prevotellaceae bacterium | reverse complement strand
GCCGGTAAGAAGGCAATCGTACGTGTAGATTTCAACGTACCCCTCGATGAGAATGGTAAGATCACTGACGACACCCGTATCCGTGGTGCCCTGCCTACCCTGAAGAAGATTCTGGCTGATGGTGGTGCTACTATCATTATGAGCCACATGGGTAAGCCCAAAGGTAAGGTAGATGCAAAGAAGTCGCTCGGTCAGATCCGCGAGGCTGTAGAGAAGGCTCTGGGTGTTCCCGTTGCTTTTGCTCCTGACTGCGCTAAGGCTGCTGATGCTGCTAAGGCTCTGAAGATGGGTGAGGCTCTGCTGCTCGAGAACCTGCGTTTCTATCCTGAGGAAGAGGGTAAGCCCGTAGGTGTTGAGAAGGGTACTCCTGAGTTCGACGAGGCTAAGAAGGCTATGAAGGCCAGCCAGAAGGAGTTTGCTAAGACTCTGGCTAGCTATGCTGACTGCTACGTTATGGACGCCTTCGGAACAGCTCACCGCAAGCACGCTTCTACTGCTGTTATCGCCGACTATTTCGACGCTAACAACAAGATGCTGGGTCTGCTGATGGAGAAGGAGGTTCAGGCTGTTGACAACGTGCTCTCTAACATCAAGCGCCCATTTGTAGCCATCATGGGTGGTTCTAAGGTTTCTTCAAAGATCGGTATCATTGAGAACTTGCTTGGTAAGGTTGATAAGCTCATCCTTTGCGGTGGTATGACCTATACCTTCGCTAAGGCTCACAATGGTGAGATTGGTCAGTCAATCGTAGAGCTCGACAAGCTGGATGTAGCTCTGGGCGTTGAGGAGCTGGCTAAGAAGAATGGCGTAGAGCTCGTGCTGGGTTCAGACTGTACAGCTACCAATGGTCTCGACTTCGACACCATGACTGTAAAGCCCGGTTCTAAGATCATCACTTGCCCAGCCAACCAGATTCCTGCTGACCTGCAGGGTGTAGATGCTGGTCCTGAGAGCCAGAAGGCATTCAAGGAGGCCATCAAGGGTGCTAAGACCATCCTCTGGAACGGTCCTGCTGGTGTATTCGAGTGCGATGATTTCACAGCTGGTTCACGCGCTATCGGTGACGCTATCGCTGAGGCAACTGCTGAGGGTGCATTCTCACTGATTGGTGGTGGTGACTCTGTTGCTTGTGTCAACAAGTTCGGTCTGGCAGACAAGGTATCTTACATCTCTACTGGTGGTGGTGCTCTGCTTGAGGCCATCGAGGGTAAGGTTCTTCCAGGTGTAGCTGCTATCAAGGGCGAATAATGAGACACCCTTTTATAACAATGATGATGGCTGCAGCGTTTATCGCTTGCAGCCATCATGCTTTTGCAGCAAAGAAATTCAAGAGCATTGAGGTTGAGACAGCCAAGTTTGACAAGAGTGATTCTACAGCCGAAGTTTCAGTGCTGGTTCAGTGGCCTGTTAAAGGTGATAAAGCCGTAGTGGATAGTCTGCAAAAGTTTATCAATAATCTGCTTGATGGTGAGATTAACAGTCCTAAGGATGTTCAGCCTTACGGCGAATCGCTATTCGAGTCTTTATCAACAGATTGGCATAGCGTTTACGACGATATGCTACCAGAAGAACGTCTGGGCGCTTTCACCAGACACTACGAAATAACTCTGGAGGCACAAACCAATAATTACATAACCTATTTCTATCGCACACACGAATATGAAGGCGGCATTCATGGTTATACCACCGAAGTTGGCTTCACTTTCCGCAAGAACGATGGCAAACAGATACCTCTTCTTACTAACACCGATTCGCCCCAACTTGCCAAACTAATAAAAGAGGGTGTAAAGAGTTTCTTTGCTGGTGGTTCTGACAAATCCATGAGCGATGAAGAACTATTGGATTTTCTTTTTGCCGAACAAGCAGAAGATCTCAACAACATACCACTACCTGGTAATGCCCCCTATCTCTCAGAGACAGGCGTAGTTTTTCTCTATACCCAATATGAGATAGCTCCCTACTCTTCAGGTATCATCACCTTTGAAATTCCCTTCGCGGATATTATTCCCTTCCTCACCCCTGAGGCTAAGGAATTGATTCCATAAACATTTCTCATCAATAATAAAGAATAACAAAGCAATAAAACTATGGTAGAACTACGAAACGAACAAATCTCCATCATCGTATCAGAAAAGGGAGCAGAACTCCAGAGTATCAAATCAACAAACGGTAAGGAATACCTATGGCAGGCCGACCCGAAATATTGGAATCGCCACTCCCCCATCCTTTTCCCTATTGTATGCAGTGTCAACAACGAGACTTATCGGGTAGACGGTAAGGAATACCACCTGCCCCGTCATGGTTTCGCCCGTGATATGGAGTTCAAGCTCATTGGTAAAAGCGAACGTAAGGTGACTTTTGCCCTTGAATCAAACCAAGATACCAAAAAGGTGTATCCATATGATTTCACCCTCAGCGTGAGCTATACACTCGAGGACAATAAGATTGGTGTCATCTGGCATGTACTCAATACCGACAAACAGGAAATACATTTCCAGATTGGTGGTCATCCAGCTTTTAACATCCCTGACATGAAAGCTGGCAATAATCAGTTTGGATGCATCCGTCTTGACAACAAGGAGCCAATGGATGCACTCCACAGCTACGGCGACGGCTCACATGAAATGGATGAAGTGCCATTTATTGAAGCAGAAAACGGTATCATGGAATTCTCAAATAACACATGGCGCAACGACTCCATCAAGATCCACAAAAGTCAACTCCATCGTGCAGAATTGCTCAATAAGGCTGGTGAGGCTGAGGTAACTGTCGAATTTCGAACACCTGTAATTGCTTTCTGGAGCCCCTACGGCAAAGAAGCTCCTTTCGTCTGCATCGAACCATGGTATGGTATAGGCGATCCGCGAAGCTTTAAGGGAGAGTTCAAAGACAAGCCAATGATGAATCATCTCCTATCTGGTGCCTCGTTCATGTCGAAATACGACATTATCATTGGATAATCCACCACTCAAACGACTCAAACGTTTACATAACTTTTTGGGGGCTCAGAGCTACAACGTGAAAGAAAAGTGCGTACCTTTGCACCATCGAATAACAAACTACAATTTAAAATATAAACAGCTATGAGTAAGAAATTTGTAATCGGAGACCGTTTGAAGGATGAGTGGATTTCAGTATTGGATACTGAGAAAAAGAAGCTCGAGTTTACCAATCACCTTGCTAGCGCTAAGGAATACCTGCTTGAGGAAGATGCCCAGCAGAACCTTCAGGAGATTCAGCAGACTGGTTATTTTAGTGACTTACAGATCTACATGAAGGAGGATAACAAGGCCTACAAGATTGACGAACGCGATTCATTCATGTAAGAAAAGAAAAAGCTCCCGATTTTTGGGAGCTTTATTCTTTGATATCATTTAAGATCGTAATGCCTTGTTAAAACACCAATTTACCACACTTGGCATATTATGACAAAGCCAGCCAAGGATTCTAATAGTTGATGGTTTGAAGAAGAATCGGGCGAAACGATCTTCTTTCTTCATTATTTCAAATATTGCTGCATTTACCTCACTAAACGGACGACCGGATGTAATAGCCTCAGCAGCATTACGAGCAGTTTCAAAAGCAGCTTTAATGCCTTCAGAGGTAACACGATTAGCAAAACCTCCTGCATCACCAATGAGAATCACACGATTATGGAGTGGATAGTCATTTTTCGAGTACATATAGCAACCAAGAAGCTTTGTTTCGGGAATATTCATCTCTTTTAGTATTTCACGGAACTTCTGAGGGGTTGCAGACTCATCACCATAACCGATAGCATCAAACTCACTATTGGGGAAACGGTAAAAATAACCTCTGAGATCATAGTGCTTAGACATGTTTACCTCAATAGCATTATCTGATGATTTCTTGACATACTGTTCCAAGATAAGGAAACCATTATCATGGTTATTAGTAAGAAAATGGCGTACACTACTCGTTGAGCCATCGGCACCTACCAGATAACGACAGGCAATTTGCTCACCTGATTTCAGAGTCACCACCAATCCGTCATCTTGTTCATCATAACGTAAGAATGCTCCTTGTTGGAACTCACCACCTAGGGACTTGTAAAGTTCCAGTAATTGGTTGTCGAACTCCTTGCGTTTTACAAGCCGAAGATCAGTACCGATCTCAATATCACAACGGTTGTCATTTTCAATCGTCACACGAATCTTACGAATACTATTGTATTCATATTTAAATCCGGGAATGAGTTCATCGAGCAGTTTCCAACATTTTGGAGTCAGTCCGCCACCACATAGTTTATCACGAGGAAATGTGGCACGATCGATAAGTAGGCACGATACGCCAGCCTTTTTCAACAAATAACCACAAACAGATCCGGCAGGACCAGCTCCAATAATGACTACATCAAATTTTCTCATTGGATTTCTTAATTACTTGTGGAATGTCTCACGTTTCATCTTCGCATCGAAGAGCCACTTGATGACCTTAGGATAATGCATAAACCAACGGATAAGTCGCCAACCGATGGGGCTGAAAAAGAATTTAAAGACCTTTATCTGATGCTCCATCTTGAGGAACTCGTCGGCATTTGTTTCTTTAAACGATTTACCTTCAACGATGGCACGCTTGGCATTGGCTGCGGTCTTAAAGGCGTCGTAGAGACCCTCGCCCGTCAGCTTATTGGCAAATCCACCAGCATCGCCAATGAGTATCACATTGTCTGCCGTATGGGGAACAGTGTTCAGAGGGATATACGCACCACAGATGCGACCTTCCTCAACACCAAACTTGGTGAGCACTTCACGGAAATTTGCCTTATGACGAGGCACATCCTCGTTAGATTCCAAGTTGGCATAGCCATACATATCGCGGCCTATGCTTGAGAACTTATAAAACACACCTGGCTTGTAGTTGCTCGAAAAGTGAACAAACACGTCGTCATCTTTCTCCCCCTCGCTAAACTGCTCAAGGAACAGGGCGTGCAACTTGGGTTCGCCGTGAATCTGACGACGGATCAGGCTGTTGGCACCATCGGCACCAACCAAATAGCGGCATGAAATCTGCTCACCCGATTTCAGAGTGACGAGGACTCGGCCATTAGCCTGTTGTTCGAAACGTGCAAAGGAACCTTTTAGGAACTGACCACCATGATTCTGATAATACTGTAAAAGCGTGTAGTCGAAATCCTTACGACGCGTCATACGGATAGCATACTCTGACTGAAACTCACAGACAGGATCATTCTCGAATTGGCAACGCATACGTGTGATGGGACGATAGTCATAAGTAATACCAGGCAACAGCATGTCAAGCAGGCGCCAGGCCTTTACCGTCAAGCCACCACCACAAACTTTGTCGCGTGGGAACGTGGCCTGATCAACTAGCAGACATTCAACACCGGCCTGCTTCAGCAGACTACCACAAACGGAGCCGGCAGGACCGGCTCCGATTATCAATACTTCGACTTGTTTCATTTCGCTCATTTACTCTTTATCAAGCAAAATCTTCATCATTTCAACAGCGGCCTTCGCAACAGAAGTACCTGGACCGAAAATAGCAGCCACACCTGCTTTATAGAGGAAGTCGTAGTCCTGAGCAGGGATAACACCGCCAGCAATGACCATGATATCCTCACGTCCCAATTTCTTCAATTCCTCAATAAGTTGAGGGATCAACGTCTTGTGACCAGCTGCGAGCGAAGAGGCACCAACGCAATGAACATCGTTCTCAACAGCCTCACGAGCTGCCTCGGCTGGAGTCTGGAATAGCGGTCCCATATCCACGTCGAAGCCACAATCAGCATAACCCGTTGCAACTACCTTTGCACCACGATCGTGACCATCCTGACCCATCTTGGCGATGAAGATACGAGGACGACGACCTTCCTTCTCTGCGAACTCATCAGTCAGCTTGCAAGCCAACTCAAAGTCGCTATCATTCTTAGATTCTGAACTATACACGCCTGAAATTGTTCTGATTACTGCTTTATAACGACCTACGATCTCTTCGCAGGCATCTGAAATCTCACCTAGCGTACAACGCAACTGAGCAGCCTTTACTGCCAAGTCGAGCAGGTTATTCTCGCTCTTCTTTCCCTCATTGAACTCGCGTACACACTCGGTAATAGCCTTGAGAGCAGCCTGACATGCAGCCTCGTCGCGCTTGCCACGAACCTCCTTCAAGCTTTCCTCCTGCTGCTTACGTACAGCGGTGTTGTCCACCTCAAGAATGTCGATAGGATCCTCATGCTCCAAACGATACTTATTAGTACCCACAATCGTCTGAACACCAGAGTCGATACGAGCCTGAGTACGGGCAGCAGCCTCCTCGATACGCATCTTAGGAAGACCTGTTTCAATAGCCTTAGCCATACCACCAAGTTTCTCAATCTCCTGAATGTGCTCCCAAGCCTTATGAACCAGCTCGTTAGTCAAAGTCTCCACGTAGTAACTACCAGCCCATGGGTCGATTTGCTTACAAACCTTCGTCTCATTCTGGATATAGATCTGCGTGTTACGAGCGATACGAGCAGAGAAATCAGTAGGCAGAGCAATAGCCTCATCAAGAGCGTTGGTATGCAGCGACTGGGTGTGACCCAACACAGCAGCCATAGCCTCAATACAGGTGCGGCCTACATTATTAAATGGATCCTGCTCAGTCAACGACCAGCCAGAAGTCTGAGAGTGGGTACGCAGAGCTAATGATTTAGGATTCTTGGCGCCAAAGCTCTTCACGATCTTAGCCCACAACAGACGGCCTGCACGCATCTTGGCAATTTCCATGAAGTGGTTCATACCGATAGCCCAGAAGAAGCTGAGACGAGGTGCAAAAGCATCCACATCGATACCAGCATTCACACCCGTACGCAGGTAGTCCATACCATCGGCCAAAGTGTAAGCCAACTCAATATCAGCTGTAGCACCAGCCTCCTGCATGTGATAACCTGAGATAGAGATACTATTGAACTTAGGCATCTTCTGCGAAGTGTACTCGAAGATATCAGCAATAATCTTCATCGAGAATGTAGGTGGGTAAATATAGGTGTTACGCACCATGAACTCCTTCAGAATATCGTTCTGGATGGTTCCTGCCATCTCCTCCAACTGAGCGCCCTGCTCAAGACCTGCCACGATGTAGAATGCCAAGATAGGCAGCACTGCACCATTCATAGTCATTGATACAGACATCTTGTTGAGGGGGATTCCAGAGAAGAGCACCTTCATATTCTCCTCGTTACAGATACTTACACCAGCTTTACCTACATCACCCACAACACGAGCGTTATCAGGGTCGTAACCACGATGGGTAGGCAGGTCGAAGGCTACAGAAAGTCCCTTCTGACCAGAAGCCAGATTGCGGCGATAAAAAGCGTTTGACTCTTCAGCCGTTGAAAATCCTGCATACTGACGGATTGTCCACGGACGGAAGGGGTACATCATTGAATACGGACCACGGAGATAAGGAGGAATACCAGCTGTAAAGTCGAGGTGCTCCATACCTTCGAGATCTTCCTTTGT
Organism: uncultured Prevotellaceae bacterium; assembly: GCA_902784065.1. Lineage (GTDB taxonomy): Bacteria > Bacteroidota > Bacteroidia > Bacteroidales > Bacteroidaceae > Prevotella. The sequence continues at coordinate 18,946 of CACZTJ010000013.1, read as the reverse complement.
ATAAACCGGGCGTACCTCTATGTGCTCTGGGGTTTTCCAGTTTTCTACGATTCCATTGTCTTTAATCCACTTGGCACCATCCTGAGCCTTGATACCAGCGTAGATATCTATGTCTTTAAATTGTTTACGCATCATTCAATTCTCCTATTTCTTTAAATACCAAGTTTCTGATTATATTCTTTCAAAGTCTCAAGCACGTTACACTTCACGTGAATGTAGTTCTCAATGCCTGCAGCCTTCAGATCCTCCATACAAGCAGGTGCACCAGCCACAACGAACATGGCGCGACCGTTCAAATACTTGAATGCTGGAATAGCATACTCAGCATACTCATCATCAGAAGAGCAGATAACCACGATATCAGCCTTAGCCTCCAAAGCAGCATCAACACCCTCCTCAACTGTCTTGAAGCCGAGGTTATCAATCACCTTGTAGCCTGCACATGCCAGGAAGTTGCAAGAGAACTGGGCACGAGCCTGACGCATGGCCAGGTTGCCGATGGTCAGCATAAAGGCTGTAGGAACCTTAGTCTCCTCAGTGTGGATGCGGAGATCCTCGAAGTCAGCAGCCAAACGGGTTGAAGAAATAGCCTTGAAAGGATGCTCTTCTTCATCGGCCTTACCACAGCAGCAGCCACATGCCTTTGCTTTCTTGCCCTCACTCTTCTCTGTGAAGTTGGGGAACTGGTTGGTACCCAGCAGGAATTCCTTACGCTTGGCAGCATCACCATGACGCTTCACATTGGTAGAGTTGATATCGTCCTGAATCGTTCCAGCCTTCACAGCAGCAAGGAATCCTCCCTCCTCTTCTACCTTCAGGAATATCTTCCAAGCCTCAGTAGCCAAAGCATCAGTCAGGTGCTCAATATAGTAAGAACCTGCAGACGGATCAACGATGCGGTCGAAATGACTCTCCTCCTTAATCAGCAACTGCTGGTTACGAGCAATACGCTCAGAGAAATCAGTTGCTTCCTCATAAGGAGCATCGAATGGAGTTACCACCATTGAATGAACACTACCCAGAGCAGCACTCATAGCCTCAGTCTGCGAACGGAGCAGATTTACATAGCTGTCGAATAATGTCTGATTATAAGTAGAGGTGGTGGCATTGATGATCATCTTGCAGGCGCAGTCGCACTTGGGCTCATACTGCTTAACGATCTGAGCCCACAACAAACGAGCAGCACGGAACTTAGCGATCTCCATAAAGTAGTTCTCACTAACGCCCATATTAAATTTAATGCTCTTAGCGGCAAGGTCAACATCCACACCAGCATCGGTGAGCTGCTGCAGATACTCATTACCCCAAGCCAAAGCATATCCCAACTCCTGAACGATGTAGGCACCTGCATTGTTCAAAGCATCAGTGCTGACAGCGATACAACGGAAGTTAGGATACTCCTTCAAAGCTTCTACAAGCTTAGGACCAAACTCCAGTATCGGAGTTACATCCTTGCCCTTCATCACCATCTTTGCCATGGGATCCCACTCGATGGAGCCTACCACCTTCTCCTTGTCGTAGCCCTTCTTGGCGAAATAAGCCACTAAAATCTCTGCAAGTTCTACAGAGTGACGCGGACATGTGGCGAAGTTCACCTCTACAATATCACAGAGGATCCCTTCGAGCAAAGCCTCAACAGTCTCCTTAGAGACCATGTTGCGAGGAAGCTTAAAGCCCAACGAGTCGATACCCTTATTCAGGATGTCGAGTGCCTTAGCATTCGCTGCTTTAGCATCAGTTACTTCGATGTTCTGACGAACATACCACGTGTTAGAGTCCTTCTTGTTACCACGTACGAACGGGAACTCACCAGGGAGAGCATCGGGGGTTTTCAGATTCGCGAGATCTTCACGGCGATAGAAGGGCTGTACATTAAAACCTTCATTGGTTCTCCATACCAAGCGCTTTTGGAAATCGGCACCTTTCAGGTCGACTTCAATCTTGTCGAGCCACTCCTGAGTGGTCGGCGCAGTAAACTCGGTAAAGAGCTTTTCTTTGTTTGCCATAATTACAGTGCTAAATTATTATATAAGTTTGTTTTTAAGTTTCACTTAACAGGCTACAAAGATACAAACTTTTTAGCCAAAATAGTCGTTTGAATTGTGAAAGAAATAAAAAATCAGTTTATATTCAAAATTAAGTGCACAAAATAGCTTATTCTGAGCAATTTTTAGTAACTTTGCACCCAAATTAGCGATAAAATTTGAGATTTATAAAAGTTAGTAAGAAAATATGGAATCATTTCATTGGTTAAAAGACCTATTTACGACGACTGACTCTGTAGCACATATTGTGCTATTGTACGCCATTGTCATCGCTATCGGTGTCTATCTAGGAAAGATAAAGGTGTTTGGTGTCTCGTTGGGCGTAACCTTTGTTTTATTTGCAGGTATTCTTGCTGGCCACATAGGATTCACAGCTCCTACCCCTATCCTGACGTTTGCACAGGATTTCGGACTGATTCTCTTCGTGTTTATGATTGGTTTGCAGGTGGGACCTGGTTTCTTTGAGAGTTTCGGAACAGCAGGTATTAAGCTAAATGGGCTGGCTGCCAGCGCCATTCTTTTGAATATTCTCGTGATGTTTGCCTGCTATTACATCTTCTTCGACACCTCTAACGCCACAAATCTACCAATGATGGTGGGTACACTCTATGGTGCCGTAACCAATACCCCTGGTCTTGGTGCTGCCAATGAGGCGCTGAATACGGTATTCCCCAACGGTGCCCCTCAGATTGCTTCTGCTTATGCCTGTGCCTATCCGTTAGGTGTCCTGGGCATCATTGGTGCTACTATATTAATAAGGTACGCGTGTAAGGTAAAGTTGGAAGAGGAAGAGAAGCAGCTTATGGATATGGAGGAAACCAAAACCAATAAGAAGCCATACAAGATGCACTTAGAGGTAACCAACAATTACCTTGAAGGCAAGACACTTTTACAAGTACACGACTTCCTGAACCGTGACTTCGTTGTATCTCGCCTTGTTCATGAAGGAGAGTTATGTATCCCAAACCGTGATACGATCTTCCACGTTGGCGACCAGATGCTTATCGTTTGTGCAGAAGCAGACCATGAAGCTATTATGGCCTTCATCGGTCCTAAACTCGATATTGATTTTGAGCAACAAGATCAGCCTCTGGTATCAAAACGCATTCTCATTACCAATCCAAAGGTGAATGGTAAGACATTAGCATCAATGCACTTCTCAAGTGTGCATGGCGTAAACGTTACTCGTTTGACACGTCATGGCTTGGATCTCTTTGCCTCTGCAAGCCTCCCCTTGCAGGTCGGTGATAAAATTATGGTAGTAGGACCTGAGGATGCTGTTGAGCGTGTGGCTAATCAGATGGGTAATTCTTTACGTAAGTTGAATGCCCCCAATATTGCCACTATTTTCGTAGGCATTTTCCTTGGTCTGATCTTTGGATCTTTCCCACTTGTTATTCCTGGCATGCCTGTCCCTGTGAAACTGGGTCTTGCTGGTGGTCCGCTGATTATCGCCATCCTGATAGGTCGTTACGGCTATAAGATCCATCTGGTCACTTATACCACAACCTCTGCCAACATGATGCTTCGAGAGATTGGTCTGGTATTGTTCTTGGCCTCAGTAGGTATCAAGGCTGGTGCTAATTTCTTTGAGACTGTGATAGATGGCGATGGACTGTTCTATGTATTGACAGGTTTTCTCATTACCATTATTCCGATTCTGATCATTGGTCCGATTGCGAGACTGCGTTATAAGTTCAACTATTTCACCATTGCAGGTATGATTGCAGGTACCTACACCGATCCCCCTGCCTTGGCTTACGCAAACAGCATCTGTTCAAAGGAGGCTCCTGCTATCGGATATTCGACGGTCTATCCGTTCTCAATGTTCCTCAGGATCTTTACGGCACAGATTATCGTGCTGTTCTTCTGCGGTTTATAATTAAAATCTATATAATAAATAACAACGATGAATAAAGTAAAAATCCTGCTATGCGGAATGCTACTGGCAAGCACCTCGTCGGCAATGGCTCAAGGAGCCAAGAATATTCGACTGAATGAGGTGCTGACCAATAATACCGCTAGCATTGTGGATGAATTTGGCAATCGTGAAGCCTGGATTGAGGTAGAGAACACATCGTTCACCACCTACAACATCCGAGGTATGTATTTCACGACTGACCGCTCGGTGCTCGACCCACAGATGAGTGTTCCTGAGCGAATCAAGCGTATGAGTGTGATCCCCAATGGAGATCCTCGTACACAGATTGGCGGGCGACAGCATCTTGTGTTCTTTGGCAACTCAAACCCAGTACAGGGAAAGTTGCACCTCTCTCTTCCCATTCCCATGTCAGAACCCGTGTGGATTGGTTTCTACAATGGTAATGCTGTTGAACTGATCGACTCCGTCACTGTTCCTGCTCTTGCCGCAGATCAGAGTTATGCCCGTCACGGCAATGAATGGAGTGTAAAGTCACCAGAAAACGTTACGCCAGGCATTGAGAATTTCATCAAGACTGATGAAACGAAGGATGCAAAGCTGAAGCGTGAGGATCCATATGGCATCGGCATCACCCTATTGGCGATGGGTATTGTATTCTTCTGTCTAGCCGTTCTCTTTGTGTTCTTCTGGGTATTCGGACTCATTATGCGTAATATCGAGATGGCTAAAAAAGTGGTTAACACACAGCCTATCAAGCCTATCACCAAGACTGTTGAGGTAACTCATGACTTGGCCCACGCCACAGGAAACATTCTGCAAGACGGCTTGAAGACAAAAGGTATCGACAAGGAGGTCTATATTGCCGTCATCTCTATGGCATTGAAACAATATCAAGACGATGTCCACGATGTTGAAAGTGGTATCATCACCATCAAGTCACGTCAGACAGGATGGACAGATGAATCCAATCAGATGACCCACTTCTCAAGACCAGTCATCCCAACATCCCATCGCGCACCAAACATTCCCCAAACCCCAGAAATTCGTTAAGCAATGAACAAGTATCAGTATAAAGTACAAGGCGTCGATTACGACGTAGAGATTGAAGAAGTAGAGGGCAACGTTGCAAAGGTTATTGTCAATGGCATCCGCTTTGACGTTGAACTGAAGCAGCCCATTAATCCTACCAGCACCCTGAAGAAGGTACGCGTAGAGGCTCCGAAGCCTGTAGCCCGTCCTGCTGCACCTGTTGCAGCTCCCGCTGCTGCACCTGCGGCCCCTGTCGCAGCCGGAGATGGTTCACCCATTAAGGCACCGCTCCCTGGCACTATCATCGAGCTGAAGGTCAACGTTGGTGACACAGTGAAGGTCGGTGATGTTTTACTCGTGCTTGAGGCTATGAAGATGCAGAACAACATTGAATCAGAGTTCGACGGAACTGTGACATCAATCACCGTTAAACAGGGTGAGAGCGTCATGGAAGGAGCCGTCCTCCTCACAATCGGATAAGCAATTATGGATCTCGGACAATTTATCATACAGAACTTCTATGAGTTCCTCACTTATACGGCATTTGCCAATGCCACAGTGGGAAACCTCATCATGATAGTGGTGGGAGCCTTCTTTATCTGGCTTGCCATCAAGAAGAACTTTGAGCCTTTGTTGCTCGTGCCCATCGGACTGGGTATCATCCTTGGAAACATCCCCTTCCGTGCTGATGCAGGATTGGAGATTGGACTCTACGAAGACAACTCTGTGCTGAACATCTTCTATCAAGGTGTGCGCCAAGGTTGGTATCCCCCACTCATCTTCCTAGGTATTGGAGCCATGACCGACTTTACGGCATTATTAGCAAATCCAAAGCTGATGCTGATAGGTGCTTCTGCGCAGTTTGGTATCTTTGGCGCTTATATGGTGGCTTTAGCCATGGGGTTCGAACCTTCCCAGGCAGCAGGTATCGCCATTATCGGTGGAGCTGATGGACCTACTGCCATCTTCCTGAGTTCAAAACTGTCACCTAACCTCATGGGTGCTATCGCCGTGTGTGCCTATTCTTATATGGCACTGGTACCTGTTATCCAGCCTTTCATCATGCGTATGCTTACCACTAAAAAGGAGCGTGTCATCAAGATGAAACCTGGTCGTGAAGTCTCCCAGACGGAGCGCATCCTCTTCCCTATCATAGGTCTGTTGTTAACAACTTTCATCGTACCTTCTGGTTTACCCCTGTTGGGAATGCTCTTCTTTGGCAACCTGTTGAAGGAAAGTGGTAAAACCACCCGATTAGCAAATACTGCTGGAGCAGCCCTTAATGATATTGTAGTGATGCTGTTAGGTCTCACGGTAGGTTGTTCTACTCAGGCTTCAGAATTCCTCACCTTCAACACGATTAAGATCTTCGCTTTGGGTGCTATGGCCTTTATGATTGCCACTGCATCAGGTGTATGTTTTGTAAAAATTATGAACCTCTTCCTGCCTGAAGGAAAGAAACTGAATCCGCTGATTGGTAATGCTGGTGTATCAGCTGTTCCAATGGCAGCACGCATCAGTAATAACCTCGGTCTGGAGTACGATCGCCACAACTTCCTACTCATGCACGCCATGGGTCCGAATGTGGCAGGTGTAATAGGTTCTGCTGTTGCTGCAGGTGCCTTGTTAGGTTTCCTATCATAGGAAAATAAACTCAAAATACTTTTTTATACAAAAAAAATCCCCGTATTTCTTGTAAAAGCGGGGATTTTTATATACCTTTGCAAGCGAAAGTGAAATATTGCCAGATGATATAATCAACAAAATGGAAGAAACTATTCACGATTTAATAAAAGATACCCATCAGATGGCACGCTTGAGACAAAGCCTCACACTGCCTAATGATATCAACACCATCCCTCAACTGTGTGAATTTATAGAGGGTATTGGTGAGGAGTTGAATCTGGATATGTCATTAACGATGAGTCTGAACCTTGCTTTGGAAGAAGCCGTTGTTAATGTGATGGAATATGCCTACCCTAATGATGTGCAAGGCGATGTAACGATTGAAGCCATTGCCAACGAAACGCATTTGGTATTTATTCTCAGCGACAATGGTACTCCATTTGACCCAACCAAAAAAGAGAAAGTCGATACAACATTGTCGGCTGAAGAGCGCTCCATTGGAGGATTAGGCATCCATTTGGTGCGTGAGATTATGGACTCTGTTGATTACGAATATTGTGATCACAAGAATATATTAACATTAATCAAAAAAATATAATAATTATGGTTATTGAAATCAAAGAGCGCGATGGCGGCATGACAGCCATCTTAAACGGACGTCTTGACACCCCTGCAGCTGTAAAGGCCCAACAGGAAATCGGACCACTGCTGGAGAATGCAGACAAAGAAATTATTTTCGATTGTACAAATCTTGAGTACATCAGTAGTTCTGGTCTTCGTCTTTTCCTCACCATCCGTAAGGAGGCATCTGTCAAGGGCGGCAAGATTATCATTGAGAACATCAATGACGAGATCCGCAAGGTATTTATGATGACAGGTTTCTTCAACCTGTTTGAAATCAGAAATGCATAATTTCGGAAAAGGAAGACCAAAGATAGCAATCATCGACCCCAACACCCTATCGGCGTTGGGGTTGAAGCAGATATTACAGAATGTTCTGCCCATCATGACAGTTGACACCTATGGATCTTTTCTTGAGTTGTCAGCTAACAAGCCTGATGAGTATTTCCATTATTTCACAGCCATGAATATCGTGCTTGAGAATATGGCATTCTTCCAAGAGCGCAGACAGAAGACCATTGTATTGACATTGTCACTCGACACCATGTCACAACTATCCGACTTCAACTGTCTCTGCACCAACGTTACGGAAGATAAACTCATACGCTCTATTCTCATACTGCAACAGCATGGTCATGGTCATGGCGAACACATGCCACCGATGCCCAACATTCTTACAAAAAAGATTCTCTCCGACAGAGAAATCGAAGTGATGTCGTTGATTGTTCAGGGTTATATTAATAAGGAAATTGCCGATAAACTGAACATCGGACTGGCTACAGTCATCACTCATCGAAAAAACATCATGGATAAACTTGGCATGAAAAGTGTCAGTGCCCTCACTATCTATGCCGTTATGCACGGCTATGTAGATATCAACAAGATTTGATTATATGCCCCAGAATCTCTCACATATCTCCTTTGAGAATGCATGTGCCGATATCTTCTGCTTCGACAATGGTACTGAAGTTAAGGAGTATCAGGCCATAATACATGTCTGCCAACACAAACTTCCCTATGTCCAGCAACTTGAGGCTGTGATGAATGCATACAGCCAATTGCTCGAATCATTACCTGGCACACAAGCCGTATTCAAGCGTTACTTTCTCAGCGACGCTGCCAATCAGGCCGATGATGTTATTCTGGCTGATATAACCGACTGCGCGAAAAGTATCATCGAACAGGCTCCTCTCGATGGCACGAAGATTGCCCTTTGGGTCTATCTGATGACAAACGTACAGACTGGTATTGGAAAGAGCGGACTCTATGAGGTGCGCCATGGTAATTTCCGTCACCTATGGAATGCCTCTGCCCATAATATGGCTGCTAACTCGGAGTATCAGACGCGTCTGCTCTTCAACGAGTATAACATGCAGCTGATTGAAGAAGGCTGTACCCTTGAGGCCAACTGCATCCGTACATGGTTGTTTGTCAACGACATCGACCTGAACTATGGTGGCGTCGTACGTGCCCGTAATCAGTTCTTCTTTACACAGGGTTTGACAGTGAACACCCATTTCATTGCCTCAACAGGCATCGGTGGACGACAGATGGATCCCAATGTGCTTACCCAGATGGACAACTATGCCATTGCAGGAATTCAGAAGGAGCAGATCCATTATCTCTATGCCCCAACGCATCTCAATCGCACCAGTGACTATGGCGTATCCTTCGAACGTGGCACCTATATCGATTATGCCGATCGCCGTCATGTGCTGATCTCTGGCACAGCTTCCATCAATAACAAAGGTGAAGTGATGTATCCCAAAGATATCATCAGGCAAACGCATCGTATGTGGGAGAATGTGGAAGCCTTGTTGAAGGAAGCGGAATGTACCTATGATGATGTGAGCGAGATGGTGGTCTATCTAAGAGATGTGGCAGATTACGAACTAGTAAGCGATCTGTTTAAGGAGCGATTCCCAGAGAAGCCTTACGTCATTGTGCAGGCACCCGTTTGTCGTCCTGGTTGGCTGATTGAGATGGAGTGCATGGCAGTCAAAGCTATCTCCGCTCCAGAATTCCCAACTTTCTAACGACAGCAAATCCCCCACACACGACTCCGATGATGATGAAATATGCAAACATCGGAATCTCATTATAAAGGATTTCAGTCTCAACACGCCAAGAACTGAGAGGTTCCATCGTCTCAGGACGAGGTACGATAAGTTTTCCCTGGGTAAGCAGGATAATCATACCCACCTTTTCATCGAGTTCAATCGCTGGTACTGACTCACGAACCATTTGTCGCATTTTCTCTGGCAGATCTGCTCCAAGAGTGTTCAGTCGATAGCTAAGGGTATCATCAAAGAGTTCTGAGAATTTAGCATATTCGCCTTCAATACCAAGTTGGCTACGGAGATTAGTATCAGAAATAAGAATCATGGGCTCATCTTTCCATACGTCAGGACGCAGATGCCAACCATAAAGCACCTGAACAGAGGAAAGACCTTTATAAGACGTTTTACCATAGATAGATTCCAGGAAGTCGTTGGCAAGCGTAGCCAAAGGGCATACCCGATCTCGCCAGACTACTTGTTGGCGAGCTGCCTCATGGGCTTTATCCGCATTAATCGTAGGAATACTGCGAGCAGAAATTGTGGTTGATGCCAGCAGCAACAACCACAATAATGAATACTTAAAATGCTGCATGTTCAGGTTTAGATACCTCTTTGATAGCCATACACTCCATCTCAATCAGCCAACCTGGGCGACAAACTGGTGCATGAACAATAACGTATGGTTTGCCATGAAAACGTTCCTCATATAATTCATGTACAAGCCCATAATCAGCCACATCACGCAGATAAACTACCATCTCACTCACATCATCATAGGTACATTCGGCTTCCTTCAACAAAGCTTCCACATTCTCCCACATGCGATGGGTCTGCTTGACAATATCTTTGGGGTACATCACCTCACCTTTGTTGTTGATGGAAGCAGTTCCTGAGATCAGCACATGACGGCGATCGGCATAGTCGATATAAGTACCACGTTCGAAGGATACGCCATAGTCGCTGGTGCGATTGAGATGTGTAGAAGCATAAAGATAATGGATCTGCTCCTTCTGAATTCCGGCAATGGCATAGTTGTCCATCTGGGACAACACATTGGGATCCTGCTGGCGTCCTCCTATGCCTGTAGAAGCAATAAAATGGGTGTTCACTGTCAAACCCTGTGTGAAGAAAAATTGATTACGAGCGCGCACCACTCCACCATAGTTCAAGTCAACATCATTAACGAAAAACCATGTCCTGACGCAGTTAGCCTCAAGGGTGCAACCTTCTTCAATCAGCTGCATGTTATACTCATTGAAGAGCAGACGTGTCTGATACTCCGAGTTAGCTGCCATATTATGGGCAGAGCCATTCCAGAGGTGACGGAAGTTGCCATGACGCACTTCATAGAGTCCGCTTTTGCCAATGCCTGTCTGAACGTTCGTCATCAGATAGACCCAAAGGGCAATCTTCGTGCCGTCAAGAGGAGCCTGTTCAATGATGCTCTTGGCACAATCTGTCACATCGTTGGCGATAACATCTTCAGCCTGATTAGCGGCATCACTGAGGAAATAACGTTTGAAAACTGCACTGGCTCCCTGTAGTGGTCCGTTGACAATCTGATTGTAAGTTTCCATCACCGCCTCAAGTTGTTGGATAAAAGGCAAACGAGAGGAATTGGCATGAATCATGATATGGAACTCTCTTACTTCAGTTCCATTGTCAAACATGGTTATTTCTGCAAATGCGTTCTTATATTCTATTCTTCTATTCATTGATTTATTATTACAATTCTATTTCTCTTTAGCGCCATTATTAATCCAACTGTCAATCAACGGCAGGATGGTCTGTTCACTCTTTTCAGACACAAGATCACGATGATCCATCGAGATTCCTTCTACTGATTGCTGATTAAGCACCATGTGAAGCACACTATTCGCTGCATTGTTCGTCTCTACCAGTTTCTTGCCTTCCACTTTCTTGGAGTTGACCTCCACAAGTGCCTGATAACTCTTTCCTTCAGTAAGATAGAGCCCGGCAGCAGCACGATTTGATGCACCATGACAATTGGCACAGGTGGTATTAAAGAAACTCTGTTGAATGGCATTATGCATGCTGATATTCATGGTTCCCAACTCCATCTTCACAGGCTCTGTTGCTTCAGATATATCAACCTCCTTAAATGTCACGATATGCCTTCTCAGACGATCCAGTACACAGAGTCTTACAAACTTAATCTCACTCTTGATGCCAGAGAGTTCCACATATACCTCTCCATCCTTGATGTCGCTGGCCGTAATGACCTTCGAAACACTAGCATATTCGTCATCAACCTGTTCAAAACCCGCAATGGTAACACGATAGTTACTGGCCCAGTTGTCCAGACCTTCAAGCACCCCTTCCATCACAACCGTTTTTCCTTCAGCTGATGTTGCGGATTCAGGATAGATTCGTCCATCATCGCAGGCACTGAGTATGCATAGCCCCAAGCCAAGAAGAGCTAAAATTACATTTTTCTTCATTGATATGATGATTAGAAGGCATATTGTAACATAACCTGAGCCATATGCGTACAGATACCCAGATCATCGAGGTCACGATCAAGCTGTGTCTTATGGCCAGTGCGTCCGATATACTGATACATGGCAGCGAGCTTGATGTTGGTCTTCGGAATGAAATAGTTCACACTGACAGCGGGCATGTTCAGAATACCATCTTTGCTCGAGCCGTTGCGATCATAGAAGTCATAGCGCAGACCTACCTGCACTTGGCGATGCACAAAGTAGCCCACCTGTGCATAACCTCCCCAATAATTGTAACTGTCATCAATCTTCTGGCGCTCTGTAAAGCCGATGTGCATATAATAAGCCTCTGCTCCGACATACCAGCGATTCTTAAGCATAGCAAACTCAAAGCCTGCACGGAAATCATTCGTTGACTCACTCTCAGCCTCATTATTGAAGTTGGCACTCAGGCCGAAAAGCATCTTGTCCTCATGCAACAGCTTTGGATTACCCTGCGTCAAGGGCATAGCCCCCTTCGGCTGATAAGTCACACGTCCGGCATAGAGCAGAGAGGGCAGATGGTTATCATCACTCAGACCTTTGGTAGCACCATTCTGGGCAGAGCCTGTACCATTCCAGAGACCAACCTCATAGCCGAACTTTCCACCAATCATACCATGTACCTCCACACCCAGGTCGAAGCCAGTGCCAATGCTTGGCGTAACGGCATTGAGCGAATAAGGCAGTATAGCCTGCGCTGTGAGTGAGGTTGGCAATGAGGGAAAGAGTGTCTCACCAAGCGTTGTCAGATAAGCATGTGTAAAAGGAGTCTTAAACTTACCTACACGGAAGCGCAACTCTGGCATAGCAGCATAGTCAATCCAAGCCTGCTGGAGTATATTACCACCAGAAGCAGCTGCATTGATACAGACATTATAGTCAATCTTTCCAAAAGCCTTTCCTGTGAAACCAATAATAGCATAGTTCATGGCAAAACCAGAATTAGCCACATTATCCTGATTGTAAGCCTTATCCAGTCCCTCATCATCATAATAGCGATAGTTGAGGGTACTTTGCAGATAGAGATAGGGTTTGAACACGAAGTTACCATCATTGGATTGAAGGGTAAATCCGCGATCGTCAGCAATAGGAATCACACCGTTTTCCATGTTCAACTGGTTGGCATCATCATCAGCAAGTGCATTTGCTGAAACCAAACATGCCATCAGGAGGGCATATATTTTCTTGGTAATCATAATTTTAACTCTTTATTCTTAACTATAGTGACCAGAGGAATTGTACAAGCTGGTCACGCTCCTTCTTACTCATATTCTTGAACTTGTTTTTGGAGGCCTCTCCTTCGCCACCATGCCACATGATAGCCTCCACGAAGTTACGGGCACGTCCGTCATGCAGGAAATAGGTATGTCCATTTACCTTCTTCTGCAAGCCGATACCCCATAGCGGAGTCGTGCGCCATTCGTTACCACGTGCCAGACCACTGACAAAATTGTCATTCAGACCAACCCCCATAATCTCAGACCCCATATCATGAAGCAGATAATCAGAGTATGGATGGATGGTCTGTTTTCCGAGCCAGGGCAGGTTCGTACCCATTAACAGGGTGGAGCCACGAGGCTTTGTATGAAGCGTCGTCACATGACACAGATGACATCCTGCCTGATAGAACAGTTGTTCACCAGCTTGCACATCAGCATTGTTGATGTTTCTTCTTGCTGGGACGGCAAGACCTTGCATATAGAGATCCACATCCTCCATATCCTGTGCCGGCACGTCGAGCATCTCATATGAGAGTCCCATCATAGAGCCCTCCTCCATCTGTAGCTGTCCCTCACAGATCTCCTCAGGATAACGGCTGTTGGTCATACCCATGTCACTGGAGAAGCCAAGCTCTACTGTCAGATCAGCATGCTGCGCCTTATTACCTGACAGGCCGAGTTGCCGTTTACCCCTTTCGTTGATGTAGTTACAGCGTCCACTGATGCCCCACTCAGGGTAGTTGCTCTTAATAGCAAGGGCTTCGATCTCATCAGGATCGAGTGCCATCATCTGTCCCATGCCGACATGACGCAGTGGCACACGGACTGTACAGAAGAGATCATCCGGACTGATGGAGTCGGCATACCATTCAGTAATATGCCATTTTGGAACACAGAGCGTATATTTCTCACCATCAGGAAAAGAGAAGGTTGCAGAGTCAATCTCCACCTTCAGCTTACCTTCTGGATGCACGCCATAGATTGCCTGATCATGGATCACTCGACCATAGTCAGGGAAAAAGGTGCCATTCTTACGGGTGATATAAATCAGTGAGGCTGTGAATCCATAAGGACCAGAGCCATCATTGCCACCATTCTTAAAGCTGGTCCAGTAAGTAGGCTCTGTTCGTCCAGCGTTTCTATGGCAACTGCCACAGCTATAGCCAGCATACACAGGACCCAGGCCACCACCATGACCATTCTCATTCGAGGTCTTCACATTATCGTAAAGACGATCGCCAGCATTAAACCTTGAAGCGTATGTTCCTGACAGCCATGCCGCCGCCTGGTCGTAAGCAACAGAGGAGTTATAGAATCCCGTCGATGTTCCAGCAGAGAGGGCATAGCCTCTGGGAATATTCACGTCTTCTACATCCAGCTGATCACTTTCTTCGCAAGCCGTTACGACGAAAAGAGCTGTCAGGAACAGTATATTAAGATAGTATTTGTTCATAGATACCAATTACTTGGTATGATTGATCAAGAAGGGCTTCAGTTCTTTCTCCAGAATATCACTCAGCTCAGCACAAGCCTCCATAGCAGCCTGTGCCTCCTTAGAGTTGATATTGCTGCGGAAAGGCTGCGGAATAGCCTGGATGGCATCAGCGGCATCCTCAATGGCGGCTTTCACGTCAGCATCAAGCTCTGGATTGTACTTGGCAACAAGCTTTGACAGAGAGTTGTTATTCACAATTCCGTCACGTGAGCCATAGTAGGCATTGCGGATAGAGTAGATATTGTTGGTATAGTCATCACGAGAGTGCCAGCTGTACCATGACTCCACAGCATAAAGTGCCTCAGTGGTCTTGCCAGAAACATAGAGATCATAGGGATCACCGATCTTGGCTTGTCCCACCTCACCTGCGATATCAATACAACCATCGATCAGCTGTTCGATACAGCTCAGTCCACTGGTGAAATCACCACCATTGTGTGACTTGAACTTGGCAGCATAGCCATTGTTCCATGCGTCGCAAAGAGTCGTTACATCGTCAACCAGCAACTGGGCGGTATTTCTCATATACTGTGCCCATGCTGTAGCGTTACCAGCATTATAGACAGCATTAGCAGCCTCACCATCGGTAGCCTGATCTGTCAACGTACGAGCCTGACCATCACGGAAAGCAAGGAACTCCAACGTATGGAAGCCACGCACATTCTGGGCTGCGGCAATCGCATCGTCGTCTTCATCATAATCCCCTGTCCACTTCATTTCGTTCCACTGCTGAGACTCCAGCATCTTCACGATGGCTTCCTGGTCAAGTGGCCACGAGTCCATGTTAGGATCAAGACCTAAGTCGGCAACAGGACCAAAGAGGAAAGCCTCACTCGACTCCCATGGCTCACGAGCTGCCAACCATGCATCACAGATAGCCTTGAAATTAGCATTCGATGGTGCATCACCAAAGTCAACCACAGCTTGATAGAGGGCACTGTTCTTTGCCTTCAGATCGCTATAAGTCGGTAACACAACATTGTCAACATACTGGTTGACGATGGCATCATACTCTGAATCCTGAATCGTCACCTCTGTTGGTGGTTGCGGATCGTCACTTTTCTTGTCATCACTGCTACTGCAAGCGGTAAAGCCCATGAGTCCCATCATGGTGAGACCCATCACAAAAATACTTTTTTTCATTCTCTTCTCTGTTTTTATTATTAATAATGTGTATTTACTTCTTGAAGAACCAACCGATATAGGCGACGCCGATACCAAACTCGTTCTCACTGTTGTACGGACCTTTTCCAAACACCTTGTTCGTACCAATCTGGCGCGTCGTATAATCAGCTTTCACCACCAGGTTAGGCAGTGCCTTCCAGTTCAGGCCGAAGTTCCATTTGCTCACCTGGCAACGGGCATCCATCACGTCCATGCCTTCACCCTTCTCCTGAGAGTTATAATATTCATACTGGACAAAAGGATAGATCACAGGGAAGCGCTTGTCACCACCAAACACACTTCTCAGATTCACCCCTACCTCAGCGTTATATGAGACAGCACGTTTGGCAATAGGTGTCAGACGACTATAGCCCGACTTATTAGAGAGTTTACCGTTCTTCGCACCCACCTGGTCTGCATGGGCGATGTTACCAGAAAGGTAATTGGCTCGTGCCGTCACATACCTGTCAGAATATTGGGCATCCAACGAATAGATGGTCACAGGAATCTTACCTATCTCATCATAAGTAATGAGCTTGTCAGAATTGGCACCCGTATTGGGACAGTAATAAATCGAGCCACCCAGTCGCAAGCCAGGAACACCCGTATAATTCAGGCGGGCCACATAGGCAGGACTGGTGAAGTTGTCTCCCTCAAACAAGCCTTGCTTACCTTTCCTGACCCAGTTGTTACGATCAAAGCCGTTGGCATTCAGACCTGTCACAATCATAGCCTCATAATCAAAGGTAGTATAGCCCTTGCCGAACTTACCCAGGAACTCGATACCCGTCTCATGCCAGGTACAGGGAATGATTGTCATCTCACCCTCCGGACGGGTGGTTCCAAAGAAGTTGATGGGTTCGTGATGCTCATTCGTAAGTCCCACAGGCACAATCAGATGACCAGCACGGATATTAAACTCAGGTATGATCATTCGGGTGATATGAAACTGCTCCAGAGCGACCTCCCCACCCTTTTCTACCTCTGTCTCATATTCGCCATTCTCTGTGTTCTCCAGTTCGTAAGAAACACCTGTGCCTCCATATTCAAACTCTATCTCAGCACCAAGGATCCATTTCGGCGTAAACTTATAGTCGAAAGCCAACACAAAACGGGGAATGGATATCTTGTTATGACTCTGTTTGGCATTACCTTCCTGATGCCCGTAAAAGCGGTTAATACCATAATCCTTAAACTGGGCTACCATCTCGCCATAACCTCCAAAACGGAATTTGTCGTAACCAATTGTGTCAGGCTCAGCAGCCTTTGCAGTAGTAACAATCATTGTGCTTAATACAAGCAAACCTAATAGCTTTTTCATCTTTATCTCACATTCAAATCATTAAAATCGGCTGCAAAATTAGACAGACCCTCCCAAAAATGCAATACCCAAAAATGATGAAAACGCCTTAAAACAGGACTTTTGGAAGTTTTTCTTGATGAAAATACTCATTTATTGCTATTGTACAAGTCTAAAAAAATGCCTACCTTTGCACTCGATAATCATTAATTGGTAGTTGAAAGATGAAAAATCAGAAATTATATGAGGCTGATGATAAGATGATCTCGCTGATTCGCGACAATTACGACCTCTTACAAATGTTAGGAAGCTTTGGCATCAGCCTAGGCTTTGGCGACAAGACTGTACAAGAGACATGTGAGGATAATCATGTTGATACCTATACTTTTCTGGCGGTGGTGAACTTCACCATCAACGGATACGGAGAGTTTGAGTCCGACGATCAGATCAGTGTGCCTACACTCATGCACTATCTGGATGCCTCTCATGCCTATTTCCTTGATTTTCAACTACCCTTCATTCGCAGGGAACTGGTGGAATCGCTGAATGAAGACGATTCGCTGGCACGCCTCATCATGCGTTTTTATGATGAATATGCCCACGAGATTCGCCGACACATGATGTATGAGCAGAAGACCCTCTTCCCCTATGTCAACTCCCTGTTGGAAGGGAATCCTGCCAACGACTACAATGTGATGACCTTCTCGAAGCATCATGGGGCTATGGATAAGAAACTGCGCGAGTTGAAACTCCTCATTATTAAGTATCTGCCCCAAGACGGACAGCACAACAATCAGCTGACGGCAACCCTGCATGACATCTACGACAATGAGGCTTGGCTCAAGCAGCATGCCCAGGTGGAAGACTGCATCTTCGTACCAGCTATCCGACGATTGGAACAGGCAACAAAAGACAATAGCATCACGAAAAACATCAACAATATCGTTTACAAGAGCAGAGCTGACCAGAACTCCGATGCTCTGTCAGATCGTGAGAAGGATGTCATCATCGCCTTAGTTCAAGGTATGTCTAATAAGGAGATTGCCGATCATCTGTACATCTCTGTCAACACAGTCATCACCCATCGGCGTAACATCGCACGCAAGTTGCAGATTCATTCCCCTGCTGGTCTCACCATCTACGCCATCGTCAACGGACTTGTCGATATCTCAAGCGTAAAACTCTGAAAAACAACACAGTATTCTGTGCCAATCTATGCTTTTGCGACACAAAAAAGGCTTATGACCCTACTTTGTCGCAAATTGATGATTCTGTCGCAACAAGTCAGACAATAATCCGACTGATTTCTTGGAATCAGCCGAGAATCGTCGTATCTTTGCATCAACAAAAGAAGATTCATACATTCATTTTGGTTAGGTTTTTAGTTATTTTCGGTTATTGTTTGTTATGTTAGTATAAAGGTTCGCAGGGATGCGAGCCTTTATACTATATTTTACGTAACTTTGGAAGAATTCTCAGCTTTTCTTTGTATAAAGGCAGTCTGGGGAATTGAAAGAAAATGGGGTTACGAATTGGCAACCGTACTCAATTCCACATTCTGCTATAAAATGCATCAAAGAACGCCCGACTCAGAGCCACCAGCCATACTATGACCCATCATCGGGTGCAAAGTTACGAATAAGTGAGCAAAATACCAAATTTATTTGAGTATTTTCGAACGTGAGAACTCGAACTCGTTCGCTTGGCTTGTCCAAGAACTTCGAGACATCGTCTCAAAGGTAATTATTCTTTTTGAAAGAGCCAAATCCATTCACATCTTTTTCTTCTGAGCTTGCTCAACGCTCTTGAACTTATTGCGGCATCTTTACTGGCACTTGCCAAAAAGGTGCGTATTAGGCTACGTCCTTCTACCGAAATGGTATGTGGCACTGGGAATTTTACTCTCCATCAAAAGGTAACTCACCTAAATACTTATCAAAGTCGCTCTGGAACAAACGATCTTGAACGATGCGATATTTCTCAAACTCAGTCTCAGCGTG
>CACZTJ010000012.1 GCA_902784065.1 uncultured Prevotellaceae bacterium | reverse complement strand
AATGGCAAATCACAAATCATCAGTGAAGAGAATCCGCCAGGACAAGAAAAAGGCGCTTCACAATCACTACTACGCAAAGACAATGCGTAACGCTGTGCGCAAGCTGCGTGCTATGACTAACAAGGAAGAGGCTGTTGCTCTGTATCCGAAGGTACAGAAGATGCTGGACAAGCTGGCTAAGACCAACGTTATCCACAAGAACAAGGCCGCTAACCTGAAGTCAAGCCTCGCTCTGCACATCAACAAGCTGGGATAATAATTACTATTATACAGACTTGAACCGTAGCCCGAAAGGGTTGCGGTTATTTTTTTGTAGTTTTTTAGCAGATAAACTATGTTTATCTGACTTTTTTTTTGTACCTTTGCAACCAATTAGAGTAAAAAGCAAAATGACAGAAGAACAACTGAACCAAGAACAGAACTATTCCGCGAGCAATATTCAGGTGCTCGAGGGTCTTGAAGCCGTACGTAAACGCCCTGCGATGTACATTGGTGACATCAGCGAGAAGGGTCTTCACCACCTGGTCAACGAGACCGTCGATAACTCTATCGACGAGGCAATGGCAGGTTATTGTACGCATATCGAAGTAACCATTAATGAGGATAACTCTATTACGGTACAAGATAACGGACGTGGTATCCCTGTGGATGAACATGAGAAGATGCATAAGTCGGCCCTTGAGGTTGTGATGACTGTGCTGCATGCCGGTGGTAAGTTTGATAAGGGCTCCTACAAAGTATCTGGAGGTCTCCACGGTGTGGGTGTCAGCTGTGTGAACGCGCTCTCTACTCACATGTTGTCACAGGTTTATCGTAACGGCCACATCTATCAGCAGGAGTATGAGAAGGGTAAACCTCTCTATGACGTGAAGATTGTGGGTGATACAGATAAGACTGGTACACGTCAGCAGTTCTGGCCCGATGGCAGTATCTTTACAACCACAGAATATAAGTACGACATCATTGCCCGTCGTATGCGTGAGCTGGCTTATCTGAATGCCGGTATCACCATCACACTGACTGATCTGCGTCCTGATGAGGAGGGTAATCTTCGTCAGCCAGAGGTGTTCCATGCCAAGGACGGACTGAAGGAGTTTGTTCGTTACGTGGATCGTCACCGTACTCACCTCTTCGATGATGTGATCTATCTGAAGACAGAGAAACAGGGCACACCTATTGAGGTGGCTGTAATGTATAATACTGATTACAGCGAGAATATTCACTCTTATGTGAACAACATTAATACGATCGAGGGTGGTACTCACCTGATGGGTTTCCGCGCTGCGTTGACCCGTACGCTGAAGGCTTATGCTGATGCGGATCCTCAGATCTCTAAGCAGATCGAGAAAGCTAAGATCGAGATTGCCGGTGAGGATTTCCGTGAGGGTCTCTCTGCTGTCATCTCCATCAAGGTAGCTGAGCCTCAGTTCGAGGGTCAGACGAAGACGAAGCTGGGTAACTCAGAGGTGGCTGGTGCCGTTCAGCAGGCTGTAGGTGAGGCTTTGAGTAACTATTTGGAGGAACATCCGAAGGAGGCAAAGCTTATCTGCGATAAGGTGGTACTTGCTGCCACAGCACGTATTGCAGCCCGTAAGGCTCGTGAGAGTGTACAGCGTAAGAATCCGATGACGGGTGGTGGATTACCTGGTAAACTTGCCGACTGCTCGAATAAGGATCCTCAGCAGTGTGAGATATTCCTTGTTGAGGGTGATTCTGCAGGCGGTTCTGCTAAGTCAGGTCGTGATCGTCATTTCCAGGCTATTCTGCCGTTGCGTGGTAAGATCCTGAATGTGGAGAAGGTTCAATGGCATCGCGTCTTCGAGTCAGAGTCTGTCATGAACATTATTCAGAGTATTGGTGTTCGCTTTGGTGTTGAGGGTGAAGGCGATCGTGAGGCTAATATTGATAAGCTACGTTACAATAAGATCATCATCATGACCGATGCCGACGTCGATGGTTCACACATCGACACGCTGATCATGACACTCTTCTACCGCTTTATGCCTCAGGTGATTCAGGGAGGTCATCTCTATATCGCTACACCGCCGCTCTACAAATGTACTTATAAGAAACAGTCAGAGTACTGTTACACTGAGCAGCAGCGTCAGGCTTTCATTGATAAGTATGTAGCTGGTAATGGCGACGATAAGGCATTGCACACACAGCGTTACAAAGGTCTTGGTGAGATGAACCCTGAGCAGCTTTGGGAAACCACCATGAATCCTGAGAATCGCTTGTTGAAGCAGGTGACTATCGAGAATGCCGCTGAGGCTGATGAGATATTCTCAATGCTGATGGGTGATGATGTGGAGCCTCGTCGTGAGTTTATTGAGAAGAATGCTACTTATGCAAACATCGACGCATAAGTTGTGATTTCTATAAATAAAGAGGGCGCTGGTAAGTTAAATACTTCCAGCGCTCTCTTATTTATCTTTGTTTCAGTTCAATTCAAGCAAACTTAATTGTTCCCTGAACAGGTTCAGAACTCTCTGCGGGTTTTTCATCAATATAATCATCACCACTAGCTTGGCTATTGATGCTATTGAGAATCTCACGTGTTCGTTTGTAGGTAGGCGTTTGTTCTACAGCAGAGATGACATCATCATTATCCAGGTCCTCCGGACGGAACAGATAGATATTCGGACGACGCTTATAGCGTTTGGTGCTATTCTCTCCGCGATAATAGCGATTACGGCGATCCTGCTTTTGTGCAGCTTTCTCCTGCTCTGCTGCAATGCGGTTTAAATCTTCCTGACTCTGCTTTCTAAGATGGCTACCCATACCATCTACATCTTCGATACCAAAACCAGTAGCAAGGATAGTAACCTTAACTTTCTTACCAAGTTCGAGATCGGTAGCCAGACCCCATTTGATCTCAAAGTCACTACCGAACTTTGCCATGAAGTCGTTGATATCATTCATCTCCTCCATCATCAGAGAAGACTGACCTTCCTTAGAACCAGCGAAAGAGATAGAGAGCAAGATCTTCTTAGAATTGAAGATATCATTGTCATTCAGTAGTGGAGAGTTCAGTGCATCGTCGATAGCTTTCTTCACACGTCCTTCACCCTCGCCATAGCCTGTTGACATGATTGCTACACCACCATCCTTCAAGACGGTCTTCACATCGTTGAAGTCAAGATTGATCAGTCCGTGAACAGTAATAATCTCTGCGATTGATTTAGCAGCAATGCTTAGCGTGTCATCAGCCTTGCCAAAGGCATCGAGTACTGAAAGCTCAGGATAAATTTCACGTAAGCGCTCATTATTAATGACCAACAGGGCATCAACGTGCTTTGACATCTCCTCTACACCATCAAGTGCCTGGTCTATTTTGCGGTCACCTTCAAAACGGAAAGGAATCGTAACGATACCTACTGTGAGGATACCAAGTTCCTTACTGACGCGTGCAATGACGGGAGCTGCACCAGTACCTGTACCACCACCCATACCAGCAGTGATAAATGCCATACGAGTGCCGTCGTTAAGCATATTACGGATATCATCAATCGTCTCCTCAGCTGCCTGACGTGCTTTTTCTGGTTTGTTACCAGCACCCAGTCCTTCCTTGCCTAACTGAAGGTGTACGGGCACGGGTGAGTCGTTCAGAGCCTGATTGTCTGTATTGCAAAGTACAAAGGTCACATCGTGGATACCTTCTCTGTACATATGGTTGACAGCATTACCGCCGCCACCACCGACACCAATCACTTTGATGATGCTTTGTCCCTTCTCCGGAGCTCCGAAATCCAGGATATCTATGTTATTATAATCACTCATAATCTGAACTATAAACTGTTAACTTTTTACTTTAAAACTTTCTTATTCTTCCTCAACGATAGATTTTCCAAACTTCAGGAATCCTTTCTTCAGTTTGTTCCAAGGGCTGTTCTCTCTGCGGATAGCTTCCTCCTCTGCCTTTTTCTTGAGTTCCTCTTCACGCTTCTGGCGATCTTCTTCTTCCTGTTGGCGACGCTTCTCTTCCTCAGCTGCTTTCTTTTCTGCTTCAGTACGGATAACGCCTGCAGGAATCTCGCCAGGCTGACGGACAGGACGTGGGTCAGAAGCCACAGGGGCTACATGTTTCTGACCAAAGAGATCGCCATTCGGATCTACAAAACTGCCAGCACAGTTGATGTCTCCTTTAGCAAGAAGACCGAGAACCGTATTCATCATGCCATTGTGAGCCTTGACGTCCTCATTGTTGGAGAGAATGGTCTGCGACACAAATTTAGCAATACGGATTTTCTCCACATGAGTATGATTAGAGAAGGCTTTTTCGATATTCTTCATATTTGAGCCACCACCTGTCAGGATGATGCCACCAAGTAATTTGTCGTAATATTCAGAAGGGATCTGATACCATACGTTTTCGATGATTTCCTCAAGTCTACCCTCTACGATCTCGATAAACTTGCGACTCTCAATCTGACGATCTGCATCGATAGAATATTTCAGGTCGTTATCGATCTCGCTATTGTCGGTGTAGGCACTGCCGTATTTCAATTTCATCTTTTCTGCGTCACTTTCTTCGATCTGGAGCGTTGCAATATCCTTAGTGATATTATTGCTACCCAGAGGAATGACGGCAAGATGGCGCAGGATATTCTTTGAATAGACTGAGACTGTGGTGGTATCAGCTCCAAGGTCAACAAGTGCACAGCCTGAACGACGTTCAGCTTCTGTCAGTACACTGTCGGCCAGAGCTAAAGGAGCAAGATACATCTCAGCTACGTTAATACCTGCAGTTTCGAAACATTTGTTCAGGTTGCGATAGAAAGTACCACGTTCCAGGATATTAAGGAAATTACCTTCCAGATGGTTTGCCTGAATTCCTACGGGGTCGAGTTGCAGCTGAGATCCCACCTTATATTCTTGAACGGCAGCATCGAGAATCTCCTGATCGGGGTATTCCATGTTCCTGTTGGCATCCATTAACTCAATCACCATATCCTGTGTGATGATACTTTCGTTGGGCAGATCCTTAGCGATAACGTTCTTGACACTGCGAATTGATTGGCCTCCGACACCCACATATACCTGTCGGATTTCAGTCTTGAGTTGAGTTTCCAGCTTTCTGATGATGCTGGTAAGGCATTGAGCGGTCTTGTCGATATTGTAGACCACTCCTTTGCGAATGAAGGCGGAAGAATTCTCCTTAACAACAGCGAGTACCTGAATACTGCCGTCGAGATTCTTCTGTCCAGCGATACCGGTCATCTTGGATGAACCGAGTTCAATTGCTACGATAAATTCCTTTGCTGCCATCTCTTATACTTATTATTTTTTCCTTTTATTTTTCTTACAGATTATCTGATTGTTAAATTCAACGCTGATATAGTTGTACTTGTTCCAACCCACCTGATTGAGTCCGTAAATATAGAACTTACGGAGGCGGTCTAACTTCTTTTCTATGTCAACAGGTGCACCAAGGTAGGCAACATGATCTCCCACGCGAGGAACGATTTCGATGGAACCATCTTCCAGTATGTTCATCTGAACAATCTGATTTCTCCAGAATTGATCATATAGAATATGGGTTGCTACTCGAGTCAGTGTGTTCTTGGCGTATTTGTGACTAATAGAACCTGTTGCGATAATCAGATCAGTGACATAACGACTTTCTGGCATCATGTTACCGTGAGTATCAAGGTAATAATTATCTCCATTGTCAGCCATTACCCTAATCACTGGGATGCGTTGTTTGATCTGGATACAAACATTTCCACTCTGCGTCTTGTATGCCTCTGCCTTTTCTACGAAGGGACTCTTCTGAAGTGTTTCTTCAATCTTCCTGGGACTAATATCTGTCAAAGGCTGTTTGAGTGGGTAAAGATGCTCTTTATTCAGGGTCTGTTTGATTTCATCGGCTGTCATGAAGCAATCGACAATATTCTGCTCAATGTCGATCTTCACCTCATTGCAATGACTGACCTTCGCATCGGGTTTGTTAAACGCGGTGACGGCCAGTAGCAGATAAGATGCAACGACAATGTCGCAGACTACAATCAAGGTCTTCTTCCAGTCGATATACATGCTTTTATTTACTATTTAATATATTTGCTATTTCTGGAACCTGGTTATCAAGATCACCAGCTCCAAGTACAATCAGAACTTCGAAAGAATGGCTCTTTACGAAATTGAGCACATCCCCCTTTTGTATCATCTCTTTTTTCACACCTGGTTTCAGGTTGTCATAAATGAGTTTCGAAGTAACACCTTCGATGGGTAACTCGCGCGCCGGATAGATCTCTGTAAGAATAACCTCGTCCAACTGACTTAATGCATCTGCGAAGTCCTTATAAAAATCTCGTGTACGAGTATAGAGGTGAGGTTGGAAAATGGCTGTGATATGTTTGTCCTTGTACAGCTCACGTATGCTTCGCGCACTTTGATAAATTTCTTTCGGGTGGTGGGCGTAATCGCTCAAAAACACAAGTTTATCAGTCTTGATCTTAAAGTCAAAGCGACGATCCACCCCACCATAGGTCTGCATACCATACTTCAATTCTTCGGCTGTACAGCCATTAAGCTGTGCCATCGCCATAGCGGCGATACCATTCTCGATATTGATGGGGATAGGCTGACCAAGATTAACATCCTTAACATTCTCAATGGGTGAGATGAAGTCGAAAGTAATCTCTCCATTTTCAATGCGGATATTTTCTGCATGGAAGTCTCCTTCGTTGAGGCTATAGTCATAGCGACGTACACCATCCTGCAGGTGCTCTTTCATTTCCAGATTGCGATGGATAATCAGTGCACCTCCTGGTTGAATGAGTTCTGAATAGTGGCGGAAGCTTTCTAAATAAGCATCTTTTGTACCGTAGATATCCAAGTGGTCTGGGTCGGTAGAGGTAATTACACTCATCCATGGACGAAGCCAGTGGAAAGAACGATCGAATTCATCTGCTTCGATAACGACATAATCAGAATCGGAGAGGATGTAGTTGGTGCCGTAGTTCTTGGAGATACCACCTAAGAATGCATTGCAATCGAGATGACTCTGGTGCATGATATGGGCACACATTGTAGACGTAGTGGTCTTACCATGTGTACCAGCCACGCAGAGTCCTTTATGAGTCTTTGTCAGCGTGCCTAACACTTGAGCACGTTTCTGGATCTCGAATCCATTCTCTTGAAAATAGCATAGCTCCTTATGTTCTGCAGGGATGGCTGGCGTATAGATAACCAGACATTCCTGTTTATTTTTACAGGCTTGAGGAATCTGATTGATATCCTCCTCATAGTGGATGAACATCCCTTCCTTTTCCAACTGACGAGTCAGATCGGACGGAGTCTTGTCATAACCACCTACGACAAGTCCTTTTTTCAGGAAGTATCGCGCGATGGCACTCATACCAATGCCTCCCGCACCTACGAAATAGACTGATTTAATATCGTTTATATTCATTTTGCTAACTTGATAACTTCTTTGGCGATAATATTTGCAGAGTCGGGGAGTGCAAGCTTGAGCACATTCTCACTGAGCGACTTCAGCTTCTCTTCATCATTGACGGTTTTAACTGCCAGTTCCAATAAGGTGGCAGGCGCCTCTGCATCTTTCACATAAATAGCAGCGTCTCTATTAGCAAGAGCCAACGCATTCTTGGTTTGGTGATCTTCTGCCACGTTTGGACTTGGCACCAGGATTACTGGTTTGCCTATCAGACAGAATTCTGAAATACTGCTGGCACCTGCACGGCTGATGACAAGGTCTGCAGCTTTATAAGCTGTACCCATATCAGTGATGAAATCTGTTACTTTCAGATTCGGTATATCTTCGCCCTGCAGTCGTTTGGCAATTTCTTCACTATAGAATTTGCCTGTCTGCCATACAAACTGTACATCTGAGGCTTTAACAATGTCTAAATGTTGGAGTACACTTTCATTAATCGTTCTGGCACCCAAACTGCCTCCTACTAAAAGAATGACTTTCTTTGAAGGATTGAACCCTAACTCCTTAATGGCATCCTCGCGAGTAATGGTTGTGTCAAGCAGTGCTTGGCGTACAGGATTACCAGTCAGGATAATTTTCTCGGCAGGGAAGAAACGTTCCATCCCCTCGTATGCAACACAAATCTTGGCAGCCTTTTTTGCCAGAAGCTTATTTGTAACGCCTGCATAGGAGTTCTGTTCTTGGATCAGGCAGGGAATACCCATTGCGGCAGCTTTGTTCAGGGTGGGACCACTAGCGTAGCCGCCAACACCTACTGCGACCTGTGGCTTAAAGTCTTTAATAATCTGTTTTGCCATGCGTTGGCTCTTCCAGATCTTATAAAGCACCTTAAAGTTCTTCAGCAGATTCTTTCGGTCAAACCCGCAAATAGGCAGGCCTTTGATCTCATAGCCTGCGGCAGGTACACGTTGCATCTCCATTCGTCCCAGTGCACCCACAAACAGGATTTTGGCATCCGGACGAATGACCTTAATAGCATTTGCAATCGAAACAGCAGGGAAGATATGCCCCCCTGTTCCACCTCCGCTAATGATGACTCTCAGCTCTTTTTCCATACCATTTTCAATTTGTCTGCAAATATACTAATTATATTTCTTATATCGCTATTTTTTCAGGTCTTTTTTTTGCTGAACGACTTACGCTCAGAATAACGCCAATATAAGCGCAGTTGATGATGGTTGAAGTACCACCTTTACTGATGAGCGGAAGGGGCTGACCAGTGACAGGAGCAATACCTACTGCAACAAGCATATTAAATGAAGCCTGAATGACCAAAAGTAGTGCCAATCCCATGACAAGGAAGGCTGGGAAGTTGTTCTCACAGCGACTGGCTATTCTGGCAGCACGGTAGAGTAGAACGATATAAAGCAGTACCACAAATGCTGCACCAATAATACCTAACTCTTCAATGACAATAGCGTAGATGAAGTCAGAAAACGCTTGTGAAAGGAAGTCGCGTTCCACTGATTGACCAGGACCTTTACCGATAATGTTACTCGACACAATGGCAATATTGGCATGAGCCACCTGTGCATCTTTATCAAGGTCGTAATCCTCTGGTGAGATCTCTTTCTTATCAATGTGTTTGACAATACGGTTTCGCCAAGTGACGAATCGGTGGAATACACCACCACCCTTTATGACCTTAGTGTCAGTAGCGCCGCCATCTTGAACAGCTTCTATCGTCTGTTTATTCTCTTCCTCAGATGATCCGATACTACCCAACGTGAACACCATTGTCAGGAAAAGAGCGACGAGGACAGCAGCAACTCCTACCAGTTTCCCCATTTGTGATAGTGGTACCCGTCCGATAAACATCATCAGGAAAATAACAACAAACAATAGTGCAGCCGTTGAAAGGTTTTCTATTCCGATAAGTGCTACAGTTGGTAGTACAATACAAAGAATATATTTGAATGCTTTCTTATCTGCCCCTTCTTCACGTTGCATGGCACTCAGTATTTGTGCCGTAATGAGAACCATTGTTCCCTTGGCAATTTCAGAGGGTTGGAAGGTAACACCACCAGGAAGGGAGATGACACGATTGGCGCCATTGATGGACTCACCTCCTACAAGCACCCAAAGTAGGGTTAAGCCAGAGATGATGAGGAGGAATGGTGTCATCAGCTTGAAATAGCGACATGGTATGTTTAGTGTGATGACAGCTGTCAGCGCACCTATCAGGATGGTTACTGTATGGAAAGCGATCGGTCCGATATAATTCTGGCTTTTGTAAGTCAGGTTACTCGAAGCAGAGAATACCTCGACGATACTGATCATACAGAGGAAGAAGAATACCATCCAGATGACCTTGTCTCCTTTGAAAATGTTACCTATCTTTTTATTCATTATTATTGTTGAGTCACTATGACATTTATAATATCCTGAATTTAGAGACTGCGGGCAAGTTCCTTGAATTGCTCACCTCTGTCTTCCATATTCTTGAAGAGATCGAAAGAGGCGCAACAAGGACTCAGGAGTACTGTCTCCCCTGGTTTTGCCATCTCATAACAGGCCTGCATACAATCCTTCATGGAATGGGTGTCGCGTACAGGAATGCCCAATTGGTCAAAGTTATCATGCAATTTCTGATTATCGGCGCCAAGATAGATAATACCAGAACATTTTTCCTTAACCAGAGGCTTAATGGGCTCGTAGTCGTTTCCTTTGTCTTTGCCGCCAATAATGAGAATGACTTTGGTCTTCATGGCTTCCAATGCATACCAACACGCATCGACATTTGTAGCCTTTGAATCATTGATATATTGTACACCACGAACGGTGCAAACCTTCTCCAGACGATGCTCCACACCAGGGAAGTCGCTAAGACTCTTACGGATCTCTTCTTTCTTGATACCAGCAATGTCGGCAGCAATACCGGCAGCCAGCGAGTTGTAGATGTTGTGCTTACCTGTAAGACTCAAACTCTCCTGCTCCATGTTGAATGGCTCGGGCTTCTCAATCTTGTACTGGCCCTCCTCGATATAACCAATCACGCCCTTCTCCTTCAGTTCAGAGAATGGGTACTGGATAGAGTGGATGTCGTACTTCTCTAATTCGCGCTTGATGATGGGATCGTCAGCCCAATAGATGAATGCATCTTGTGGCGTCTGATTCTGGATGATACGCATCTTCGCATCCACGTAGTTCTGCATCTCGAAATTATAGCGGTCAAGATGATCTGGCGTGATATTAAGCAGAATGGCAATGTTTGCACGGAAGTCATACATATTGTCTAACTGGAAGGAACTGAGCTCGATGATATAATACTCATGTGGATCTTCTGCTACCTGTAAGGCCAAAGAGTTTCCGATATTGCCTGCCAGACCTGCATCGTAGCCTGCCTGCTTGAAGATGTGATAGATCAGAGAAGTTGTTGTGGTCTTACCATTCGAACCTGTGATACAGATCATCTTCGAATGGGTGTAACGTCCTGCAAATTCTATTTCACTGATAATACGTATACCCTTTTCAACAGCCTTTTTTACCATTGGAGCCGTTTCTGGAATGCCCGGACTTTTGATGATCTCGTCGGCATTCAGGATCTTTTCCTCTGTATGCTGGCCTTCCTCCCACTCAATATGACGGTCGTCCAGCATCTTCTTGTATTTATCGGCAATTTTCGACATGTCGGACACAAACACATCGAAACCTTCCTTCTTGGCAAGGACAGCAGCACCTGCGCCACTCTCCCCTGCACCTAATATAACGATTCTTTTCATTGTCTATCTTATCTTTAATGTTATCAGTGTCAACGCCGCAAGGATAATGGTGGTAATCCAAAAGCGGATGGTAATCTTTGATTCATGGAATGGTCTGCGTGGCCATCCTTTCAGAATATACTGGCTGGTTGCATCAAGCTGCGAATCCAGTTTGCGGAAATTGTCGTGTATTGGTGTGGCTCGGAATACGCGGACGCGCTTTCCTTTACGTTTTTGAATCTTGAACCACCCTGTCTGAATAATAACGCTCAGA
Organism: uncultured Prevotellaceae bacterium; assembly: GCA_902784065.1. Classification (GTDB taxonomy): domain Bacteria; phylum Bacteroidota; class Bacteroidia; order Bacteroidales; family Bacteroidaceae; genus Prevotella. The sequence continues at coordinate 17,232 of CACZTJ010000012.1, read as the reverse complement.
CTCTCAACAAAGAAAATACCGCAAAGAATGGCTAACAGCAACTCTTTGTGAATGATTACGGCACAAACGCCAATAATACCTCCAATGGTCAATGAACCTGTATCGCCCATAAATACCTGAGCGGGGAAGGCATTATACCAAAGGAAACCAATCATTGCTCCAACGAAGGCACAGAGGAAGACTACCAATTCCTCTGAATGGGGAATATACATAATGTCGAAGTATGAAGCATAGCCAATATGTGACGATACGTATGCTAGAATACCTAATGCAATACCGATAATGGCCGAGTTGCCTGCGCACATACCATCCATACCATCATTAAGGTTGGCACCGTTTGATATGGCGGTTACCACAAAAATGGTCATGAAAACGAAAAGCATCCATCCTGCAGCAACCTTGTATTCTCCACAAAAACTCATAATACTTGAATAATTCAAGTTGTGGTTCTTGATAAAAGGAATTGTTGTCTGGAGTGACTTTACTGCTTCGCTTTTATGTTTAACAATAATCTCTTGGTTTTGTATTTTGACATCCATATTCTCACGTACAACGGCATCAGGACTAAGCCAAAGAATTAGACCGACGATAAAACCGATACTCACTTGACCTACAATTTTATATTTTCCTTTCAGACCATCCTTGTTACGACGGAAAATCTTAATATAGTCATCCAAGAACCCAAGGAATCCAAGCCACACGGTAGTGATTATCATTAGAATCAAATAGATATTACGGATACGACCCAACAGAATTACGGGTAGAAGGATACTTACAATAATCACGATACCACCCATTGTCGGAACGCCTTTCTTCTCTACGCCAAAAGGATCGATACTAGGATCACGCTCCGTTTCGAAAATCTTCTTACGCTTCATCCATTTGATAAAACGCTCACCAAACCATGCTGAGATTAATAACGAAAGAATAAGCGTCAAAAGAGCACGGAACGAGATGTAAGACCACATGTGTGATCCAGGAATATCATACTGATCGAGGAATCTAAACAGATAGTATAACATAATCTCTCAAGTTTTAAGCATTAAATATTTCACGAACAACTTCCTTGTCATCAAAATGGTGCTTTACACCTTTGATCTCTTGATAGTCTTCATGCCCCTTGCCGGCAATAAGAATGACATCTCCCTTTTCTGCCATCATACAGGCAGTGCGAATCGCTTCACGACGATCAACAATGCTGATGACTTTTTTCTTCTGTTTGTTGTCAAGGCCAGCCAACATGTCATTGATAATGTCCTGAGGCTCCTCGAAACGGGGATTGTCACTGGTAATGATGACCTTGTCACTTTGCTTAACCGCTTCCTGAGCCATGAGGGGACGCTTACCTTTATCACGATTTCCACCAGCACCACAAACGGTAATAACCTTACCTTTCCCATCCAGTACCTCATGTATGGCACTTAGCACATTCTCTAAGGCATCTGGGGTATGAGCATAGTCAACAACGGCAGTATATCCCTCAGGAGAATGGATAGGTTCCAAGCGTCCGTTTACACTTTTCAAAGTGCTTAGGACAATCAGGATATCCTCGGGTTTCTTACCCAACATCACTGCTGCGCCATAGACTGCCAACAGGTTGCTTACATTAAACTTACCTATAAACTGTACACCAACTTCCTTGCCGTTGATATCAAGATACATCCCTTCAAAGTGACATTCAATGATCTTCGCCTTGAAGTCAGCCATAGTACGTGTTGAGTAGGTCTTGATCTGTGCCTTGCAGTTCTGAACCATTACTGCACCGTTCTTGTCATCGGCATTGGTGATAGCAAATGCATCCTTGTCCAAACCGTCAAAGAAGGCTTTCTTGGCATCACGATAGTTTTCAAATGTTCCATGATAGTCCAAGTGGTCACGGGTGAGGTTGGTAAAAATACCTCCTGCAAATCTCAGACCGCCAATTCGTTTTTGGGCAATGGCGTGACTGCTACATTCCATAAAAGCATATTCACAACCAGCTTCAACCATCTGAGCCAGCAGATGATTCAGTTCAATGGGATCAGGTGTCGTATGGTCAGCTGGGATTGCCTCACCCTCAATGTAGTTGCATACGGTAGAGAGCAATCCGCATTTGTGACCAAATTTCCTGAACATATTATATAATAAGGTAGCTATGGTAGTCTTGCCGTTTGTACCAGTAACGCCCACCAGCTTCAATTTGCTGGAAGGATCTCCATAGAATTGAGTTGCAACCTTTCCGACACTGTCCTCTGTAGATTTGACGGCAATGTATGTAACACCTGGTTCCTGATTGTCAGGGATGTTTTCGCAGAGAATAGCCGCAGCCCCCAGTTCAATGGCTTTTGGTATGAATTTATGCCCGTCAGTCTGAGTGCCAGGAATAGCTATAAAAAGATGTCCTTCCCTAATCTTTCGGGAATCGATATTCACACCTGTAATCTCTACCTCTGTATCACCTAGGATATTGAGGATTTCTACATTCTTGAGCAGCTCATTCAGTTTCATATCTTTTTTTTTTTTAGTTATTCCATATAAAGTTATTCCATATAAAGTTCACATATCATACCCTCTTTGATGGCAGTGCCCGCAAAGATACTCTGCGATTTGACTTTTCCTCTGCCGTGGACTCTGGCTTTTACACCCCTTGATTCAAGTATATAGACAGCGTCACGCGCACCCATACCGATGACATCGGGTATGATGCTATTGTTCGTTTTAACCTGGGAAAGAACAACTTTTTTGGCTTCTATCTGAGCTTTTCCCCAAATAGGATTGCCTTCAGAATACGAACCTCCCCAATTGGTATTTGCCTTTATGCCAAGACCATTCAGAACATAGTCGGCGGCAGCAATATTGCCATTTTTCACATCAGGAATCAACAAAGAGGTGGAGTCACGGGCATCTTTAACACTTCGTTTCAGATGCTGGGCCATGACGCCCTCTGCTATATGATGGAATACAACACCGCTCATACCACCACCAGATGCAGGCAGACCTGATTTCTTGATACAGACAATACAAGTGTAGCGTGGATCGTCAGCAGGGAAGAAACCTGCAAACGACAGCCAGTAGCGAGTGATGCCGGAGTGATATCCGCCATACTGGTCTGCAACCTGGGCTGTTCCGGTTTTTCCTGCCACCTTAAATGATTTGGAACCAGCCTTTCGTCCCAAGCCCTGACTGACAACATGTTCCAAAATGGTTTGCATGGTTTTAATTGTCTGTGGTTTGGCAATGCGTTCCTTCAGGACAACAGGTTCAAATTCCTTGACAACCTCGCCATCCTTCATGATCTGCTTCACAAAACGTGGCTGCATCATTTTTCCATTGTTGGCTATAGCATTGTAGAACGTTACAGTATTAATGGGCGCAATCTGTGTCTCGTATCCAATACTCATCCAAGGCAGAGTGGTCTTACTCCAATATTTCGTGCGGTCGGTAGTCTTGGTGTCTGGCATTCGGATCATCGGGGGATGATAACCGACGATAGGAATTTTCAGATCTTCGTGGATACCAATGCGATATAGCCCTTTAACATATTCTTCAGGCTTACTGCCATAGTATTTGTCGATAAGATAGCTAACACCAATGTTCGAACTGACCTCCAAGGCACGAGCTACATTAATCGTTCCATAACCACCACGACGCCAGTTATGGTCCTTCATAGGACGACCATGCATTTCCATCACGCCACACCCCGTAGGTATGGTCATGGTCGTATCTATTCTTCCGTCATCAAGAGCAACAAGGAAGGAAGCTACCTTAAACACAGAACCTGGCTCGCAACGATAGCTGACAGCATTATTTACCATCTCATGGTATTCTCCATCAGCACCACGTGTCATATTGACAATAGCTTTCACATCGCCTGTCTTTACCTCCATTAGGATGACAACGCCCATTTCACCGTTAACTTGTGGATCCTTTAGCTCGTCGATGAGGGCGCGCTCTGCCAGATCTTGCATACTGACATCAATAGTTGTGACGATATCGTAGCCATTGATGGGCGTTTGTACAGGAATATCCATGTATTTGTTGAGCACCTTGCGACGGTGCATCATTCCATTGGTTCCGCGCAGGATGGAATCATACGACAACTCCAAACCATTTTTCGCACTGTCCATAGCACCGAACATAGAGCCGATAGTACGTTGGGCAAGCGTACCAAATGGGTGATTACGGGAGTTGAACTCTTCCCAGTGGAAACCACCTTTATATATAGGTTCTCTGAAGATTGGCAATTTGCGTACTTCACAGAATGTGTTATAGTCAATACGACGTGGCCAGATAGGCCAGTGGCGGGCGCCAGCCTTACCATTTTTCATGACCTTTCGCTTGCCAGCCAATAGGTAATCCTTGAAGTCATTGACAGTTCTGGTGGGGAATATCTGATTCAGTTCGTATGCAATGCTGTCGATCTTCTCTGCCCAGATGGAATCACGTTTGCGAATACCGATGGAATCGTCAGTTCCTGCCTGGAAATCCATATAGATCTTATATTCTGGCAGACTGCTGGCCATCAATTGGCCATCACAGCTAAGAATATTTCCACGATTGGGCTTTACGCTGACGCTGTCACGCTTCAGTCGTGAAGCCACCTGCGTCCAATAGTCTTTCTTAGCCGTCATGATGTACATGGCCTTACCAACGACGGCAAAACCTATGAGCGTCAACACTACTGCAATTGCGAAGTAGCGAGGCATGACCTTTTCGCTTTTGAATTTACTCATACCCTGTTTTTATTCGGCTACATTAATAATATAAGGTGGCTGGTCTGCAATATGGAGCAGACTGTCCTTGTTCTGCTTAAGCGCGTCGAGCACATGGCTCTCACGACATTTCTCTGTGAGGGTACTGGAACTGGAGAGTGCCTTGTATTTTGCATCGAGCAACTCTTTTTCCAGCTTGTCAATGGTCAGCATATCTTGCTGGCATTGGTATCTGATAGCAACATAAACGATACAAAATACGACCATTAATACAAATAGCCAAATTTGGCGACGCACCATGTCGGCTGTCAGGAAATCACCGCCAAGGATTGTTCTTAACGACATTGAAGAATTGAGCTTGGGATCTTCTTCCTTAGCCTTTTCCTTGATGAGTTGGATGGTTTTCTTTGCCTGCTCTTTCATATCGGCAGCCTCTTCAATCAGACTTACCTCCTCTTGAACAGCAGGTTCTTCCACAACCGTTTCTTGCATCTCTAGTTCTATATCGTCTTTCTTCTTCATATCAATCACATTTTGCATCTTTCTGCAACACGCAGTTTCGCACTCCGACTACGGGGATTACGTAGTTGCTCCTCCTCGTTGGGGACAATCACCTTATTGCTGATCTGCCGGAAGGGGGCTTCTGTGCGTCCGAAGAAGTCTTGTCTGACTTTTCCTTCTGCATTGCCTGCCTTTATGATATTCTTCACGATCCGATCTTCCAGCGAATGATAGGTAATGACTGAAAGTCTTCCTCCCTCTCGTAGAACTTGTTGGGCTCCATAGAGCATTTCCTTGAGAGCTTCCATCTCGTGGTTTACTTCGATACGCAGCGCTTGAAATAACTTTGCAGTTTCTTTTTTCTCGCGTTCGCGTTGGAAAAGACTCTCTGTAACCTGTATCAGATCCCCTGTGGTTTCAATGGCTTTCTCGTTCCTCGCCTTGATGATTGTTGTTGCAATCTTGCGGGCATTTTTGAGTTCCCCATATATATAGAGGATGTCTGCCAGACGCTCCTCTTCGTAGTTGTTGAGAATCTCTGCTGCTGTTATACCGGAACGCTTGTTCATTCGCATATCCAGTGGCGCATCGAAACGGAACGAGAACCCCCTGGTTTCATCGTCGAAATGATGGCTTGAAACGCCCAAATCAGCTAAAAGACCGTCAATCTGCTCAACACCATAGTAGCGCATCCAGTTATGAAGATATCTGAAATTACTTCTGACAAATGTGAATCTGCTGTCGTTGAGTATGTTCTTTTCAGCGTCCTCGTCCTGATCAAAGCTATATAGATGTCCGTTCTTTCCCAGTCGGCTCAAAATCTCACGACTATGGCCACCACCTCCGAAAGTAACGTCGACATAGACGCCGTCAGGTTTTATATCAAGCCCATCAACGCTCTCCTGAAGGAGTACGGGCACATGGTATGTTCCAGCCGTTGTCATCATAGGGCGTTCTCAGTGTTCATGATTTGTTCAAACTCCCTACCGAAATCTTCTTCTGTCTTCAGTGTTAATTCAAGGTTCTGCGGAGCCCAGATCTCAATCGTATCATCCATACCAATGAATTGGATATCTTGTTCGATATCGGCCACTTTCTGTAGTCGTTTGGAGATAAGAAAACGTCCGTTCCCATCGAGACTCACGACCTCAGCTTCCGATACAAACTGTCGGAACATCTGTTGGTGAGTCTGCTTCCAGGGACGAAGTTGGTTCTTCAACATATCAAGACGGCTGTTCCATACGCTTTCAGGATATAGCACCAGACATTTCTGGAAAACGTCTTTGCGCAGCACGAGATTTTCCTCGCCAGATGCTTGTAGCACCTTGCGGAAAACAGCTGGTAGAAAGGCTCTTCCCTTCGCATCAGTCTTGGCTTCAATATTACCTAAAAAACGCATACGTACCTCTTTATAAAGATTTCGGTTACAAAGGTAGATATTTTTCCCCACTTTCCACCACATTTCCCCACTTTTTTTTAAATTTAACTTTATTTTGTTGATTTACGGGTGATTTGTGTATAAAATACATTTAAAAAGGAATATTTTTCGTTATTTTTTGCTCAGATTTAAAAGAAATGTGCTATTTTTGCACCTTGGTTAGTGTTTTTAATAAGAAAATGGCAACTGTCACAGAGAAGACAATCGACATTGAAAGCATTCTGAAAGGAAAGATGGGCGCAAAGGCAAAGTTTGTGCCCAAGGTCTTGATTAATTGGTTAAAACGCATCGCTCATCAGGACGAGGTTAATGCCTTCCTTTGGGAAAGCCGTGATAAGACGGGTGTTGAGTGGTTGGAAGCCTGCGTGAAGTATCTGGATATGACCTTAGAGGTGGAGGGGAAAGAGAATCTTCCAGCCTCAGATGACAATAAGCTTTATACGTTTGTTAGCAATCATCCGCTGGGTGGTGAAGACGGTGTGGCTTTAGGTGCTATTATCGGGCGGCATTATGGCGGTCGTTTCCGTTATCTTGTTAATGACTTGTTGATGAATCTCCCAGGATTGGCGCCAGTTTGTATCCCTATTAATAAGACAGGGAATCTGGGAAGGAATTTCCCAGCGATGGTTAAGGCGGGTTTTGAAAGCAGTAATCACATGCTGATGTTCCCTGCGGGTCTTTGTTCCCGTCGTCATAATGGTGTTATCAGAGATATCCCTTGGTCGAAGACGTTTGTTTCCAAGAGTGTAGAATACCATCGTGATATCGTACCCATCCATTTTAGTGGACAGAACTCCAATTTTTTCTATAGACTAGCCAACTTTAGCGACAAGTGCCTGCCATTCAACTTGGCAATGCTTTTCCTTGTCGATGAGATGTATAAAAATGTGCATAAGACCTTTCGTGTCACCATTGGAAAACCTATTCCTTGGCAGACGTTTGATAAGAGCAAAAGTCCGATGGAGTGGGCGCAATATGTAAAGGACCAGGTTTATGCTCTTGAATAAATGTAGTACTATTATCTAACTGAATTCAATAACCCAAGCAAATGGAACAAGAGATTATTCAGCCAATCGCTAAAGAAGTCTTAAAACAAGAACTGACTCCTGATCTTCAGCTTCGTATGACCAACAAAAGTCATAACGAGATTTATGTCATTACAGCTCACAATGCACCCAATGTCATGAAGGAAATTGGGCGACTTCGTGAGATTGCGTTTCGTGAAGCAGGCGGTGGTACCGGCAAGTCGGTGGATATCGATGAATTCGATACCTGTGAGAATTGCTATAAGCAACTTATCGTTTGGAATCCAGAAGCAGAAGAGATTATTGGCGGATATCGTTATCTGGAAGGCACCAGTTGGGAAATGGACGACAAGGGACAGCCTATTCTTGCCACCAGTCATATGTTCCATTTCTCCGAGAAGTTCATCAAGGAATATATGCCATATACGATTGAACTTGGTCGTTCTTTTGTGTCATTACCTTATCAGAGTTCTCGCATGGGAGCAAAGAGTCTGTTTGCACTCGATAACCTTTGGGATGGACTTGGCGCATTGACGGTTATTAAGCCTAACGTAAAGTATTTCTTTGGTAAATTCACCATGTATCCCTCTTATATCCGTCGTGGAAGAGACATGATCCTCTATTTCCTGCATAAGCATTTTGCCGACAAGGAGAATCTGATTGTGCCGATGAAACCGCTGAAGATCGAGGCTGACCCCAAGGAGCTTGAGCAATTGTTCTGTGAGAAGGAGTTTAAGAAAGACTATCTTATTCTAAACACCGAGATTCGCAAGCTGGGTTACAATATTCCACCGCTGGTGAACGCTTATATGAGCCTGTCGCCAACCATGAAACTCTTTGGTACTGCCATTAACTATGGTTTTGGTGATGTGGAAGAGACGGGTATTCTGATTGCGATGGATGAGATTCTGGAGGAAAAACGCGTGCGTCACATCGATTCCTTCATTAAAGTTCATCCTGAGGCTCTGAAGATTACGAGCGGAGCAAATAAGGTGATTTATAAAGAGTGCAAAGACTAAGACTCGCTATAGATATGAAATTCAAGACATGTTTTTGTCTGATGCTTTTCAGTGTCAGTACAGTGGCTCAATCTCTCGACAGCCACCATCTTCTGCTCGATAGTCAGTTGGATGATGCTGAGAAATCGCCTTATGCTTTCAAAGATTTTAAAGAGGCGGTTGCTCATTTTACTGACGAGACAACACTATATGTAAAGCCTGGTGTTTATTGGGTTGATGATCCTGACACGCCTGAGGTTTTGACAGGAAAAGATGGAAAAGAGCCTTTTGGTATCGTGATTCGTGCGAAAAAGCTTTTTTTCATCGGATTGGATAAAGACGCTCGGAATACTGTATTTGCCTCTCAGCGTGGTCAGATGCAGGGAGCTGTGGGTAATTTTACGATGTTTGATTTCTGGTGCGATGAACTGACAGTAGAAAATCTTACAATGGGAAACTATTGTAATGTGGATCTTGACTATCCCTTGAACCCAGCCCTATCAAAACCTAAACGTAGTGATGCAATCACTCAAGCACATGTCGGCTATGTTCATGGCCAGCAGATGCGTGCAAAAAATGTCCGTTTCATCAGTCGCTTGAATTTGAATCCCCTTAATGGTGCTGTGGATTCCTATTATGAGGATTGCCATTTTGAGTGTACCGATGATGCACTTAATGGAACGGCTGTATATCGTCATTGTGATTTTGATTTTTATGGACAAAAGCCTTTCTGGAGCACTTTTGGAAAGGGGGCGATGTTCATTGACTGTGATTTTAATCTAAAAGGTGAAAGCCGTGAGGCCTATTTCTGCAAACAAGGTGGTCCTGTTACAGTCATCAATTGTCGCTATCATGCCTCTTCTGATAGTGTCTATATTGGTTGGACAGCTTACCCTCAGCGTTGGTTACGCTGCTATCAGGATGGTTTTACACTCAATGGAAAACCTTACACCATTGGTTATCAACAACCGGAGAATACGGTTCTTCTTTCCAATTATCTAGCCAAACAGATCCCTTATCTGGAGATCAGTCAGAAAAAAGCTGAATTGTTGACGGGGAGGGACACCCTTCTGCTCTCTTCTGAAAAAGGCTGTCAATGGCGCATCCCAAAAGACTTCGATTCTTATATCCAAATGGTGCCATTGAAAGATGGTGTTGTCCGTGTGATTCCTACCAACGAAACCGATGAAATTGCTGATTTCTATATCGAAGGTTATACAGCAGATGGCCGTGTGGCTGCATGTCAACTCATCGTGAGACCTTCTATCCTTCCTCCACCAACTTTGTTGACACAGACTAATATCTCTGGTACCACCCTTTTACATTTGGATTATACTTTGGATCTTGATGGACATCGTGATGAGTCTCGCATTACCTGGTATAGAGATTCGATTTCTGTTAGCACTTCACATCTGGCTCCGCTGCGCACTTATCGTTTGTCAGCTGCAGATAAGGGTCATGTCATCACCGCTAAGATAGAACCTAAATCGAATAGAAGTGATTATGGATCTTCTGCTGAAGCAAGTTATACCAGTAATCTTGATTTTCCACCTATTTCTATTTTAGAGACAGATTTCTACGATTTCCCTTGTGATTGGCAACCTGAGATTCTGCCTGGTTTCTGGACCGTTGATGGATACAAACCTGCTGATACCGCAGCGTTCCCTTGGTCATTTGACAAGCAAAAGCCTATGTGGGAATATGGTGAAGGCTATAATGGAGCCGTTGGAATGGGACTTTTACAGGCTCAGCGTGGTGCGCGTCTGATGTATATGCCGCTGAGTGGGCATGATGGTGATATGAGTTTGACGCTTGATGTTGATCCTACGAAGACTGCAGGACAAGGTTTCGGTTCTGCCACAGGTCAGTATATGGATATCTGTTTAAAGTTCGATCCCCAGACGTTGACAGGTTATGGTCTGCGTATTATCCGTACAACGAAGCATGCCAAGGCCGTTGACTTCTATCTTGTTTCCTATAAGGATGGGCATACGGAAGCTATCTCTGAGCCCATTTCATCGACATGTTACCGTACTGGTTGTACGATTTCGCTGAAGGTTGTAGGTAAACAATTGATCGCTCATGTGGAGACAAAGACGCCTAAACCAACCGATAGCCAGTTACCGCATGTCGTTGATCTGTTTGCACAGATTGAGCCTAATGGTTTTGGAGGTGTAGCGATTCAGCACACAGGATCTTGTGGTGAATCTACCACTATGCTTCATCATCTGAAGGTGGTTTGGCAATAGAACAGCAAAGAGATTTAGCTCACCAACAGCTGGAGACCTACACCACGAATGGTCTTCAGTGTGATTTTAGGTTCATCTGCAAGGAGCTTTCGCAGCTTATTGACGAAGACATCGAGTGAGCGAGAGGCAAAATAGTCGTCTTCCGTATTCCAGAAACGGCTAAGGATAGCCTCACGACGTACTACATTATTCTTGTTTTCTGCCAGCAGTTGCAAGATCTGAGCCTCTCGTTGGGTGATCGTCTGCGCTATTCCCGTCTCGTCATTTCGCAGTGTGGCATGCTCAGCATCGAGCGTGTATTTGCCCAGTTTGTAGTGGCTGACCTCTTTCTGTGTCTTCGCACCCCCACGCATTTTCATCAGGGCTTGGATGTGTGCATCGAGCTCTTCTGGCACGAAAGGCTTCTTTACATAGTTGTTGATTCCCAGACGATAACCAGCCTTTACATCGTTAGGTGAAGTGAGGGCTGAGGTAAAGATGATAATAACATCACCATCTGTCTCGCGGATGCGCTCCACCATTTCAAAACCGTTCATCACGGGCATATCGATGTCTGAGATAATGACATCGGGATTGATCTCCTGCCAAGCCTGCAGCCCTTCCTTGCCGTTGGAAGCAGTAGTCACTTCGTAGCCGCCAATAATATCCTCCAATCCTGTTTTCTCGATATACGCGAGCGATGCGTCGTCTTCTACCAGTAATAGCTTAATCATACGTTCTTAGGTATATATAAGGTGAATTCTGAAAAATGGTCTTTCTCACTGCTGACGGTAACCTTACCACCATGTGCCTGCATCACCTGATCCACATAGTTCAGTCCGAGTCCGAAACCTGAGACTCCTCCCTTGCGGTTATGCTCATGGATGGCTGCACGTCCGAATTTATCGAAGATGATGAGCTGATCCTCTTTCGAGATACCGATGCCGTTGTCGCGCACCTTCAGCAGAACGTACTTGTCGGTACTGTGACTGGTGATGGAGATCTTGATGTCCTCCTTTGAATATTTGATAGCGTTGTCAATCAGGTTGGAGATGGCTTCGGTGAGATATTGCTCATCTGCCAATACGTGTTTGGAAAGCAGATCAACGATGAAATCGATCTTTTTCTCTGTTTTGGCCTTAGCCTTCTCAATAAGATCCTCGATGATAGGTTCCAGATTGATGCTTTGTTTATTCAGAATCAGCTTCTTGTTCTCCAGCTTCGAAATGGTCAGTAGTTTATTGACGAGTGCCAGCAGATGATCGGCTTCACTCTCGATGATCGTGAAGTACTTCTCCTTGATATCCGGCTTGTCGTCCACTTTCCCGCTATGCAGGAAACGAGCCCCCATGATGATGCTCGACAGAGGTGACTTCATATCGTGAACCATTGCGTAGCTAAAGTCGTTACGCAGGTCGGCCATCATCTTCTGCTCGTCGAGATAGCGAAGCAAGCGTATCAGGATGGCTCCAAAGAGTATCAGGATAATGGCACTGGCCAGGAAGAGCGGACTCAGTCGTCTGGCAAGCACAGGGTAGGGGTCGTTCAGCGCCAGTTGGATACCCTTCGACTGGTCGCGACGAGTGCTGAACACCTGGGTTTTCAAGGAAGTTGGTGTCAGCAGGTCGTTGTTCTGACGAAGAATCTTCCCCTGATGATCTACTTCCATCACGGTAAAGTTCCGATCTAAGTTAACCACACTCAGCAGACTATCTACAAATAAAGCAATCGTATCGAGCGACACTTCTGAGTGATATCTGCGGCTCAGCACATCGTTCATACCTTCAACCGATGATACCAAAGACAGGTCGCCACGAAGGTCAGGAAGGCTGAGTGTATCGCCCTTCGACACGATTTCTGCACGCTGGTAGCTCTCGTAGAACATCGCCCAAGGCAGCTGATTGCCAGCACGTTCCGAGATGTCGCGTACAGCCGATCGATAAGTCATCCACATGTAGAGACCCAGCAACAGCATCACTGCCACCATTGCCCCCACCGACACATATTTATATTTGTTTTTCTGCATAACTGACCGCAAAATTAACACAAATAATCCACATCTCCAAAAGAATTAACCTAAAGATAACATTCAGATAACCTAATGTTATTGCAACTTATCGTACCTTTGCAGCATCAAACAGATGAAGTTAAACAATTAAAAGCATAAAATTATGGAGTCGATCATCACAATTGCTACCGTTCTTACGATGTATTTCAACGCCGCAAACGACGTTAATGCTCCCTATCTGTATAATTCTGATTTGGAGGATGGAGTGATCCATAAGATTGAGGTCTATGAGCAGAAGGCTGACAATCAGATGTGTGCCAAGATGGAGTATCGCTACAGCTACGATGAGCAGGGTCGCCTGACCACTCGTGAGATTGTGCGCTGGGATAGCAATAAGCAGACTTGGGTGAATGATGTACGCCACACCTATAAATATTATAAGAACGGTTACAATGTAGAAACCAGCAAGTGGGATGATGCTCGCCAGACTTACGATCTTCCTTCAGAGGTGACGCTTTATCGTGAGGTTGCTCCCAGTGTAACGTCTGTGAAGACTTTCAAGATGAATGAAGCCAAGAATGATATGTATCTCGTCAACAGTCTGCTTTGCATGGAGCCTTTGGAGATGTTTAGCGACCGTTTGCTGGCTCAAAATTAATAAAAACACTTAAATTGGTTATATAATCCGTAGTTTGGGTATCCCGATTACGGATTTTTCTTTGTACTTTTGCAACCGAATAATTAGACAAGACAATGGAACTGATAAAAGACAAGAAATTCGGAGGCGAGCGTCCTCTGTTTGCCCAACACGACTTGAGACTAGAGAATGTAACCATCACTGATGGAGAGTCTGGCATCAAGCAATGCCAGAATATGGAAGCCTATGATTGTAAATTCTATGGCAAATATCCCTGGTGGCATGTTGATGGCGCCTATATCGAGAACTGCTATTTCGCACTCGACTCGCGCTCTGCCATCTGGTACAGCAACGACTTGGTAATGAAGAACTCACGTATCGACGGACCTAAGTTCTTCCGTGAGATGAAGAATCTTGAGCTGGAGAATGTAGAGATTACTGATGCCGACGAGACTTTCTGGAAGGTTAACGGCATTAAAATCAAGAATGTAAAGTTGCATGGCGGCACTTATCCGTTCATGTTCTCTGAGAATATCTATGTCGATGGTTTGGAGAGCGATTCGAAGTATGTGTTCCAGTATTGCAAGAATGTTGAGGTTCACAATGCGAAGATCCTGACGAAAGATTCTTTCTGGGAGTGCGAGAATGTGACTGTCTATGACTCTGTGCTTGATGGCGAGTATCTGGCCTGGCACTCTAAGAATGTGCGCCTCGTGAATTGTCATCTGGCTGGAGAGCAACTGCTCTGCTATACCGAGAATCTGGTTTTGGAGAACTGCACTATCGATCCGATGTGCGACCGTATGTTCGAATACTCTACTGTTGAGGCTGACATCAAGGGGCATATCGAGAATATTAAGAATCCCACAAGCGGACATATTATTGCCGATTCCATCGGTAGTATCACCATCGATGAGAACGTTCGTCAGCCTAATAATTGTGTGATAGAGACAAGAGGATGAAATACGATTTCGATGAGCTGGTAGAGCGCAGAGGTACAGGCTGCGTGAAGTGGGATGAGAGTAAGTATCCCGATGTGATCCCACTCTGGGTGGCAGATATGGACTTTAAGGCAGCTCCGGCTATCCTTGAGGCTGTTCAGAAGCGTGCCGAACATGGAGTGTTTGGCTATACGGTGGTGGAGGATGATTACTATGTTGCTGTGATCAACTGGTTCCGTCGCCGCCATCAATGGACCATCCGTCGCGAGGAGATACTCTATACTACTGGTGTGGTACCAGCGATGTCGGTAGCCATCAAGGCACTCACGATGCCTGGTGAGAAAGTGCTGATCCTGTCGCCCGATTATAACTGCTTCTTCTCTTCTGTCCGTAATAACGGTTGCGAGGTGCTGGAGACAGCTCTCAAAAGGGTGGGAGATACTTTTGAGGTGGATTGGGACGATTTCACCGCTAAATGCGCCGATGAGAAGACAACTGTCTTTTTGCTCTGCAACCCTCATAATCCCTGTGGACGAGTCTGGACGAAAGCTGAACTCTCACGGATGAATGATATCTGTATGCAGTATGGCGTAAAGGTGGTGAGCGATGAGATTCATTGCGAACTCATCATGCCTGGTTATCAGTTCCAGCCTTTTGCTGCTGTCAGCGAAGCCTGCCGTCAGAACAGCGTGATTCTCAACTCGCCCTCTAAGTCATTCAATATCGCAGGTCTGCAGGTGGCTAATATCATCTGTTCGCAGCCAGAATGGCGCCGCAGGCTGGATCGTGCCATCAATATCAACGAAGTGTGCGATGTCAATCCCTTTGCGCCTGTAGCCCTGAAAGCAGCCTATAATGAGAGTGAGGACTGGATTGATGAGCTCAACCAATATCTGTGGGGGAATTACATGTTTTTGTGTGATTTCATCGGTAAAAACATCCCTCAATGGAAGGTCTGCCGCTTAGAGGGTACCTATCTCCCCTGGGTTGATATCTCGGCAATGGGTATCAGTGCTGATCAGCTCTGTAACCGCTTGCTCGAAGAGGCCAGTGTGTGGATCAATCCTGGCACGATGTATGGCCCAGAGACAGGAAAAGGCTATGTCCGTTTGAACATAGCCTGTCCGCGTAGTCGCCTGGAAGAGGCACTTAATCGTATCTTAAGAGTTATTTCGGCAGGATAATGTCGCCCATCTCTGAGGCTTCGGCATCCTTGTCATTGAGCTTGAAGAGCATGAACTTCGGGCTCTTTTCTGTGCAGGGTGTCCAACCTAAGCCTTTTGAGCCCTTTGCACCGTTGGGATCGCTATACTTCACAAAATTCGTCCAGGCAGTCAGCATTTTCTCAGAGAGATCCCAGTCGCCTTGTGTCCAAGGGCGCCAACAGTGCTTCAAGCTCTTGAATACAAACCAGAGGTCGCTGCTATGGAAGGCTCCCTTCAGGCGAGTGGTAATCTCAGGATGCTTGCCGTCGTCGGGCAGCGGACGGGCAAACTCGTAAGCCCAAGCCTTGCCGCCCTTCGCCTCGCGAACCTTACAGAACTCTGCGATGCCAGGTCCCATCGACCCCATATCATTCAGCGTGTAATCGGGCGCTCCATTACATAAACATCGCTCTTGTTCACCATATTATAAATGGTGGTGAGGGTATAGAGCACCTCGGTAGAGGCTGCACGCAGCTTCTTCAGATCAGTCAGACCAGCCCAGTCCATCACCTTCTTCGTCTCAGCCTCAGCCTCTTTCAGTGTGGGGTTGTAAGTAAAGAACTTTGCCATTGGTGTGGCAGGCTTAGCATCTTCTCCTGTTTTCGAGGGAATATTCAAACCACCGCCACTCATAATCACTGCCTTCTGGAACAGGCCACGGGCCAGCGGACTCTCACAGATGGTTCTCACGCTTCCTGCACCAGCACTTTGTCCAAAGATGGTCACATTGTCAGGGTCGCCGCCAAACTGGGCGATGTTCTTTTTGATCCATTTCAACGAATGTATTTGATCCAGAATACCGTAGTTGCCTGATACGCCATGAGGACTTTCTGCCGAGAGTTCACCATAAGGCATGAAGCCGAAGATTCCCAGGCGATAGTTGATCGTGACGAGCACCACATCCTTTGCGGCCCATTCCTGTCCGTCGAACTCAGGTTCTGTACCCCATCCTTCGCGATAGCCGCCCCCGTGAATCCACAGCGCCACAGGCAGCTTCTTGTTCACATCGCCAGGCGCCTTCGTATAGACGTTCAGATAGAGACAGTCCTCACTATAGGGCGCCTCGTCGCCATAGCCCCACTCAGAGGCGTAGAAACCAGGATAGTGAACAGCCTGATAGCCAGGATGCCCAAAGCGGTTGCACTGGCGGATGCCCTCCCAGGCCACAACAGGCTGAGGCTCTTTCCAACGCAGGTCGCCAATGGGTGCTGCAGCGTAAGGGATGCCTTTATAGACATACACATCTGGGTTGTCGCAGGTCACACCTTGAATCTGACCACCCTCAATCTTCAACACGGGATTCTCAGCAGCTAACGCCTTGAAACCAAACAATGCCAGTAATGGCAAGAGTAACCATAGTTTTCTCATAATCTAAAGTTTTTAGTTGATAACAAATCTGTTGCAAAGATAGTGTAAATCTCGGAAATATCCAAATAAATTTGGAATTTCGCTCAATTTGCATTACCTTTGCAGCCGAAAAGCACTCTGCCCTGATAGTTAAATGGATATAACAAGGCTCTCCTAAAGCTTAGTTCCGAGTTCGATTCTCGGTCGGGGTAC
>CACZTJ010000011.1 GCA_902784065.1 uncultured Prevotellaceae bacterium | reverse complement strand
CTCGACCTTGCTCGAGATGACAATATTACGCTCGAACGGCGCAATCCCACCGATTCCTTATTTCAATCTACCAGATTCTCGTAATCTTTGAGCCAGATTTAACCTCGACGCTTAAAATCCGCAAAATCGATTTCGTACCATCGTACCATCGTACCATCTCGAAAATCGATTTTACACCTAAATATATTACTATTGATTTATATATATTATTATATATATTATAATATATATAATAATATATATAAATATAATAAGCCCAATTTTCCCTATCAACAATCAAAAATGAAAATACCAAATGGTACGATGGTACGTTGGTACGTTTAACCTTTTTCAGGGCAAGACAGACAAGACAGCGACAGAGTAGGGGGAAGAGGCTAAATCGTCATCGCTACAGCGGAGATTCTCTTGCTTAAATCCTGAAGGGCTTCACGGAATTGTTGGCGTTCGCTTTCAGTAAATGCAGCAGCTTTGCCGTTCACAGTGTTGCCATTCACTTTCTGCATGAGCCACGCACGCGATTTACCAAAATATTTCTGTGCTATATAACTGAGAGAAAGTGCCTTTGCCATCTCGCCCATTTTGGCACGTATGATCATCTCCTCACCTTCGGCAAGTGCTTTCTTCATCCCTTCATCAAACTGGTCAATTCCCATTTCTAATTCGTCTGCAGAAAGTCTTACTGATGGTTCTCTTCCTTCTGTTATGTCTTCAAAGTATTCCCTAATCTTAGGATCTTTGATGTTGTTCTTTGGATTTTCCATATTTCATTTATCTTAATAATTCTTCAATTTGCTCAATCGTCTTCACAAGTTTGCTTCTTGTGATGAGCAGTTTGTCAATCAGAGCTTGTTTACGTTCTCTCGATAGATCCTGATGATATAAATCAGCGATAATCCTATCACAGTCTTGGAGGCATTTGCGATAGAATTCTAATCCTTCTTTTAGTTCCATCCGTTTATGCCTTTAGTCCAACATGTTATAGTTCTCTTTTGACGGTGCAAAGATACTAAACAATTGTTTAATATCCAAAGAATAATGAAATAATTTTTGCCATTAAACAAAAGTTTAACGTTTGTTAGCCATACTAATTCACCTTGGTTTGAATTGTTGTTGTTCATAACATTATTTTTAAGTTCGACAATTATTTGATGGTGCAAAGATAGTGCAAATCGAATAAAATGCCAAATTAATTTGCATTTATTTGCATTTTTGAGATGCCGCCTATCTTCGATTGAAGATCAAAGATACGCGCTCGGCTCTACCGCTTGCTTTAGCAAGAACTAATTTCTAAACTTACAAATAATTTGGAGATTTTTTATTTCTTCAAAATGAGAACAATATATTTATTTGTTCCTCCGCGTCTCTCTACAGGTTTTGATATCACAATTTGTGATTTCAAAATCGCGAATTCACTTTTAGTCAGAACTCTTGAATACAGAGTTATAAAAGGTAAAGAACTGAAAGATTTGAAGTTACAGTATGTTCAGGAAATCGATTTCCCAAGCAAAATGCTACAATTATGGAATAGCAAAAGAGCTCACATCACTGCGAACTCTTTTACTAACATTACAAACAATAACTAAAAACCTATAAACCAAATGAGAAAATAATTATGCAAGAACCGCTGTTCAAGTGAAAAAAGCAATTATCTTTGATGCAATGACAGTGCAAACCGAATGCAATCAAAGCTGGCTTTAGATTGCTGAGGTGCAGCCTGTCTTCGCGATAGCAAAGATACGGTGAAAAACAGCTGATTCCAAGAAATTTGGCAAGTTCTTGTCGCAGTTGTTGCGACAGTAGTTGTGATTTGCGACAGAATTGGGGGAGGAGGGTTTTGAGTGACGTCTCCACTTTTGTCATCTCGACTAAGCGCGCTCGAGCTCTGCTCGCTTGCTACCAAAGGGACGCAAGAAGCGCATGGAGAGATCTCGAGATATTCAAATAGCTGCCAGTGTGGTGTTTTGAAGGATAGCAGTCGATTGGCTAAGCATCTGGATAAATTCGCAGGCAGAAGGTTTCTTGTAGGCATCCTTGAGAGTGTGGATACAACCCTGCATGTGGTTCGAGGGGGCCTCGATGGGGATAGCGCGGAGACCGCTCTCGTTGATAACGGTTGACTCAGCAAGGATGGTAACGTTGCAGGTTTGGTGGACGAGCTTGAACAGCAGACTGACATAACTGACTTCTGCCTTAACACGGAAGTGGTAGTCTGTTCCTGCGATGAGCTGTTCGAAAGCATTGCGGGCTTGCATGCCAATAGCGGGGAGTACCAGGCAGAATTTCTCCAGTTCGTGCAGTGTAACGCTCTTCTTCTGGGCCAGCGGGTGATGTTCGCTGACGATGGCGGCAAGACGGTTGTCGAACAAAACACAACTCTCGATGTGAGCATTTTGTTTTGTAGGTTTAAAGGCCTGCACAAGATCGAGTTCGTGACGCTGTAGTTTGTTGATGAGTTCAGTCATCGAGGCATAGCACACGTTGAGTTTTACCTTGGGATATTTTTTAAGGAAGTCGGCCATCGTCTCGGCAATCATACTGCTGAACGAAAAGGTGACGCCGATGTTCAGCTCGCCAGTCAGCATCTGCTTCAGTTCCTGTACGCGCAACAGTAGCGTATCGGCATCGTAGATACACTCGCGGGCCAGCGGCATCAGCATCTGTCCAGCCTCGGTAAGCAGCACCTCGTGGCTGTTGCGTTCGAAGAGTTGCTGGTCGAGTTCATGCTCCAGATTCAGTATCTGCTGCGAGAGCGTGCTCTGCGTGATAAAGAGCTCGCGAGCCGCCACAGAGAAGTTGAGCGTCTCGGCCACACGGAGGAAATATTTCAGTTGTCGTAGTTCCATACCATATTTTTATAGGTTGGGGGAAATGGCACTAATCCAATCTTCTATGGAATAATGCGACAAATAGACTGGTTGATTAATAATGTGTCGTGCATTTCGCTGATAGAGAATGTACTTCAGATGATTAATCTTGTTGGTAGAATGACTGTCAGATGGCACATAGATAGCAAAGCACTTGCCTGTTAGGTTCATGTCGTTGAAGGTGTCAAAGAGTTCCTGCCACTCTTTCTCTGCTCCTTCTTCTTTGAGAGAGGGAAGACAGAGTACAAAGTTCTCAACACCATTCATAATGGCCATACCTATGTGGTGAGTGCAGGTTGTCTGCGCTCCAAGGAAAAAAGCAATGCGCTTGGCATCAGCTTTTGTCAGTTCGGACTCGTGTCCGTAGATTACTATTGTCGATTTCATTTACCTTTCGTTTAAAAGGGAGATGCTGCCTCACGACTGGGTCTCCCTGCAAACCTATATAATAACTCACATATGCGCATTGCTGCGCTAATCCTAGAAAGAGAGAGCTTGCGCCTCTTCGCCCTTACATCGAGGGTCGTTCGGCATTATTCCGACGAAGGCTGGTCTTCAGACTTTCCTCCACTCCCAAGCGCCTTCTCACCAAAACGGGTAATGGCATTTATGCTTAGGAGCCATAATGGAGTTCACTGCTGCGGGACAGTCGGAGATTCACACTCCAGTTCCCAATTAATCGCGGCTAAGCGAACCTTCACGGGCGAAAGTCGAGGCTGTGCCTCAACTTTCACATTGACACATTTCTGTATCACGGCTGCAAAGGTACAAATTATTTCTGAATAATCTTACAACTGCACAAAAAAATCGTTTATTGTTTTTTTCGATAGCACCTTTCGGAACAACCAATAACCAAACCATCAGCCATTAGCGGATAATCCGTATATTTGCACCAGAATTATGAATTATTAAAACCATCAGCGTTATGCAGTACATTGTCATCGTAGCCCTTGAATTCGTGATTGCCTTCTCTGGCGTCGCTTTGTTGGTCAGATATTATAATAGCAAGTCTTGACAGCGATGCAAGTGCTTATTGTCATTTCGAGCGGAGTCTTGTCATTTCGAGCGGAGTCGAGCGCTCGACTCCGCTCGCTTGGCTTGTCCAAGAAATCTCTTGAGACCTCTCGACAGGCTCGAGGTGACAAAGGGGATGGATAAAAGGAGCATTTTTTTTTGAATTATACCAAAAATATTCGATAATATTGGGAGATTCCATTTTTTTTCGTATATTTGCAGCTGATAACTAATTTTTCAACTTAAAATTATTGGCTTATGAAAGTAGGAATTCCCAAAGAGATTAAAAACAATGAGAACCGTGTAGGCATGACGCCTGCGGGGGTGGCTGAGTTGGCACGTCGTGGACACGAGGTGAGTGTGCAGCATACGGCTGGTGAGGGCAGTGGCTTCTCGGACGACGAGTATGTGGCTGCTGGTGCGAGGATCCTGCCGACGATTGAGGCGGTGTATCGCGAGTGTGATATGATCGTGAAGGTGAAGGAGCCCATCGAGCCGGAGTATGAGCTGGTGCGCCCAGGGCAGCTGCTCTTTACCTATTTCCATTTTGCCTGTGAGAAGGAGCTGACGGATGCCATGCTGAAGAGCGGTGCCGTGTGTCTGGCCTACGAGACGGTGCAGTTGCCGAACGGCTCTCTGCCGCTGCTACAGCCGATGAGTGAGGTGGCAGGTCGTATGGCGACGTTGAATGGTGCCTACTATCTGCAGAAGACCAAGGGCGGCAAGGGTAAGCTGATCAGTGGCGTGCCTGGTGTGAGTCCGGCGAAGGTGCTGGTGCTTGGCGGTGGCGTGGTAGGCGAGGCTGCTGCGATGATGGCGGCTGGCCTGGGTGCTGATGTCACCATTGCGGATATCTCGCTGCCCCGACTGCGCCAGTTGGATATCGAGACGCCTGCGAATGTGCATACGCTCTATTCGTCGGAGCATAATATCCGACAGCAGTTGCCGACGGTGGATATCGTGGTGGGTAGCGTGCTGGTGCCTGGCGACAAGACGCCTCACCTGATCACGAAGGAGATGCTGAAGCTGATGGAGCCTGGAACGGTGCTCGTGGATGTGGCGATCGATCAGGGTGGCTGCTTCGAGACGTCAAGACCTACGACGCATAGCGAGCCTGTATATATAGAGGATGGTATCGTGCACTACTGTGTGGCAAATATCCCTGGAGCCGTGCCTAACACCTCGACGCTGGCACTGACGAATGCCACCCTGCGCTATGCCGTAGCACTGGCCGACAAGGGATGGCAGCAGGCCTGCAAGGATGATGCTGCACTGGCCAAGGGTCTGAACATCGTAGAGGGTAAGGTGGTGTTTAAAGCCGTAGCCGACGTCTTCGGCCTGCCTTACGAGCCGCTTGTATTCTGATGGAAAGAAGTCGCGAAATTTATAAGGTAACATTGGTCGGCGGCGTCGTGAATGTGGCGCTGCTGATCTTTAAGTTTGTGGCTGGCATCGTGGGCCATAGTGCTGCGATGGTGGCTGATGCCGTACACTCGTTGTCGGACTTGGCGACGGATGTGATCGTGCTGATATTTGTCCATATCAGCAGCAAGCCTCAAGACAAATCCCACGATTATGGTCATGGGAAATACGAGACGCTGGCGATGACGCTGATTGGTGTGGCGCTGATGGCTGTAGCCATCGGCATTATCTATAACGGGGCGATGAAGATCAGTGCCTGGCTTGGGGGCGAGCAGCTGGAGGCGCCAGGGATGTTGGCGCTGTGGGCTGCACTGCTGTCGGTGCTGCTGAAGGAGGGCGTGTATCAGTATTCGATGGTGAAGGCGCGAAAGCTCGACTCTCAGGTGTTAGCCGCCAATGCGTGGCATCATCGCAGCGATGCTCTTTCGTCTATCGGAACGGCCATCGGTATCGGCGGTGCCATCTTCTTAGGACAGCGCTGGACGGTGCTTGATCCGTTAGCCTCGTTGGTGGTGGGCGCATTTATTGTGAAGGTGGCTCTGGAACTGTTGCGTGACGGTGTGAGCGATCTGATGGAGCACTCGCTGCCTGACGACGTGGAGGAGGAGATGCTCAGGATGGTGGGCAAGGTGCCTGGCGTGGCATGTCCCCATGATCTGCGGACACGTAAGATTGGCAATCACTATGCCATCGAGCTGCATATCCTGATGGATGGCAACATGAGCCTGCGCGATGCTCACAACAAAGCCTCAGAGGTGGAAGACCTGTTGCGGGCCCGCTATGGACAGGATACCCACGTGGCGGTGCATGTGGAGCCCTTGGAAGAAGCAAAATTATCATAACCAACCCTAAAACATAAAAGATTTATGAAGAAACTTTCATTACTCAGAAGTGCTCTCTGCCTGATGGCCTGTCTGATGCTGCCATGCGCTGCCGAAGCCAAACACGACCATTTCAAGGTCTCTGTCTATGTACGTGCCTATGAGGTGCAGAAAATGAAGGATGCCGAGTGGCTCGAATCATCATGGGCCATCATCTCCAGTCAGTTGGATGTGGATAAGATCTATCTGGAGACGCATCGCGACCTGTTGATCGTGGATGATGAAACGATCGAGAAGGCCAAGCAGTTCTTCGAGAAACAAGGCATCGAGGTGGCAGGTGGCATCACCTATACCATCAACGAGAGCAATGAGTTTGAGACGTTCTGCTATTCCGATCCTGAGCACAGGAAAATGGTACAGAAGATTGCAGAGACGACGGCCCGTCATTTTGATGAGTTCCTGCTCGACGACTTCTTCTTCACCAGTTGTAAGAGTCCTGTAGAGGTGAAAGCCAAGGGCAACAGGAGTTGGACGGAATACCGTCTGGAGCTGATGAATGAGGCTGGCAGGAATCTGGTGGTGGGGCCTGCGAAGGCTGTGAACCCGAAGGTGAAGGTGATCATCAAATATCCCAACTGGTATGACCATTTCCAGGGGCTCGGCTTTAATCTGGAGCATGGAACCATGATCTTTGACGGTATCTGGACAGGTACGGAGACGCGCGATCCTGCCAGTGCGCAGCATCTGCAGAACTACCTGAGTTACAATATCATCCGCTATTTCGAGAACCTGCGTCCAGGCTATAATGGTGGTGGCTGGGTGGATGCCGGTGGTATCCAGATGAGTATGGACCGCTATGCGGAGCAGCTGCATCTGACGGCTATCGCCAAGGCACGTGATGTGATGCTGTTTGCCTATAACCAGTTGCTCGATGTGAAGTTGAATGATCGCTTCCGTGCGCCCTGGCAGGGCACGGGTACCAGCTGGAATTACGACGAGATGACAGCAGCCTTCCAGAATGGCAATCAGACGGTGACACCTACCACGATGGCACGTATTGCTGACGTCACGCTCCGTAAGGCTGATCAGCTGGTAGGGAAGCTGGGTAAGCCCATCGGCATCAAGTCGTATAAGCCTTTCCACGCCCTGGGAGAGGATTTCCTGCAGAACTATCTGGGTATGATCGGACTGCCCATGGATATGTATCCCACCTTTGCCAACGATCAGAAGATTGTGCTGCTGACAGAGCAGGCTGCTGGCGACAAGGATATCATGACGAAGATTAAAGCCCAGCTGCAGAGTGGGAGAGACGTGATCATCACCAGCGGACTGCTGAAGGCGATCCCAGAGAAGATTGCTGAGGTGTGTGAACTGCGCTGCTCAGACCTGAAAGCCATCGTGAACGACTTTGGCAGATACGGACAGAGCAGTCGGGAGATACTGATCCCGCAGGTGCGTTACCAGACCAACGACAGCTGGGAGGTGATCAGTGCTGGTAGGCCTCTGACGGGTGGTGTGTCAGGCTTTCCCATCCTGCATAAGGCCAAATATACAGGTGCCTATCTCTATGTGCTGACGATTCCTGATGATATGGGACAGCTCTATGACTATCCTGCTGCTGCGTTGACAGAGATCCGTCGCGTGATGAGTCAGGATCTGGACTTCTATCTCGACGGACCATCGAAGGTGAGTCTTTTCCTCTATGACAACCATACACTGATTGTGGAGAACTTCAACGATGAGCCAGTAGATGTGAAACTGGTGTGTGAGCCTGACCGCTTCAAGCTGCTGAAGAACCTTGAAGAGGATAGCACCATTGAAGGAAAGTTGGAAGACTACTGGGTGGGCTGGCACAAAAAGAGCGCCACGAAGTTTGCCGTTTCCCTGAAACCGCATTCCTACATGGCGTTCAGCTATTGAGTAACCTTAAAGTCCCTTGAGTGACAGGGAGATGCGATTACGCCTGCGATCGACCTCAATGACGCGGACTCGCAGGTGCTGATGGAGCTTCACCACATCTGTCGGATGGGCAATGCGACGATTGGCCATCTGGGAGATGTGGATGAGACCATCCTGATGGACACCGATATCCACAAAGGCACCAAAGTTGGTGATGTTGGTCACAATGCCTGGCAGGATCATGCCCTCTACCAGATCATCGACGGTAGAGACATTCTTATCGAACTCAAACTCCTCAATCTGTTCGCGAGGGTCGCGTCCAGGCTTCTCCAACTCCTGCATGATATCCGTGAGGGTGGGGATGCCCACCTCATCAGTGACATATCGCTTGATATCTATCGCCTCGCGCTTCTCCTTATTATTAATAAGGTCGGCAACGGAACATCCCTGATCCTTCGCCATCTGCTCTACAACGGCATAACTCTCAGGATGGACGGCAGAGTTGTCGAGGGGATTCTTGGCACCAGGGATACGTAAGAAACCTGCACACTGCTGGAAGGCAGAGGGACCTAGGCGTGGCACCTTCTTCAGTTGGGCGCGTGAGGTGAAGGCTCCATTCTCACGCCGATAATCCACAATGTTCTTGGCAAGGGTAGGACCTAAGCCGCTGACATACATCAGCAGATGCTGGGAGGCTGTATTGAGGTTCACACCCACGAGGTTCACACAGCTCTCTACGGTCTGGTCGAGCGAGTGCTTGAGTTGCGTCTGATCCACATCGTGCTGATACTGGCCTACGCCGATGCTCTTGGGATCGATCTTCACCAGTTCGGCAAGGGGATCCATCAGGCGGCGACCTATCGAGACAGCGCCACGAACCGTCACATCCTCATCAGGGAACTCTTCGCGAGCCGTCTTGGAGGCAGAATAGACGGAAGCGCCATCCTCGCTTACCGTAAACACCTGGGGCTTGGGCAACTCTTCCTTCTTCTTGGTGTCGATATTATAGCGACCAGCTAACACATCCTTGATGAATTCATTGGTCTCACGACTGGCTGTTCCATTGCCGATGGAGATGGCTTCAATCTGGTACTTCTGAAGCATCTTCAGGATGGCGATAGCCGACTCTGTACGCTTGTTTACTGGCGGATGGGGGAAGATGGCATCATGATGCAGCAGATTGCCCTGTGCATCGAGACACACCACCTTACAACCTGTACGGAAGCCTGGGTCGATGCCCATCACCCGCTTCTGACCAAGGGGTGCTCCCAGCAACAGCTGGCGCAGATTCTCCGCAAAGACGCGTATCGCCTCTTCGTCGGCACGTTCCTTGCTGAGTGCTGCAAACTCCGTCTCGATGGCAGGCTTGAGCAGTCGCTTATAACCATCGTCGATGGCCTCTGCTACCAGTCTTCCGCATGGGGTGTTGCCATAGACATAATGGCGCTTCAGGCGTTCCAGCGCTTCCTCATCGTTGGGTGAGATGGTGAGACGGAGGATGCCTTCGCTCTCGCCACGACGCATGGCCAGCAGACGATGGGAGGAACAGCGCTTCAGAGGCTCCTGCCAGTCGAAATAATCAGAATACTTAGCCGCCTCGTCGCTGTCGGCCTTCGCCTTCACCACCTTTGAGGTGATGACAGCCTGACGGGCAAAGGCATTGCGTAGCTGCTGACGGCTGCGCTCATCTTCACTGACCGTCTCGGCAATGATGTCCTGAGCGCCCTTGAGCGCTGTCTCAACATCTTTCACATCGCCTTTGACATAACGCTCTGCGGCACGTTCCGGATCGCGTTCACGCTGCAGGAGCAACAGTTGGGCAAGGGGCTCCAATCCCTGTTCGCGAGCCACCTGGGCACGTGTGCGACGTTTGGGCTTATAAGGCAGATAGATATCCTCCAACTCTGTGGCATCCCAGCAATCGTCGATACGCTTCTGCAGTTCTGGTGTCATCTTCCCCAGATCTGTGATGGTCTTGACGACAGTCTCCTTACGCTTCTGGATCTCCTGCAGCTTGTCGAAGCGATCGCTGATAGCCGTAATCTGCACCTCGTCGAGTCCGCCTGTCCGTTCCTTTCGATAACGGGAGATGAAAGGAATCGTACAACCTTCCTCCAGCAAAGCGAGGGTGTTGGCAACGGCCCGTTCCTGTAGATTCAGGGCGGTAGCAATCAGACGGGCAAAGATATTCTTTTCCATAATCTTCGGTAAAATCGTTAATTTGTGTGCAAAAATAATGAAAATCCGCGAGAAATGTGTAATTTTGCACCCCAAAATGATATCAAGTATGAGAAATAGGTTATTTTTGATAATCATGCTGTTGCTTTCATCGCTGTGTGCTGTCCATGCAGACGATACACCTAATTCGCGCCAGGCACGCCGTATTTTCAATCAGGCGTACAATCAGGTGTTTGGCGAACAGGGAGCTACCTTGCATTATGACGTTAACATTATCGGCATCTATAAGACTAACGGCACCATCTGGTATAAAGGCAAGAAAAGCAAGTTTGTCGATGCGAAGATGAATTCCTGGAACGACGGTACGACTGTTTATACCGTTAAGAAGAACAAGAGGAAGAAGGAGGTTGAGATTCACAGTGCACAGAACAACAAGTCGGACAAGTACTCTCGTAAGTTCAAGTTCGAACCAGAGAACTTTGAATACAGTGTGGCAGAAGATGAGGAAGGCTTGATGTTGACACTCAAGGCCAAGAAGGGCGTGAAGGGTATCAAGGAGATACATGTGCTGGTGGAGCGGAAGACCTATAACCCCATCCGACTGCGTATCAAGATTGCCTTTGTGTGGACTACCGTCAAGATCTCAGATTTCCGTTCTGGTGGCATCACTGACGAAATGCTGGCCTTCCCCAAGGAGAAGTATCGCGACTATAAGTTTGTAGATAAGCGATGATATCAGTTGAGGGACTGAAAGTGGAATTTGGGGTAAAGCCCCTGTTTGTGGATGCCAGCTTTGTCATCAACGACAAGGACCGTATTGCCCTTGTCGGCAAGAATGGTGCAGGTAAATCCACGATGCTGAAGATCCTCTGCGGACAGCAGAAGCCAACAGCTGGTGTCGTGAGTGTGCCTAATGACTGTCGGGTGGGCTATCTGCCTCAGGTGATGATCCTGCAGGATGATACCACCGTCAGGGAGGAAGCCCAGAAGGCTTTTGCCGACATCACCAAGATGAAGGAGCGCCTCGACAAGATGAATCAGGAGCTGGCTGAGCGTACCGACTATGAGAGTGAGAGCTATCTGGCGCTGATTGAGAAATACACCACAGAGCATGAATGCTACATGATGATGGGGGCAGAGAGTAGGGAGGCAGAGCTGGAGCGCACGCTGACAGGTCTGGGATTCCTGCGCTCAGATTTCGAACGTCCCACATCAGAGTTCTCAGGTGGCTGGCGTATGCGTATCGAACTGGCGAAGATTCTCTTGCAGAAGCCTGACGTGCTGTTGCTCGACGAGCCCACGAACCACCTTGACATTGAGTCGATCCAATGGCTGGAGCAGTTTCTGGCCCAGAGCTCGAGTGCTGTCGTGCTGGTCAGCCATGATCGTGCCTTTATAAATAATGTGTCGAACCGAACGCTGGAGATCTCCTGTGGACGAGTGATCGACTACAAGGTGAAATACAACGAATATGTGCAACTCCGTAAGGAGCGTCGCGAACAGCAGCTGAGAGCCTACGAGAACCAGCAGAAGGAAGTGGCAGAGATGAAGGACTTCATCGAGCGTTTCCGCTATAAGGCCACGAAGGCTGTGCAGGTGCAGCAGAAGATCAAGCAGCTGGAGAAGGTGGTGCCTATCGAGATCGACGAGGTGGATAACTCGGCGATGCACCTGAAGTTCCCACCTTGTCTCAGAAGCGGCGACTATCCGATCATCTGCGACGAGGTGCGTAAGGACTATGGGGCACATACCGTTTTCGATCATGTGACACTGACCATCAAACGTGGCGAGAAAGTGGCGTTTGTAGGTAAGAACGGTGAAGGTAAATCCACCCTCGTGAAGTGTATCATGGGTGAGATTCCCTTTACTGGCGAACTGAAGGTGGGACATAACATCCAGATAGGCTATTTCGCCCAGAACCAGGCGCAGTTGCTCGATGAGAGTCTGACTGTGTTCCAGACGATCGACCATGTGGCGAAAGGCGATATCCGCCTGCGTATCAACGATATCCTGGGTGCCTTTATGTTTGGTGGCGAGGAGTCAGATAAGAAGGTGAAGGTGCTGAGTGGTGGCGAGAGAAGTCGTTTGGCGATGATCCGTCTGCTGTTGGAGCCTGTAAACCTGTTGATCCTCGACGAGCCCACAAACCATCTCGACATGCCTTCGAAGGATGTGCTGAAAGAGGCTATCAAAGCCTTTGATGGTACAGCCATCATCGTGAGTCATGATCGTGAGTTCCTGGATGGCCTGGTGACAAAGGTCTATGAGTTTGGAGGCGGCAAGGTGAAGGAGCACCTGGGTGGTATCTATGATTTCCTTCAGGCCAAGAAGATCAGCGAGCTCGACGAGCTGGGCAGAAAGGACGTCATTAGTCCGTCGAGAGCAAACTCTCAGTCCGTAACCAGCGAACTCCCAGTCCGTAACGTCGGACTAGAAACTTCCTCTGAAGAGGACCATTCGCCAGCTTTAGCCAAAGCTCTCAGTTATGCGGAGCGCAAGGAACAGCAGAAGCGCAGGAATCGTGCAGAGAAGGCTGTGAAGGAGTCGGAGGCAAAGATCGAGAAGATGGAACAGCGCATTAAGGAACTCGACGAGTTGCTGATGCAGCCTGAGAATGCCTCAGACATGACACTTGTGACGGAATACACCTCTACGAAGAAATGTCTCGACGAGGAGGTGGAGCGCTGGGAACAGCTCAGCGAAACTTTGGAATCAATAATTTCTAATTAAATAATTTAAGATGAAAAGAATTTTAACTATGATGGCAATGGCATCTGTCTCTATGATGACAATGGCTCAAAGTACATTAGGATCAGGTCTGAATGTATCTGATTTCGACAAGAGCGTTCGTCCTGGTGATGACTTCTACGAGTATGCCTGTGGTGGATGGATGAAAGCCAATCCGCTGCCTGCTGCTTATTCGCGCTTCGGTAGCTTCGACCGTCTGGCTGAAGACAACAACAAGCGCATCAATGGTATCCTGAAGGAATTGCAGGAGAATACGTATCAGGAAGGTACTGTAGAACAGAAACTGAGTGATCTCTATAAGTTGGCAATGGACTCTGCACGCAGGGAACAGGATGGCTTGGCGCCTTTGATGCCTGTTATCAAGCGCCTGGAAGCTGCCAAGACCAAGGAGCAGCTCTTCGCTATCCAGCTTGAGTTGATGCCTTACGGCAACTCAGAGATCTTTGCTGCCTATCTCGGTGCGGACGAGATGAATGCGACTCAGAACATCCTGAATTTCGCTCAGAGCGGACTGACCTTAGGACAGAAAGAGTATTATCTGGAGAATGATGAGGCTACGGTGAAGATCCGTGAGGCTTACAAGAAGCACATCGTTCGTATGTTCCAGCTCTACGGCTTCAAGAAGGCTGTTGCTGAGAAGAAGATGAAGAACATCCTGAAGGTGGAGACTGCTTTGGCAAAGGTTTCAAAGTCACGTACAGAACTGCGTGACCCCATTGCCAACTATAACAAGATGACGCTGAAGGATCTTAACGCCATGTGTCCTAACTTCCAGATAGAGCGCCAGATGAATGCTAAGGGCATCAAGAGCGAATATATTCAGGATGTTGTCGTTGGTCAGGTGGAGTTTATGAAGGCCGCAGACAAGTTGTTTAGCACGATGACTGCAGCTGAGTATCGCGACGTGATGGAGTGGGGACAGATAGACGGTAGCACAGGTTACCTGAATGACGAGGTGCGCGCTGCCAACTTCGACTTCTACGGTAAGGTGTTCTCAGGACGTAAAGAGGATCATCCGCTGTGGCGTCGTTCTACGAATCAGGTGCAGAACGTGATGGGTGAGGCACTGGGCAGAATCTATGTCAAGAAGTACTTCCCTGCCTCATCGAAAGAGCGCATGAAGACCCTCGTAGAGAATCTGCGTATTGCCCTTGGTGAGCGTATCGCTGCTCAGGACTGGATGGATGACTCCACAAAGGTGAACGCATTGCTGAAGCTCAACACCTTCTACGTGAAGATTGGTTATCCCGATCGCTGGACAGACTTGTCTGACCTGAAGATTGATGCTAAAAAATCTTACTACGAGAATATGCATGAGTGCCACCGTTTCTGGACAGCATGGAGAATAGACCATACAGCAGGAAAGCCTGTTGACAGAGACGACTGGTATATGGATCCCCAGACGGTTAACGCCTACTATAATCCTACCACGAACGAGATCTGTTTCCCTGCTGGTATTCTGCAAGTTCCGTTCTTCGATCCTATTGCTGACGATGCCTTTAACTATGGTGCCATCGGTGTAGTAATTGGCCATGAGATGACGCATGGATTCGATGATCAGGGACGTCATTACGACAAGGATGGAAACATGCACGACTGGTGGACTGATGCTGACGCAAAGAACTTTACAGAGCGTACAGACAGATATGCTGACTTCTTCAGCAAGATCAAGGTGCTGCCCGACCTGAATGCCAATGGTCGTCTGACACTGGGTGAGAACCTGGCGGATCACGGTGGTCTGCAGGTAGCTTATGCTGCTTATAAGAATGCCACCAAACTCTGTCCGCTTGGCGAGAAAGACGGTCTGACAGCAGATCAGCGTTTCTTCCACGCTTATGCTGGTGTGTGGGCTGGTAACATCACTGAAGAGGAGATCCGTAATCGCACCAAGAGCGATCCTCATTCACTGGGTCGCTGGCGTGTAAATGGAGCTTTACCCCATATTGATGCCTGGTATGATGCTTTTGGTGTAAAAGAGGGTGATAAGATGTTTATTCCCAAATCTGAGCGCCTCGAACTGTGGTAATCGGGTCAAAAATGAACAAAATGCCGTCGTAAATGTAAATTTACGGCGGTTTTTTTTTGTAGATTTGTTTTTTTTATTAATTTTGCACCTAGCTTAATCAAAAAAAGTATGAATGAGGATATTACTATAAACCCTGAGAGAACGAATCGAGGGATGCAGCAGCTTCAGCGTGAAGAGCGTTATATGGAGCCTGCTGATAACTTCCAGATGGGCCAGCAGATGCAGATGAACATGCGAGCTGCCCAGGGAGTTGCCTGTCCGTATTGTGGAACCATCAATGATCCAGAAGCCGTGTTCTGTGCTTCCTGCGGAAGTCAGATTGGCAAGATGTCTTGTCCGAACTGCGGTGCAGAATTAGATCCTGACGCAGACTTCTGTGAGACCTGTCGCCGTTATGTCCGAAAGGATGTGTGCTCTTTCTGTGGCGCCCATCTGGATGGCAACGAGGCTTTCTGCCCTGAATGCGGTAGTCCGCAAGGCGGTATTGTCTGTCCTGTTTGCCATACGATGAACGATTTCGCCTTCTGCAAGCAGTGTGGCACACCTCTGACGGATGATGCCGTGATGCTTCTGGAGCAGGTTCGTCAGATGCCTGAATACATCGAGATGCAGAAGATGGCTGAGGAGTTGCAGGAGATGGATCTGATGATCCCTTATTCGACAGAACATGAGAAGCAGCAAGATGAGGCCAATGTCAAGTTGCGTGAGCGTGTGCTGACGCTGTTGGCACAGGATAGGGGAACACTGAATCCCATTATCCCAGAATCAGAGAATAAGCGTATGAGCAAAGAGGAGTATGATGAGAAGAAGCAGAAATGCCTGGATAAGATCTCCGAACTGCTCGACAAGCTGGCCCAGCAGCCACAACCCAGACCAGCCCAGGTGCGTAATTACGCGATGGCTTGTCGCCCCCAAGGTGTACGACTGGCTTGGCAGTGTAATTTCAAACATGCGCTTCACTCCAGTCCCTGCGGATGTGCCAAGCCGCAGATGGGTGGTAAATGGGTGATCCTTGGTGGAAATTCGAGAAAGGAAATTAAAGACGATTTATAATGAATACGGATAGAACGTTCAACCCCAATCAGCCAGATAATATTGACGCTACCCGTCGTGTTGACGCTGGTGGATATGATGCCACAATACGTGCTACATCTTCGACGATACGAGCAACCAATAGGGGAGGTACCGTCAGGGCGAATGGTATGGTAGCTTCGAAGGATGAAAATGTTGATGAGAAATTCTTCTTGCTGAAGGGCAACAAATATAAGAATATCCAGTCGTTGAGCGAGGATACGGGTGAAGCTCAGGTGTTCCTGGTAGAGCGCGACGGAGAGAAATTTGTGCTGAAGATCTATTATCCCAATTTCGACGTTAACAAGAAAGTTCTTCAGACGGTCTATAACTTTGATTTCGAGATGATTGTCAAGGTGTATGACTTTGGCAAGACCTACGTCGATGGCAAGCACAGATATTACGAACTGATGGAGTATCTCCAGGGTGGTACGATGCAGGAGTATCGACTGAATGGCGATATGGATAAGTTCCGCAGAATAGCCCTTCAGGGCGCTGCTGCGCTGGCTTACTGCCACCAGAGTCATATTCTGCATAAGGATATCAAACCAGGCAACTTCTTCTTCCGCGACAAGGAACATACGGAACTTGTGCTTGGCGACTTTGGTATCTCCAGCATCCTGGATCAGGACGGTAAAGCCCATAAGACCACACAGGCCCGTACCCCCATCTATGCCGCACCGGAAATGTATTCTGATGTGATCGATGGTGTGGTGGAGGTGATGCCTTCTGTTGACTTCTACTCGTTTGGTATCTGTCTGATGACACTCTGGCTTGGTGAGTCGCCGCTGAGCTCGAATGAGCGTACGATGATGCGCCAGAAGAGTGAAGGACGCTTGCCTCGTATTCTTGAACTTCCTAACCGTGTCAGAATGATCGTTCAGGGCTTGACGGTGGTAAATCCTGCCAAACGTTGGGGCTATGAACAAGTGGAGGAGTGGTTCCTTGGTGGTAATCCGACGGTGGACCTCTCATCACCGTTCCTGAAATATAAGAGTTTTGTTGTCGATCCAGATAAGAACCTGGTTGCCGACAATCTCCACGAACTGATTCCGCTGTTGCTCGATAACCAGAAACTGGCTATCGGCTATCTCTATAATGGACGTATCAGTCAGTGGCTGGAGTCGTGTGGTAATGATAAGCTCAGTACCATCATGAAGGACATCGTGACTAATCGCTATCCTGTGGATCAGCGTGCAGGTCTGATGTCAGCAGTGTATAACATGGAGCCTTCTTATCCCTATAAGGATGTGAGGGGCAATCTGTGTGAAGATATCCATACCATTGCGATATCCCTGTTGAGTTATCAGAGCGACTATGCGATTCTGCTATCTAATCCCAACGACACCCTGTTCCTTTATCTGGAATCTCATACCACCTGTAACATCGACCGTATCCGTTCTTATTTCTCAAAGACGGATAAGAAGAGTGCACAGATCGCTGTACTGAAGACCGTCTATGAGATTGATCCTGATATCCCCCTGTTAGCACGCTATCCCTCGTCTTCCTTGAAGGAGATCGTGCAGACCTTTGGTAGGGAACAGCTGACAGAAGACGACTGGCATTGTCTGACAGACGGACGACTTCTTGCCTGGATGTATAGCCATGAGGATAGGATGGTCTGCGAGAGTATGCGTATTCTCACTCAGGGAAAGACCTATTCGGAATCGTTGGCCTATAAGGTGCTGTATAACCTCGATCGTGAGGCAGGCTATGACCTCAGATCGGCCTATACGCCATTACAGATTGGCGAACAGATCTGCGAACGTCTGAAAGGCGTGGAGCATCTGGATGATGAAGGCTTCAAGAATGCCATGAGTGATATTGTGGAGCTGGATGGCAGATTCAACTACTATGCACAGCTACATGGATGGAATGAAGTGCTGAATGAGCATCATCGTTGTTTCGATCTGGGAAGTGAGGAGAATCGTGAGCGTATGGGAGCCTATGACTATAAGACCGCTGTCTATCGCTTCTGCCGTATCTTAGGTACGTCTCCCGTTTATCTGATGCCTGACGGAAAAGTGCTTACTGATGGGCGCCAGCTTGATGAGAAGCAATACCCACAGATCAGAACGGAGATCCGCAACGGCTCGTTCACACAGTGGATGTCGATCTTCTATCATGAGGATCCGTTTGCCGACTTCACTGAAGAATATGCCTACGAGCACACCTTGGAAGAATGGCTGATGGCCATAGGAAAGATTGACAGGACGCAGACCTATTACAAGCGTTTTGTGGATGCCCGTCAGGAGACCACTTCACGTATCAAGGAAGTGCGTGACAACTGGAAGATGGCAAAAGCCAAGGAGAAGATATGGCGTTTCACATTCTATGGTCTCTGTGCTGTCTGGATCCTTCTCGTGATGATCATCGGTGTGAATGATCGCTCCTATCTGCTTGAACATTCACTGATAGCTGTAGGATTACCCTTGGGTGGAATAACGGGTCTCATCGTTGGTACCAGAGCCTTCTTCCGTGGGTATGATTTCTTCTTCTCACTCCTTTGGGGACTTGTGGGAGTCGCATCGTCGTATATACCTATTATTATATTGAAATATTTCGGGCAGTCTCATCCGAATCTGTTCAATATCATCATTGTGGTGATCACACTGGTCTATATGCTGGTATGCCACCTGACAGACTTCCGAGGCGACGAGAAAGCTGATAGTAAACTGATATCAGAGGTACTGGAGAACGATATCAAGTCATCACTCCTTGAACCTTTATATTATACCTTCAAGACCAAGTCGTATAAGTATAATGGCTCAAAGTTCGCGCTGTTGAACGATGTGACGGATCAGGTGCGATCTATCAGTGGTGAGAGTGTGCTGCATTATATCTTGTGGAGTTTGCTGGCACTGGTATTCGTACTCGATTTCGTGATCTTCAGTCCGAGTATATTAAATGTAGCTAATCCTGATGCAGACAACCTGAAGTCGATTCCTGCATCTATCATCAAGCAATTAGAAAGAGACGTAGAATAATGGTTTGTGAGAACTGTCATAAAGAAAACAGACTTTTAGCAAAGTTCTGCAAATGGTGCGGTCAGCCGATCGCATCACAGGACTTGCTTGACAAACTGGTAGGACTTGACGAGGTAAAACGTCAGCTCAAGACGATTGTCAATACCTATGCCTATTTGCGCTCCCGTAAGGATATATCCAATATAGGTATCTCCGTAAACGCCATCGTGATTGGTGAAACGGGAACAGGTAAGACCATACTGGCAGAGATCCTTCGCGATTATTTCTATAAACATAGGATTATCGTGAAGCCGAAGCTGACAATGGTTGACGCAGTAGATTACCAGCGTTTTGTTGAGAAATGGGATGATAATATCAAGAAGGCTAAGGATGGTATCCTGTTCTTCGATAATGTCCAGAAGCTGCTGCCTGATAAGTATTCTAATCAGGTGAATCCGTTGGATAAGCTGTTCGTGGAGATGGGGAAATGGGAAGACAATCCCGTGGTGATCATCTCAGGTTTGACGAAAGGTCTGGACGATTTCCTGGAGAGCAACCCTGCTGTGGCCAATCGTTTCAAATACACGTTCCGTCTGCCGACACCAGGTTATCAGGAACTGACAGATATCTGTAAGTTGAACCTGCGTACAAAGTATGGTGTCACTAGGTTCTCGCCAGAGGCTGATGACTTGTTGACACGCTTTTTCAAATATCAGGTAAAGATCAAGGACGAGACGTTTGGTAACGGTCATCTCGCCAGTAAGACCGCAGAGGATATCTTCACCCAGTTTATCAGTCGTGGTGCAGATGCCTTTCAGGTGGAGAAGAGTGATATCAGAGGTTATGTTCCTGAGGAGCGTAGCGTAGATGATATTCTGAGGGATCTCGACAACTTCATCGGTATGGATGAGGTGAAGAGTGCAGTGCGTGAGATTGCCTATTCTGTTCAGAACAGTATCGAGCGTGCAGAACGCGGATTGGGAGAACAGGAGAAAATGTCGATGCACGTGATTCTGACAGGTAATCCTGGTACGGGTAAGACCACCATTGCGCGAAAGTTAGGAGAGATCCTTGCTGCTATCGGTTATCTCGACAGCGGACATGTGGTGGAGGTGGATCGCGCCAAGATGGTTAGCCCTTATCAGGGTGAGACACCAAAGGTGGTCGACAAGCTCTGCGACAAAGCTATGGGTGGTATCCTGTTTGTGGATGAGGCCTATACGTTGGCACCACAGAATGCTGCTGGAGAACGGGATAATCAGGGTGCTCAGGCCTTAGAGAAGCTGATGAAACGCATGGAGGATGATCGCGGTAAGTTCGTGGTGATTGCTGCCGGCTATCGCACGGAGATGGAGAACCTCTTCCGCATCAACCCAGGTTTCAAGAGCC
This sequence comes from uncultured Prevotellaceae bacterium, assembly GCA_902784065.1. GTDB lineage: Bacteria > Bacteroidota > Bacteroidia > Bacteroidales > Bacteroidaceae > Prevotella. The sequence continues at coordinate 13,579 of CACZTJ010000011.1, read as the reverse complement.
GTTTCACTTACTTCCTCGATATCAAGGACTACTCACCAGAGCAGTTGTATCAGATCATGCTTGTCTTCGCCAAGGAGAAGAAATATATCTTCTCACCTGAGGCAGAAGAGCTGGCAAAGAAGCAGATCACGGAGTTATACAACTCTCGTGGCAATGACTTCGCCAATGGTCGTACGATGCGTACGCTCTTCGATCAGATCTGTAAGCGTCAGGCACAGCGTCTGCAGGGTGAGGATATCTCGTCGATGTCGAATGAGGAGCTGATGACCATCTCGGCTGCAGATATCCCATACGAGGCTCCGCAGTCTGTAGATGTATCCGACTGTCTGGCTAAGCTTGACGGACTGGTGGGTCTGGCAGCTGTGAAGAAAGAGGTGGCAAATCTCACATCCTACCTCAATCTTCAGATCAAGCGCGGAGAGACCAATACGTTCCAAGGAAAGCACTATGTGTTCAGTGGTAATCCTGGAACAGGTAAGACGACTGTGGCACGTATTATGGCTGATATCTTCAAGACATTGGGTATTGTGTCACGAGGCCAGTTGGTTGAGGCCGACCGCTCTAAGTTGGTGGCAGGTTATTCCGGACAGACAGCTATTAAGACCAATCAGCTGGTAGATCAGGCACTGGGTGGTGTGCTCTTCATCGATGAGGCTTATACCTTGAAGTCAAATGATGGAGACACGTTTGGTGCTGAGGCTATCGATACGCTTCTGAAGCGATTGGAGGACGATCGAGGTAAGTTTGTCTGTATCGTGGCAGGTTACACAGACCAGATGCACGACTTCATTGACTCTAACCCGGGTTTGAAGAGCCGTTTCACACAGACGATTCATTTCGACGACTATACACCAGATGAGCTGACGCAGATCTTCCTGAATCTGGCCAGCAAGAAGAACTTCACTGTCGATGAGGTGATGCGTGGTGCCATCCATCGTCAGTTCGAGCAGTTGTATCTGCGTCGTGACAAGAACTTCGGCAATGCCCGTGAGGCTCGTCGTATCTTTGATGAGGCCGTTGAGCGACAGAGTCAGCGTCTTGTCAAACTGATGAACGATCCAAGCTTCCAGGAGCGTGATATGTTCAGCCTGACGCAGGATGATCTGCCAATGGCACAGAGCGAGGCAGCACGTCCGCTTGATGAGGTTCTCAACGAGCTTGATGAGTTCATCGGCATGCGTACCGTGAAGAACTCTATCCGTCGTCTGGCAGTACAGAGTATGTTCATGAAACAGCGTGCAGCGATGGGTGCCGGTAAGGTGCAGCAGATGGCTATGAACTTCGTGCTGACAGGTAATCCTGGTACAGGAAAGACCTCTCTGTCGCGTAAGATGGGTGAGGTGCTTCAGGCGATGGAGATCCTGCCTACCTGTCGTGTGTTGGAGGTGAGTCGCGCCACCTTAGTTGGTAAATATATGGGTGAGACCCCGAAGATTGTCAACAGTATGTGCGACAAAGCGATGGGTGGTATCCTCTTCATCGATGAGGCCTATACCCTCAGCGATGGTGGTGACCAGTATGGCAAGGAGGCTATCGACACGCTGATGAAACGCATGGAAGACGATCGTGGTAAGTTTGTGGTGATTGCTGCTGGCTATAAGGACAAGATGGAGGAGTTCCTGCAGATGAATCCTGGTCTGGCCAGTCGTTTCACTCACAAGCTCCATATCGACGACTATAATGAAGATGAGCTGCTCTCTATCTTCAAGTCGATGGCTCAGAGAGAGCAATATACCCTTTCTCAGACAGCCGAATTCAAATTGCTCGACACGATCTACAGGATGGTTTTGGCAAAAGACGAGTCTTGGGGCAATGCCCGTGAGATGCGTAACCTGCTCGACGCTACCATCCAGAAGCTCTCGCTTCGTGTGTCGCAGATGCCGCCTGATCAGGTGACGAAGGAAACTTATCAGATTATATTACCAGAAGATATTTAGATAGAAGATGATTATTTGTCCAACGTGTAAAGAAGAAATCGACGATGATTCCCATTACTGCGACCAGTGTGGGCAGAAGCTGTATTTCTGCAACCAGTGTGGCCGGGTAGGAGTAGGACGCCGTTGTACGCATTGTGGCGGAATGATGGTAGCCCCTGATGGCTCAGTCAGCCAGCGGGGACAATCTGTTGGCATGTCTATGGGTATGTCAGTGGGCACAATGGGTATGTCTATGCCAGGATATATGTCCTACGGATCACCGAGAAATGATGGACCAGCTAGTTCCATGAGAGGCATGCCAGGATTGGCACTTATTAATGACAGTTTGAATATACGTATCAATGGTATGAACGGAGCGATCATCGGTCGCCGTAAGGGCCCCTATACTCAGTTCTTTGAAAATCAGAGTTACGTTTCTGGCGTTCATGCTCAGTTGAAATTTAATCCTGGTGTAGGGTGGTGTGTGGTTGATAAGCATTCGTCCAATGGTACGATGCTCAATCAGCGTCCCATTCAGCCGGATGTCGAGATGACCCTGAACAGCGGCGATATTCTCACAATAGCAAACGTCAATCTCCAAGTTATAATCAGTTAATAGAAAAATGATTGTATATGATATCACATCAGCCAGTAGAGTGGGCTGTGTAAGAAGACAGAATGAAGATATGATACTTGTAGATAATCATTATGTACGTAATGATGATCACGCCATCCAGGTATCACTTAATAATCAGGACCGCTATATTGTTGCGGTGGCAGATGGTATGGGAGGTCATAATCGTGGTGATGTGGCCAGCAATGATGTGCTGAAGAATCTCCAGTTTTATTATCATGATCTCCCCTCGGGATTAGGAGCCAGTGAATTCTATGAGGCCATGATTGAGTGGCTCGATTCCATCAATAATATTGTAGCTTCCAAAGGACGAGCTGATGAACAGTATCAGGGAATGGGAACTACGCTTGTGGCTTTGGCTTATTATATGGGTGATTTTTATACCCTGAACTGTGGTGATAGTCGCCTGTATCGTTTTGCTGACGGACAACTGACTCAGCTTACAACCGATCATTCCTTGAATGAGATGCTTGGTGAAGAGAAGCATACCAATATCATCACCAACTGTATCGGTGGAGGCGCCAAATCATCTTATATGGATATGGTAAAGATCACGAATGATGTGACTGATGGCGATCAGTATCTGTTGTGTACTGATGGACTGTCGGATATGGTGCCCGATAAGATGATTCAGGAGTTGTTGACCAATGGTGCAGATGCCAATGCGCTGTGTGAAGCAGCCATCGCTAGAGGAGGACTTGACAATGTCTCTTGTTGCGTCATTACAATTAAAAATCATACCATATAGAAAAAGATGCCTTTAAGATTACCAGATAGATTACCTGCCATAGATATTCTTAAGAATGAGAATATCTTTGTGATGGACAATTCGAGGGCCACAACGCAGGATATACGTCCTCTTCGCATCGTGATTCTCAATCTGATGCCACTTAAGATTACCACAGAGACGGATTTGGTCCGTCTCCTTTCTAATACACCTCTGCAGTTGGAGATCAGCTTCATGAAGCTGCGTAGCCATACCTCCAAGAACACGCCGATAGAACACATGATGATGTTCTATCGCGACTTTGAGTCGATGCGTAATGATAAGTTTGACGGGATGATCATCACAGGTGCACCTGTTGAGACGCTCGATTTCGAAGAGGTGAACTATTGGGATGAGATTACGGATATCTTCAACTGGGCCCGTACCCATGTTACCAGTACGCTTTATATCTGTTGGGCGGCACAGGCTGGAATGTATTATCACTATGGTATCCCCAAATATCCGTTGGAGAAGAAGATGTTTGGCATCTTCCCACAGTATCCGCTGGATACGGCGCTTCCCATCTTCCGCGGCTTCGACGATGTGTTTATGATGCCTCACAGCCGTCATACGGAGGTGCATCGTGAGGATATTCTGGCTAATCCCGATCTCACGCTGATAGCAGAGTCGCCTGATTGCGGCGTGAGTATGGTGATGGCCCGAGGTGGACGTGAGTTCTACATCACAGGTCATCTGGAGTATGCGCCGAATACCCTCGATACGGAATATCGTCGTGATAAGGGCATACGTGATGATGTGGATCTGCCCAAGAACTATTATCTCGATAACAATCCTGATAATCCGCCGTTGGTTACCTGGCGTGCACACGCTAATCTTCTCTATGCTAACTGGATCAACTATTATGTCTATCAGGAGACACCTTATAATATTGATGATATTAAATAGCGTTCAGGTTTGACATCATTAGAACTCTTAGCTCCAGCCAAGAACCTGGCATGCGGTATTGCAGCAATCGATCATGGCGCTGATGCCGTCTATATCGGTGCGCCGCGTTTCGGTGCACGTGCGGCAGCTGGCAACAGCATTGAGGATATCAGCCAACTGTGCCGTTATGCCCATCTTTTTGGTGCTAAGGTCTATGTCACGCTTAATACCATTATCTATGATGATGAGCTTGCCTCCGTCAGCGAGGTGATCAGTCAGCTGGAGAAGGCTGGGGTAGATGCGGTTCTGGTACAGGATATGGCGGTACGCTCGATGCTCAAGCGTCAAAACTCTATGGCGCTGCATGCATCCACGCAGACGGATAACCGTTCAGCAGAGAAGGTGCGCTGGCTCCGTGATGTCGGTTTCTCCCGTGCGGTATTAGCCCGAGAGCTGTCGGCTCAGGAGATAGCAACCATCCATCGTGAGGTGCCTGATATCGAACTCGAGGTCTTTGTTCACGGTGCCTTATGCGTGAGCTATTCCGGACTCTGTTATGCGTCGGAATATTGTTTCCGTCGCAGCGCCAATCGTGGGGAGTGTGCCCAGTTCTGTAGGATGCGCTTCTCTCTGGTCGATGCCGATGGTAAGGAGATAGAACACGAACGCTATCTGTTGTCGCTGAAGGATATGAACCAGAGCGACAACCTGCAGAAGCTGGTGGAGGCTGGGGCTACCTCGTTTAAGATAGAAGGACGCCTGAAGGATGTGGCTTACGTCAAGAATGTGACAGCTGCCTATAGTGAACGCCTGAACGAGATCATCCGACAGCATCCCGACCAATATTGTCGCGCCTCACAGGGTCGTTGTGAATACACCTTCAAGCCTGATCTTAACCGCACCTTCAATCGGGGCTATACCACCTATTTCCTGAATGGTCGTCAACCCGATATCGCCTCCTTCGACACACCCAAGGCCGTAGGCGAGTTTGTGGGAACGGTGAAGGAGATTCGGGGTAATTCCTTTAATGTAGCAGGCGTCACGAGTTTCGCCAATGGCGACGGACTCTGTTTCCTCAATGCAGATCGGAAGTTTGAGGGCCTGCGTGCCAACCGTGTGGAGGGCAATCGTATCTATCCCTTCAAGATGCCCTCCAACTTACGCCCGGGAATGGCTCTTTATCGTAATAACGATCAGGAGTTTGAGCGGGTACTCTCCAAACCCAGTGCCACCAGAAAGATTCCTGTAACCATCGCACTTCGCGCTGTTTTCGATGGTTTTGAACTCAGCGCAAACGGTACGACGGTGCAGGTTGCTGCAGAACACCAGCTGGCACAGAAGTCACCTCGTGAGAATATCATTCGCCAGTTGTCGAAATTAGGCGATACCATCTTTGAGTGTGCTGGGGTGGATGTGCCTGAGGATTTTAATTTCTTCATCCCCAATAGTCAGCTCTCTGAGATGCGCCGCCAACTGGTGGAGGCGTTATTGAAAGAAAAGCCTGCCCCAGCTGTTCCCGATCATCAGGAAGGCGAGGTGAGGGGAGTAGGCCAAAAATACGCTTATCCCTATCTGTATAATATCTCCAATCAGAAGGCTCGCGATTTTTATGGTGCCAAAGCGCTCACTGCTTTCGAGCTCAAAGGGGGTGATGGCCCTATTATGCAGTGCCGTCATTGCATCCGTTACAGTCTGGGTTATTGTGTCAAACATGGTGGACAGCGCCCCACGTGGCGTGAGCCCCTGTCTCTCGTCTTAGGCGATGGTCGCCGCTTCCGTTTAGAGTTTGATTGTCAACATTGTCAGATGAATGTCTATGCGGAAGATCGTTAGTCTCTTTTTCCTCGTGCTGCTTCTTAGCGGCTGCTACAATCGCGGACAGATCACACCTGATGCCTGGGATCTGACCAGTCAGCAGATCGACTCCATCTCTTTCTACACCACCCATCACTACACGCAGAACTATAATTTCGTGGTGACAGGCGATTCGCTGGTTCTGGTGGCTCAGCAACCTGAGGATATGTCTGTGCCCGATGTCGTATCGATGGAGATTGAGTCAGAGGCTGGTGAGATGCAGAAGGATTCTATCACCATCCATCGGTCTGAACGTATCGTGGTGGCTGATATCAAGACGATTCCTGCAGATACGATCGACTCGATATGGGTGAAGGTGGCGCGCGATCAGTTGACCTTCGGTTGGATTCATGAGAACGAGCTGCTGGCGAAGGTGTCGCCCGACGATCCCATCAGTCAGTTTATCGACCTGTTCTCAAATGTTCATCTGCTGGCGTTTCTTGCGATTATCGTGGTAGCAGGTGTGGCTTACGGCATCCGTCGCCTGATGCGCTTAGGAGCGAAGATTGTTCACTTCAACGATATCCCTTCTTTCTATCCCACGCTGCTCTGTCTGCTGGTATCCTCCTCAGCCGTCCTCTATAGCTCCATCCAGTTGTTTGGGGCAGAGTCGTGGCGCCATTTCTACTATCATCCTTCGCTCAATCCCTTTACGCTGCCATTCTGGTTGGGTGTGTTCGTCTCTTCAGTGTGGGCGATAATCATTGTCGCCATCGCCACCGTCGAAGATGTGATGCGCCATCTGTCAATGGGTGGTACCATCCTCTATCTGGGTGGATTGACGGGTATCTGTGCGTTCGATTATGTGGTGTTTAGCGTAGGTACCTTATATTATATCGGTTATCCGTTGCTGATAGCCTATTATGTGTTTGCCATCAAACGGCTGATGCTGCAGAGTTCCATTTAATCTACCATCATCAGTTCACTCATGATCATATCGCTGACAAAGAGTCCGCGACGTGTGAGGTGCAACCTGTTGCCGTCTATCCTCAGCAGTCCGTCGTCCAGGAATCGTTTCGCGTTTTCCTCGCAGTAGCGGCGATGCGACTCCGACAGCAGGGTGAGGTCCAGTCCCTCACGGGTACGGAGGGCTACGGTTACGGTGTCGTTATAGCGTGTGTCCTCGTCGAGCAGCTCTTCCTCAAACAGGCGTTGCCCTTGTTGCATACCGTCTATATACCGCTCGATGTCGCTCACATTCCAACTGCGACTATTGCCGTCGAAGGAATGTGCTGCTGCGCCGATGCCGATATAGGGGATACCTGTCCAGTAGCTCGAGTTGTGGCGGGAGCGATAGCCTGGTTTGGCGAAGTTCGAGATCTCGTAATGCTCATAGCCTGCGGACCCTAAGCGGTCGATGAGAGTGTCGTACATCGTGCGCTCCGTCTCTTCGTCGCAGGGCTCCGTTCCCAGACGCGCCAACGGCGTGCCTTCTTCTATCATCAAGCAGTAGCTCGAGATATGTTCCACCTCGAGGGAACACGCTTGTCGGATGTCATTCTCCCAGTCTTCCAGCGTCTCTTCAGGGAAACCGTACATCAGGTCGATGCTGAGATTGCCGATGCCTGCCTTCCTGAGCCGATCCACAGCAGCACCCACCTGTGCCGATGTGTGCCTTCTTTTGAGGAAGCGCAACCGCTCATCGTTAAATGTCTGGGCCCCCATGCTCACACGGTTCACAGGCAACTCGCGGATGCCTTCGGCAAACGCCTCCGTCACATCGTCAGGATTACACTCGATGGTTACTTCCGCCTCTGCCGACACCTTATTATATATATATATAGCGTCCAGCACCTGCTGAAGTTGCCCGATGCTGAGTTGTGAGGGTGTTCCTCCACCCAGATAGATCGTCTCCACAAGGGCGTCGCCCTTCCTCATCGCGAGCTCCCGGCATAGTGCATCCACATACTGTTGGCGAAGCGCTGAGCGCGTCGTCGAGTAAAAGCCGCAATAGATGCAACGGCTCTTGCAGAAGGGTATATGTACGTAGATTCCAGCCATTTTCGGGGGCAAAGATACGATTAAGCAAGCAAAAAACCAAATGCGCAAATCCTAATAATGCTTAATTATTGAAAGAAATCTTTGGCGTTTTGTGGGAAAATGCCTAATTTCGTAGCCGCGAAATTTAATATTCCCTAAAACTAACAAAGATATGAAAGTATATCAGACAAACGAGATCAAAAACATTGCACTGCTTGGCAGTGCGGGTAGCGGCAAGACGACTCTTGCCGAAACCGTAGAGGGTAAGAACACCATGAGCGATTATTTCCCTGTTGAGCAGGAATATGGCTACTCGGTGTTCTCTACTGTTTTTCATGTAGAGTGGAACAACAAGAAGCTGAACATCATCGACTGTCCGGGTTCCGACGACTTCGTTGGTGGTGCTATTACCGCCCTGAATGTCACCGATCAGGCTGTGCTCCTCATCAATGGCCAGTATGGTCCTGAGGTAGGCACGATGAATGCCTTCCGTAACACTGAGAAGCTGAAGAAGCCCGTGATCTTCCTGGTGAACCAGCTGGATCGCGACAACTGCGACTTCGACCAGATCCTGAACCAGTTGAAGGAGGTTTATGGACCCAACTGCGTCCCCGTTCAGTATCCAATCGCTACGGGTAATGGTTTCAACAGCGTGATCGATGTGCTGCTGATGAAGAAGTACTCTTGGAAGCCCGAGGGTGGTGCACCTATCATCGAGGATATTCCAGCTGATCAGATGGAGAAGGCTAAGGAGTGGAAGGCTGCTCTCGTAGAGGCAGCTGCTGCTGGCGACGATACACTGATGGAGAAGTTCTTCGAGAGCGAGGACCTCAGCGAGGACGAGATGCGTGAGGGTATCCGCAAGGGTCTTGTCACCCGTAGCATCTTCCCCGTATTCTGCGTCTGCGCAGGTCGTGATATGGGCGTTCGCCGCCTGATGGAGTTCCTCGGCAACGTGGTTCCCTTCGTCAGCGAGATGCCTGTTGTTAAGAATGCTGCCGGTAAGGAGGTTCCTGCCGATGCATCTGCTCCCACATCACTTTACTTCTTCAAGACAGGTGTTGAGCCCCATATCGGTGAGGTTCAGTACTTCAAGGTGATGAGTGGTGTTGTGAAGAGCGGCGACGATCTGACCAACGCTGATCGCGGTTCTAAGGAGCGCATGGGTACACTCTATGCTTGTGCTGGTGCCAACCGTATCCAGGTCGATGAGCTGCGTGCCGGCGACATCGGCTGTACCGTGAAACTGAAGGACGTGAAGACCGGTAACACCCTGAATGGTAAGGACGTCGACAATAAGTTCAACTTCATCAAATATCCTAACTCTAAGTTCTCTCGTGCCATCAAGGCTGTCAACGAGGCAGAGACCGAGAAGATGATGGCTGCTCTGCAGAAGATGCGCCAGGAGGATCCCACATGGGTGGTTGAGCAGTCTAAGGAGCTCCGCCAGATCATCGTTCATGGTCAGGGTGAGTTCCACCTGCGCACCTTGAAGTGGCGTATGGAGAACAACGAGAAGATCCAGATCGAGTATCAGGAGCCGAAGATCCCGTATCGTGAGACCATCACGAAGATGGCTCGTGCCGACTATCGTCACAAGAAGCAGTCGGGTGGTGCTGGTCAGTTCGGTGAGGTTCACCTGATCGTTGAGCCTTATACCGACGGTATGCCTGATCCTACCTCATTCACCATCAACGGCCAGGAGTTCAAGATGAACATCAAGTCGAAGGAAGAGAAGGATCTGGAGTGGGGCGGTAAGCTCGTCTTCATCAACAGCGTTGTCGGTGGTGCTATCGATATGCGTTTCATGCCCGCTATCCTGAAGGGTGTGATGGAGCGTATGGAGCAGGGCCCGTTGACAGGTTCTTATGCCCGCGACGTTCGCGTGATTGTTTACGACGGTAAGATGCACCCCGTAGATTCTAACGAGCTCTCATTCATGCTGGCAGCACGTAACGCCTTCTCTGCAGCCTTCAAGGAGGCAGGTCCAAAGGTGCTCGAGCCTATCTACGACCTCGAGGTACTCGTGCCCGCCGACTATATGGGTGATGTGATGAGTGACCTTCAGGGTCGTCGCGCCATCATCATGGGTATGGATTCAGAGAGCGGTTACCAGAAACTCACCGCCAAGATTCCTCTCAAGGAGTTGGCAAGCTACTCTATCGCCCTCAGTTCACTGACTGGTGGTCGTGCTTCGTTCACCACAAGCTTCTCAAGCTATGAGCTTGTTCCGAACGACATCCAGCAGACGCTGATTAAGGAGCATGAGGCTGAAATGAAGGAGGAAGATTAAGTCATCTTAATTTATTTTTTATTGGTGTCTCCCCGTGGGTTCTGCCTGCGGGGAGTTTTGTTGTTTAAGAATATGCAACTATGAGAGATTAATATTGTTAATAAAGGTGAATTTCAAAGAATCTATTAACATATCTTGTGCTTCCTTTTAAGATTTCAATTACTTTTGCATCAGAATATCAAACCGACTAAATGAAGAAAAGTACAATTTGGATTATCGCTATAGTCATGGGCCTGTCGTTCGTAGGCCTTCTGAGCTTGCAGATCTCTTATATCGAAGAGATGACCAAGATGAAGAAGGAGCAGTTCGACGAGTCGGTGAACCGTAGTCTCTATCAGGCCTCTCGTAACCTTGAGATGAACGAGACGCTGCGCTATCTGGAGAAAGATGTGCGCCAGACGGAGCGTAAAGCCTTCCATCAGGATTCTGTTATGGTTGATGGCCTCGATGGCACCGTTAGGCAGAGCCACCAGTTTGCGGTAGCTGCCGACGACGGTACCGTCTATTCCTCCTTCGAGCTGAAGACCTTCGCCATCAAGCCCGCCAATGTGCCCAAGGCTATGATCCTGCGCACCGATAAGAACTCCATCTCCGAAGCCTCCAAGTCGCTGCAGGAGATTGTGCGCAACCGCTATGTCTATCAGAAAGCCCTGCTCGACGAGGTGGTGTATAACATCCTCTATACCGCTTCCGACAAGCCCCTGAAGGAGCGCATCAACTTCAAACTGCTCGATCAGGATATCCGTGCCGAACTGATGAACAACGGGGTGAACATCCCTTATCACTTCCGCGTGGAGACCGCCGACGGACGTGAGATCTACCGCTGTCCCGACTACACTGAGGAGGGCGAGGAGTACACCTATAAGCAGACCCTCTTCCGCAATGATCCCTCGCCGAAGATGGGTGTGGTGAAGATTCATTTCCCTGACATGAACTCCTACATCTTCTCCAGCGTCCGCTTCATGATTCCGGCAATGGTGTTCACCATCGTGCTGCTCATCACGTTCATCTTCACCATCGCGGTCATCTTCCGTCAGAAGCGCTACAACGAGATTAAGAACGACTTCATCAACAATATGACGCACGAGCTCAAGACGCCAATCTCCAGCATCTCGTTGGCAGCACAGATGCTCAACGATGAGTCGGTGACCAAGAGTCCCTCGATGCTGCAGCACTTGGGCGGTGTGATCAACGATGAGTCGAAGCGTCTTCGCTTCCTCGTTGAGAAAGTGCTTCAGATGTCGATGTTCGACCGCAAGCAGGCCACCTTCAAGAAGAAGGAGCTCGACCTCAATGAGCTGCTCGAGACGATCACCAGCTCGTTCTCCCTCCGTGTGGAGCATACCGGCGGAAAGATCTATACTGAGATCGAGGCAGTCGATTCTGCCATCTTCGTCGATGAGGTGCACTTCCAGAATGCCATCACCAACCTGATGGACAACGCCGTGAAGTATCGCAAGCCCGAACAGCCCCTCGACATCTATATCCGCACCTGGAACGAGAAGGGCCACCTCTGCTTCTCCATCCGCGATACCGGTCTGGGCATCAAGAAGGAGAACGTGAAGAAGATCTTCGATAAGTTCTATCGTGTCCACACGGGTAATGTGCACGATGTGAAGGGCTTTGGCTTAGGTCTCGCCTACGTCAAGAAGATCATCAACCTCCACGACGGCGAGATCAAGTGCGAGAGCGAACTCGGAAAGGGTACCACCTTTACCGTGAAGCTCCCCATACTCCAAGAAGAGAAATAACATTATTAACAATCAAAATAATTAAAATTATGGATGATAGAGTGAAAATTTTGCTTTGCGAGGACGATGAGAACCTCGGAATGTTGCTCCGTGAGTATCTGCAGGCCAAAGGCTATGTAGCTGAGCTCTGTGCCGACGGCGATGCCGGATTCAAGGCCTACTTGAAGAACAAGTTCGATATCTGCGTGCTCGATGTGATGATGCCTAAAAAGGACGGCTATACACTGGCTTCGGAGATCCGTGCTGCCAATGCCGACGTACCCATCATCTTCCTCACCGCCAAGACGATGAAGGACGATATCCTCGAAGGCTTCAAGATCGGTGCCGACGATTATATCACCAAGCCCTTCTCAATGGAGGAGCTCGTGTTACGTATTGAGGCCATCCTGCGCCGCACCAAGGGTAAGAAGACCAAGGAGTCGACTGTTTACCGCATCGGTAACTTCACCTTCGACACCCAGAAGCAGCTGCTCGTCATCGGCGATCAGCAGACCAAGCTCACCACGAAGGAGAACGAGTTGCTGGCACTGCTCTGCAGTCACGCCAACGAGATCCTGCAGCGCGACTTCGCCCTGAAGACCATCTGGATCGACGACAACTACTTCAATGCCCGTTCTATGGATGTGTATATCACCAAGCTGCGTAAGCACCTGAAGGACGATCCCCAGATCGAGATCATCAACATTCATGGCAAGGGTTACAAGCTGATAACCCCTGATCAGGAGGCATGATGAAGGAATTGAAAGCATATCTTGGAGTGGCGCTGGTAATTATCGGCGCCCTCCTTTTGATAGTGGGTTATATGGCAGGATTCACCTCCAGTAACCTGTTTCTGCTGGGTGGCTTCATCCTCATTCTCGTTGGAGCCGTCACGCACATAAAACAGCTGAAAAAGAGCGAGAAGTATTAAATAATCTTAAATTTACACCTTCTCCCGTCGCTTGCTTCTCGTGTCTCACCTCTTTTTTGTACCTTTGCACCCGCTTTTCGAAGCACATAATTAATTTTTTATTTTTTAATAGAGTATGAATCAATACGAAACCGTTTTCATTTTAACTCCCGTTTTGTCTGATGATCAGATGAAGGAAACGGCCGCAAAATTCAAGAAGATCCTCACCGATAAGGGTGCAGAGATCGTCAACGAAGAGGCCTGGGGACTGAAGAAGATGGCTTATGCTATCCAGAAGAAATCTACAGGCTTCTACTGCCTGGTAGAGTTCAAGGCTGAGCCAGAAGTGATTAAGACACTGGAGACCGCTTTCCGTCGTGATGAGAAGGTGATCCGTTTCCAGACAGTTAAACTTGACAAGTATGCAGCAGAGTACGCCGAGAAGCGTCGCGCAAAGCTTGGTAAAAAAGAGGAGGCTTAAACTATGGCAGAGCAAAGTGAAATCCGTTATCTGAACGCTCCTTCTATCGATACGAAGAAGAAGAAGTACTGCCGTTTCAAGAAGAGCGGTATCAAGTACATCGACTACAAGGATCCCGAGTTCCTGAAGA